>NZ_CP019508.1:2234903-2567307 GCF_002002865.1 Brevundimonas sp. LM2 | reverse complement strand
GCGGGACCTGCGTGATCCGCGGCTGCGTGCCCAAGAAATTCATGGTCATGGCCAGCGACTTCGCCCACCAGTTCGAGACCGCCGAGGGCTATGGCTGGACCATCGATGCCCGCTTCGACTGGCCGAAATTCATCGAGACCAAGGACGTCGAGATCGCCCGCCTGTCGGGCATCTATGCCGCCAACCTGGGCAAGGCCGGGGTCGACCTGATCCACGGCCGCGCCGTCCTGACCGACGCCCACACCGTGTCCATCGCCGGCAAGGGTGAGGACGGCGGCGACCGCATCATCACCGCCGAACGCATCCTGATCGCCACCGGTGGCCGGCCCTGGATGCCCGAGGGCCTGCCCGGCATCGAACACGCCATCACCTCGGAAGAGGCCTTCCACCTGCCGGAACTGCCCAAGCGCATCCTGATCGCGGGCGGCGGCTATATCGCGGTGGAATTCGCCGGCATCTTCGCCGGTTTGGGGGTCGAGACCACCCTGATCTATCGCGGCCCCAACATCCTGCGCGGTTTCGACGACGACGTCCGCGCCCACCTGGCCGGCGAGATCGAGAAGCGCGGCATCAAGGTCGTCCTGGGCTGTCAGCACACCGAGATCCGCAAGACGCCGACCGGCCTGCTGAACGTGCTGGGCAACGGCATGGAGCTGGAGACCGACGTGGTCATGTTCGCCACCGGCCGGGTTCCGCACGTCAAGTCCCTGGGTCTGGAGACCGCCGGGGTCCAGTTGAACGACAAGGGCGCGATCCAGGTCGACACCCTGTCCAGGACCACGGCCGACAACATCTGGGCCATAGGCGACGTCACCGACCGGATGAACCTGACCCCCGTCGCCATCCGCGAGGCGGTGGCCTTCCACGAGACCGTCTACAACGACAACCCCCAGCATTTCGACTACGAGGCCGTGGCCACGGCGGTGTTCAGCCAGCCGCCGGTCGGCGTCGTCGGCCTGAGCGAGAGCGAGGCGCGCCACAGCTGTTCCGGCGCGGTCGACGTCTACGTGACCCGCTTCCGGCCGATGAAATACGCCTTCACAGGTTCGGACGAGCGGGTGCTGATGAAACTGGTGGTCGACGCCTCCAACGACCGCGTGGTCGGGGTCCACATCGTCGGGCCGGAAGCGCCCGAGATGATCCAGTTGGCCGCCATCGCCGTGAAGGCCGGCCTGACCAAGGCCCAGTGGGACGCCACCTGCGCCGTCCACCCGACCATGGCCGAGGAGCTGGTGACCCTGAAGGTCAAACAGTCGCAGGACGTTAGCGCGGGTTGAGCGGCTACCAAACCTCGACGATGGGGGCGTCGTTGGCGAGGCGGTTCAGGACGCTCAGCCAGACCTTATCCAGATGCTCCAGCTGCGCGCGTCGTCTCAAGTTGCCGGTGCGCAGCCAGACGATCCTCGGGGCTGGGTCTCTGGACAAGGCCCACATGGCGAAGTCGGCGTCTTTCGTGATGACGACGGCGCCCCTTGCGAGGGCGGCATCCCAAATCGGACCGTCCGGGCTTTCGCGTAGACCGAGGTCCCTTACGGCGACCGCATCGTGTCCGCGCGATCTCAGCCAGTCGGCTATGTCCGGAGGCAGATTGGCATCGACGACAAACCTCACGCCACGACGATATCCCGCCCGGTGATCACGGCATTGGCGTAGGCAATGCAGGCTCGGATGTCATCGGGCTCGAGATCCGGGTAGGCATCGAGAACTTCCTCTGGCGGATCGCCCGCCGCCAACATCTCCAGCACGTCTTGCACACGGATCCGCATGCGCCGGATGCTGGGTTTCCCGAAGTTCTTGTCGGGCTCGATGGTGATGCGGGACAGAAGCTCATCCATGGCTGCAACATACCACGCTCCATTCTCGCCAGCACGTTCATTGTCTCAGGCGGCGGAGACGCCTATCCTATGCCAATGAATACGCGCTGGACCCCTGAAAGCTGGAGAAACAAGCCCGTCGTGCAGATGCCGACGGACTATCCGGACGCGCACGCCCTCGGCCTTGTCGAGGACGAGCTGCGCGCCCTGCCGCCCCTCGTCTTCGCCGGCGAGGCGCGGCGGCTGAAGGAGCGTCTGGCCGACGTCGAGGCCGGCAAGGCCTTCCTGCTGCAGGGCGGGGACTGCGCCGAGAGCTTCAAGGAGTTCTCGACCGACAACATCCGCGACACCTTCCGCCTGCTGCTGCAGATGGCCGTGGTCCTGACCTTCGCGGGGCGCAAGCCGGTGGTGAAGGTCGGCCGCATCGCCGGTCAGTTCGCCAAGCCGCGCAGCTCGGGCGTCGAGACCATCGACGGCGTCACCCTGCCCAGCTACCGCGGCGACATCATCAACGGCATGGGCTTCACCTCGGAAGAGCGGGTGCCCGACCCCCAGCGTCTGCTGAAGGCCTACAACCAGTCGGCCTCAACCCTGAACCTGCTGCGCGCCTTCGCCGGCGGCGGCTATGCCGATCTGTACAACATCCACCGCTGGACCCAGGGTTTCGCCGACAACGGCATCGGGGCCCAGTATCGCGAGCTGGCCGACAAGATCGCCGAGGCCCTGGCCTTCATGGAGGCGGTCGGCGTCACGCCCGAGACCCATCCGGATCTCAGCCGGGTCGAGGTCTTCACCTCGCACGAGGCCCTGCTGCTGAACGTCGAGAGCGCCCTGACGCGGCTGGACGGCGGGTCGGGCGAATGGTTCGACACCTCGGCCCACATGCTGTGGATCGGCGAGCGCACCCGCCAGCTGGACGGGGCCCACGTCGAATTCATGCGCGGCATCAAGAACCCGATCGGGGTGAAGTGCGGCCCGACCATGGAGCCGGACGATCTCCTGCCCCTGATCGACGCCCTGAACCCGGACAATACGCCCGGCCGTCTGACCGTCATCGGCCGCTTCGGCCACGACAAGGTCCACGACCGCCTGCCGCGCCTGATGAAGGCGGCCAAGGCCCACGGCAAGCGGGTGATCTGGTCGATCGACCCGATGCACGGCAACACCCTGATGGCCGCAAGCGGTTACAAGACGCGCCCGTTCGACCGGATCCTGGGCGAGGTGAAGGGCTTCATCGAGGTGGCCGAGCATGAGGGGGTCCACCCCGGCGGCGTCCATCTGGAGATGACCGGCCAGAACGTCACCGAATGCCTCGGCGGGGCCCAGGCGGTGTCCGAGGACGACCTGTCCAGCCGCTACCACACGCACTGCGACCCGCGCCTGAACGCCGACCAGGCGCTGGAACTGGCCTTCCTGGTGGCCGAGCGATTGAAGTCGGGACGGCTCAACCGGTCGCAGGCGGCCTAGGGTTCAGGCCTTGAAGCCGGCGGCCTCGAACAGGACGGCGGCCCGCAGGATCGCGGCCTCCGCCTCGGCGCGGTCGATCGTTTCCTTGGCGTCGCCGTAGCCGACCATGTCGCCGCCCCTGAGGGCCTGGACCCCAACGCCGTCGGGCCGCGAGATCAGGCCGACGCCGTCATAATAGACGCTGTACCGAACCTCGGGCTGGGGCGGCAGCCAGGTCATTTGACCCCGTACGGGCACCAGGCTGTCGTCGCCGAACAGGGCGCGGGCCCCATAGCCGGTGCAGTTGACCACGACCGGTTCGGCCAGGGCCGCCAGATCGCCCGGCGCGCGGAAGGTGCGAGGCTCGATCCGTCCACCTTCGGCCAGGAAGTCGGACATCAGCCTGTGACCCAGTTCGGCGATGTTGAACTGCATGTTCGGTCCCACCCGCGCGCCCTGGACCGGGAAGGGGTGCTGCAGCCGGTCCAGCGCATGCGGCTGAGGCACGATGTCGTTCAGCCGGCTGGCGTACTCGGCAAACCGGACCCGCGCCGGTCCGGCCGGAGTCGGCGCGGGGGCTGCCGCCGCCATCCGGCCTGAAACTTGGGGGCCGCCCTGCAGGGCATAACGGTCCAGGAAGGCGACCGGCTCGCCCGGAAGGCCGACATAGGTCTGGTGCATGGCCCATGACGACCGCGCCATCCGCTCCCACAGCGCCGGAAAGACCGGATCGACACGATCGAGGTCGGCGATCCGCGAGTCCGGCGTCCACAGCCCCGTCGCCCGCGCCGACCGCGCCTGGGCCACACGCTCGGCCGCATAGATGGTCACCTTGGCCCCCGCGCGCTGCAGTAGGGTCGCCGCCGTCAGGCCCAGGGCCCCGCAGCCGATCACCGCCACCTCCCGGGTGCCGCCCTCCAGCGCCAGGCCGCGCACGATCTCGGCCGAGCCCCAGGACAGGGACCAGCCGCTGCCGCCGTGGCCGTAGTTGTGCACCACCCGCTTGTCGCCGACGGTTTCCGCCTCGATGCGCGGGCCCTGGGGGCGGAAGGGGCGGGTGCAGACCGTGATCCGCGTGATCAGGGATGGGTCCAGCCGGTACGGCGCCAGCGGCGGCGCGACGAACCGCGGGCGTCGGGCGCGCGGCGCAGGCGGGGGAGCCGTGACGCAGCCGCCCAGCGATGGTCCGCCCAGGGCCAGGCCCCCCAGGCCCATCAGGACCGATCGGCGACTTCCAGGGCTCGAAGCAGGCATGCGGCGGTCTCATGGAAGGGCACGGTCGCGATCACTCTTGGCGTCTGGGACGGCACGAGGCAAGACGAGGGGCCTTGTTCGCGCCCCAGGTTCGAGGCATCTCCGGCGCGCAACGGCGAGAGAGCGAATGAACGAGATCGGCCGACCCGACAACGACGACCGGGGCGGGCGCACCGCCTTCCAGGGCGCGCCCGGGGCCTTCAGCCACGAAGCCTGCGTCGAACTGCGGCCCTGGGACGAGCATGTGCCGTTCGAGACCTTCGCCGAGGCGATCGAGGCGGTGAAGTCGGGCGCTTGCGACTGCGCGCTCATTCCGGTCGAGAACTCGACCATCGGCGCGGTCGAGCCGGCTGCCACCCTGGTCGCCTCGGCGAAACTGGAGCAGGTCGCCGATGTCTGGCGGCCGATCCAAATCGCCCTGATGGCGCTGGATGGGGTCGAAATCGGAGAGATCCGGACCGTCTCCAGCCATCCCGTCGCCCTGCGCCAGTGCGCGGGCAAGCTGGCCGCGATGGGGGTCGAGGTCGTCGAGGCCTTCGATACCGCGGGGGCGGCCCGCGCCGTGGCGGAGGGCGGCGATCGCAGCCACGCGGCTCTCGCGCCCCTGGCCGCGGCCGAGGTCTACGGCCTGTCGGTTCTGCGCCACGATCTCCAGGATTCGACCGAGAACCGCACGCGGTTTGTCCTTCTGGCGCGCGCGGCGGCTTGACGCCGCACGATCCTTGCGTGTCTTAGAGGGTACGGATCGCTGTCGATCCGGAACATCGGACTGACCCATGTCTCCGCTGCGCGCCTCGACCCAGACCCCGATGCCCCGTTCGCGCGCGGCCGACCTCTATTTCGGCTATCGTTTCTACGGCTTTCGATACGCCGGCTGAGGCCTCGAGCGGCATCCGCTCCTGCAGCCTCGCCGGCGACCGCCCCAGACGGGCGGCGGCGCACCCTTGCCCCTTATCGAACAATCCTTTGAAAGCCCTGATCCATGCCGAATGCCAACACCCAACCCGCCTGGCCTGACGTGACTCCCGAGGCGATGTCCCCCGAGCAGATGGCCCTGGCCGCCCTGCGTGCCGAGATCGACAGCGTCGATGACCAGCTGCTGGCCCTGTTCCAACGCCGCCTGGCCATTGCCGCGAAAGTCGGCCAGGCCAAGGACGCGCCCCACGGGCCCCACACCAAACTGCGCCCGGATCGCGAGCAGACCGTCCTGACCCGCATGCTGGACCAGGCCGAACCGGGCAACGCCGAGGCGGTGTCCGGTCTGTGGCGCGAGATCGTCGGCTGGGGTCTGGCGCGACAGGGCCAGCTTCAGGTCCAGGTCTGGGCCCCCACCGATCCGACCCGGGCCTTCGACGGGGCCCGCCACCGTTTCGGCATGGCCGCCGCCATCCGCATGGTGCGCGATCCGCAGGCGGCCCTGGCCTTTGCCGCCGAGGGCAAGGGCGTGGCGGTCCTGGCCGTCAACACCGATGACCCGTGGTGGGTCGGGCTGCGGCGGGACTGGTCATCGCTCAGCGTGTTCGACGGCTTCGGCCAGGCGGGGGGGCAGCCGACCGCCCTGGCCATCGGCAAGATCGATCCGGCCGCCCTGCCGAAGGGCCGCAGCGTCATCGTCACGGCCGGGGGCGACGCCGGCGACGGCGGCGGGGCGCGTCGCTGGGGCCTGAACACCCACCACGGCTGGACCCTGGCCCTGACCGACGCCGCCCTGACGCCGGGCGACGCCGAAGGCTGCGTGGGGGCGATCGGCTAATCAGCCCATCTTCACCGACGGACCGGACGGAGCGACGCCCGGCGGCAAGGCGGCCGGCGCGACTTCGCCGGCGTCGCCCGGCAGGGACTTGATGTAGCGGTAGACCGCGCGCTTGTCCGCATCGGACATGGCCTTGACGCTGGGCCAGGGCATGGGCGGGAGGCCGGTGCCCGTGGCCAGCGTCTCCACCCATTGGTCTTCGGTCATGCCGGCGACGGTCAGGCGAAGGTTCTTGGCGTAGCTGGTGCCCCAAGGGCCGGTGAAGCCCTCGATGCTGCCCTTCAGCCACTCGCTTTCAGGCGGTTGCGCGCCGCCGGTCTGGGCGTAGGCGGGCGTGTGGCAGTCGTTGCAGCCGCCGACCAGCACGATGTAGCGTCCCGCCGCGATGTCGGTGGCGGCGACCACGTGCGGATCGGTGTCGGCCTGAGCCTGGGCCGAGCTCGTCGCGGCCGGCTGACACGCCGTGAGCAAGACCAAGCCCGACGCGGCGGCGGCGAAAGTCCCAACCCTGTTCATTTCAAATTCCCCCGTTCTGCGAGCGGAGGGAAACATCAGGTCCGGGGCTGCGTCAAGCCGCCACAGCCCTAGATGGGCAGGTTGTCGATCAGTCGTGTCTTCCCGAGCCAGGCGGCCGCCAGGATTCGCGCCGGGGCATCGACCACGCCGTCGGGAAAGGCACCGAGATCGTCGGCCCGGCGCACGGCGACATAGTCGACCCGCTCGAATCCGGCCTTCAGCAGGTCCGTATAGGCGTCGCGCTCGACACCGGCGATCGGGCGGCGACCGGCCGCCTTGATGGCGGCCTCGGCCAGGACGCCGTTCAGGCGGCGGGCAATGTCCAGTTCCGCCTCGGACAGGTAGGCGTTGCGCGAGGACAGCGCCAGACCATGGCCGTCACGCATCGTGGCCACGCCGACGATCTCGGTCGGGATGTCGAGGTCGCGGGCCATGCGGGTGACGACCCGCAGCTGCTGGTAGTCCTTCTCGCCGAACATGGCGACGTCGGCCTGGACCTGGTTCAGCAGCTTGGCCACCACCACGGCGACGCCGCCGAAGAAATGGGGTCGGAAATCCGTCTCCAGTCCCCTGGACGGACCGCCGACGGTGACCGTGGTGACGAATCCGTCGGGGTACATCGCCTGCACGCTCGGCGCGAACAGCAGATGGCAGCCGGCTCCGGCCAACATCTCGGCGTCCTCGGCCTCGCGACGCGGGTAGGTGCCCAGATCCTCATGGGCCGCGAACTGGGTCGGGTTGACGAAGACGCTGGCGACCACCTTGTCGGCCCGCTGTCCCGCCTCGCGGACCAGGGTCAGATGCCCCTCATGAAGCGCCCCCATGGTCGGCACGAAAGACACGGTGAACCCCTGACGTCGCCAGTCGCGCACGGTCGCACGCAACGCCTCGACGTTTCGCGCGATGGGTAGGGGTGCAGTGGTGTCCGTCATGCTTACCCGATTAACCCTTCGACTTAAGCGTGTTTGTCCACGGGGCGGAAAACGGTCCCGGTCCAGAGTGCGGCTTATGACGCCCGGCACAACGCTTCGTCCAGTCCTTGTCCTCTGTCTCGTCGGCCTCGCAACCGCGTCGTGCGGTCAGGTCGAGGGCGATCCGCGTCGTTTCGAATCGCTGGCGGAGAGCGTGGCCAGCATCCCCCTCGGCGCTGAACCGGCCGCCCACGCCGAACGCCCGCGCCCGGTCGAGGTGAGCGCCGAGGCCGTCGAGAACCCCGGCGGGCTGCGGGTCGAGGTGATGGATCCGCACGCGCTCTGGGATGCCCGGGACGTCGGCCTGCGGGGCGCGATCGAACAGGCGCCGGCGATGGTCGCCGCCGCCGCGCCCGCCGTGACGAACGCCATGCTGCGCAGGGTCGTGGACCGGCCGCCCGTAGACCCACCGCTCCTGGACCGGCCGGTGCCCCTGCCGACACGGCCACCCTCGGCCCCGGAAGCCGCCCCGCGCGAGACGCTGCAACTGGGGGCCTTCGCCAGCCCCGCCGCCGCCCGCGCCGCCTGGACCCGGATCAGCTCTGCGGGCGGGGCGGTCTCCGTCCATCGCCCGGCCTTCGAGACGGTCGAGGTCGAAGGTCGCACCCTGACCCGGCTGAAGGTGACCGTGCCGTCCGACGACGCGCGCGCCGTGTGCCGCGCCGCCGACGCCGCCGCGCTGGGCTGCCTGCGCCGCGGGTGATCCACAGGCGTGGCTCAGGCTTCCGTTGACGGATGGGGCCGCGCGTCCGACTCTGGCGCACCATGATGACCGGCCGTGTGAGTCGGTGGTCGCCAGCATCCGGATCTCAAGGTCATGACGCAGCCCCATACCCATCAGGCTCAGGTCATCGTCGTCGGCAACGAGAAGGGTGGGGCGGGCAAGTCCACCCTGGCCATCCACATCGTCTGCGGTCTGCTGCATGCGGGCCGCAAGGTCGCCATCCTGGACCTTGATCTGCGTCAGCGCTCGATGGCGCATTTCTTCTCGCACCGGGCCGCCTGGACCGCCGCCAACGGCGTGACCCTGCCGATGCCGACGGAGCCGGATCTCGGCGACGGCAAGGCCCTGGCCAAGGCCGACGAAACCGAACAGCTGGCTCGGTTCGAGGCCGCCTTCGGCGAGGCCGTCGCCAGCGGGGCCGAGGTCATCCTGATCGACACGCCCGGGGGCGACACCGCCCTGTCGCGCGCCGCCCACGCCCGCGCCGACCAGATCGTGACGCCGATGAACGACAGCTTCGTCGATTTCGACATGCTGGGCACCGTCGATCCGGTGACCCTGGACCTGCTCAAGCCCTCGACCTATTCTGAGAGCGTGTGGGAAGCCCGCAAGCACCGCGCGATCAAGGAGGGCCGCCACGCCGCCATCGACTGGATCGTGGTCGTCAACCGCATGGCCGTGGCCGAGGCGCGCAACCGTCGCCGGCTGGAGGAGCGGATGCTGAAGCTGGCCAAGCGGGTCGGGTTCCGCGTCGGTCCGGGCCTGCGCGACCGGGTCATCTATCGCGAGCTGTTCCCCTTCGGCCTGACGGTCGCCGACCTGTCCAACGAGGTCCGGCCGGTGGCGGTGTCGCTGGCGCACGTCGCGGCGCGCCAGGAGATGCGCAACCTGATGCAGGCGCTCGGCCTGGACGACGTCAGCCTGCCCGCACTCGACGCCGCCGCTTGATCGGACATTTCGCATGGGCCTGATCTGGCTCGTGATGGCGGGCATCGTGGTCTGGGCCCTGATCCGCCTGGGCCGCCAGACCGAGGGACCGCGCCGGGGTCATTGGCGCGTGGCGGCGACCCTGGTCTCGGCCGCCTTGCTGGTGGGCGGGGTGCTGGCGCTGACCAAGGGGGCCTGGGTCAGCGGCGCGGGCCTGGTCGGGGCGGCGCTGTGGCTGGTGGTGGCGTCGCGGATGCGAACCGTGGCGGTGAAGCGCGAGGCGATCGACGACGCCGAGGCCCGGTCCATCCTGGGGGTGCCGGCGGGGGCGACGCCGGAGGCGGTGAACGCGGCCTGGCGCCGGCTGATGGGGCGGGCGCATCCGGATCAGGGCGGGACCGAGGGGCTGGCGGCGAAGCTCAATGCGGCGCGGGATCGGTTGTTGAAGAAGTAGCCCTCTCCCCTTGCGGGAGAGGGAGATCGCGCACGGCGGCGTAGCCGTCGTTCTGGCGCGGTCGGGTGAGGGGTGACACTCGATCTCACCCGTTAGGCAGAGAGACCCCTCACCCTTTCGCGCAAGTCCACTCGCTTCGCTCGCGGGCGCTCGAGCCCTCTCCCGCAAGGGGAGAGGGAAGCCTTTCCGACGACCTCAAACCCCCCTAAACCAACCGCCATGCCGAAGCTGACCTCCGCCGTCGATCCCGCCAGCGCCGCCTTCAAGGCGCTGCACGCCCACAACACCACCCTGAACGCCGAGCTGCGCGCGCGGGTGGCCCAGGCGGGGCGGGGCGGGTCGGACGCCAGCCGCGACCGGCACGTGGCGCGAGGCAAGCTGCTGCCGCGCGACCGGGTCGAGCGGCTGCTGGACCCCGGCTCTCCTTTCCTGGAGGTCGGCCAGCTGGCGGCCAACGGCATGTACAATGACGAGGCCCCCGGGGCCGGGATGATCTGCGGCGTCGGGCGCGTGTCCGGCCGCGAGGTCATGATCGTCGCCAACGATCCGACGGTGAAGGGCGGCGCCTATTTCCCGATGACGGTGAAGAAGCACCTGCGGGCCCAGGAGATCGCCGAACAGAACCGTCTGCCCTGCGTCTATCTGGTCGATTCCGGCGGGGCCAACCTGCCGCACCAGGCCGAGGTCTTCCCTGACCGCGATCATTTCGGCCGCATCTTCTTCAACCAGGCGCGGATGTCGGCCCAGGGCATTCCGCAGATCGCCTGCGTCATGGGGTCGTGTACGGCGGGCGGGGCCTATGTGCCCGCCATGTCGGACGAGACGGTCATCGTCCGCAACCAGGGCACCATCTTCCTGGCCGGACCGCCGCTGGTGAAGGCCGCGACCGGCGAGGTCATCTCGGCCGAGGAACTGGGCGGGGCGGAGACGCACGGTCGCAAGTCCGGCGTGGTCGACTATGTCGCCGAGACCGACGAGCACGCGCTGGAGATCGTGCGGGACATCGTCTGCCATCTGAATACCCTCAAACGCATCGATCTGGATGTGCGGGAACCCCGCGCCCCGGCCTTCGACGCCGAGGAGCTGTACGGCCTGATCCCCGACGACGTGCGGGCCCCCTATGACGCGCGCGAGGTGATCGCGCGGGTGGTCGACGGCTCGGAGTTCGAGGAGTTCAAGGCGCTGTATGGCCAGACCCTGGTCTGCGGCTTCGCCCGCATCTGGGGTTATCCGGTGGCCATCCTGGCCAACAACGGCGTGCTGTTCAGCGAGAGCGCGCTGAAGGGGGCGCATTTCATCGAACTGGCCTGCAAGCGGAAGATCCCGCTGGTGTTCCTGCAGAACATCTCGGGCTTCATGGTCGGCGGGAAGTACGAGGCGGGCGGGATCGCCAAGGACGGGGCCAAGCTGGTCACGGCCGTCGCCTCGGCCAATGTGCCCAAGTTCACCGTCCTAATCGGCGGCAGCTTCGGGGCCGGAAACTACGGCATGTGCGGGCGGGCCTATTCGCCGCGCTTCCTGTTCACCTGGCCCAACAGCCGGATCAGCGTCATGGGCGGCGAACAGGCGGCGGCGGTGCTGGCCACCGTCCACCGCGACGCCGACAGCTGGACGCCGGAACAGGCGGAAGCCTTTAAAGCGCCGGTCCGCCAGAAATACGAGGACGAGGGCAATCCCTACTATGCCACCGCCCGCCTGTGGGACGACGGGATCATCGACCCGGCGCAGACGCGGGACGTGCTGGGTCTAGCGATCAGCGCCAGCCTGAACGCGCCGATCGAGGACACGACCTTCGGCGTGTTCCGGATGTGATGGGATGGCCGGAACCTTCACGCCCCGGCTGACCAGTCTGCCTGCGGCTCAAAGGCGGCTATGGGCTGAGTTGTCGACCCTGCCGCCCGAGTATGTTCTTTACGGCGGGACGGCCATCGCGCTCCATCTGGGTCATCGCGACTCGATCGACTTCGACTTCTTCATCCCTCACGCGATCGACCCACGTCGCCTGCTGGAAGACCTGGCCATCCTGGACGGTGCGATCGTCACCCAGGTGGAGCCCGAGACGCTCAGCGTGACGCTTGATCGCGACGGTCCGATCAAGCTTTCGTTCTTCGGCGTCCCGAGACTGGGTCGGGTCCGGGAGCCATTGCGCGCCGACGACACGGGTCTGGCCGTGGCCGACCTGATCGACCTGGCCGGCACAAAGGTCTCCGTCGTCCAGGTGCGCGCCGAGGCGAAGGATTACATCGATGTCGGTGCCCTGCTGGGGGCGGGGTTGAGCCTCGCCGACATGCTGGCGGCGGGTCGGGCGATCTATGGACCCTCCTTTTCACCCCAGTCGGCGCTGAAGGCGCTGTCCTATTTCCATGATCCGATGCTCACCGCCCTGCCGATCGCCTTAAAGGACACATTGGGCCAAGCTGTCAGGGGCGTGGATCTGAGCACCCTGCCGGATCTGCAGGCCGTGGCACCCCGAAAGGCGGGTGTTTGATGCCCCTGCCGCTGAACGACGACACCCGGGCCGTAGCCAGTCGCGTGATCTGGTTCGAGGCACCTGAACAGGCGCTGGGGGATGCGAAGCGGTTCCTGGCCTATGCCTTTCGTTACGCAACCCATGAAGACATGCTGACCTTGCGCCGCTACATCAGCGACGACGGCTTGAGGGACGCGCTCGAGCAGGCACCGCCCGGCATCATCGACGGTCGGTCCTGGGCTTACTGGCACCTGATGCTCGACCTGCCGCCGCGCCCTCTGCCGACCCGCCAATTCGCCTGACACCCGGGCCCTAATGTGCTGCGGCGCGTTGGGGGCTCAAGGAGACCACCATGACCGACCCCACCGAGACCGACCTGAACGCCCTGGACATCACCGATGCCGAGGCGGCCGAGATGAACGCCATCGCCCATCCGCTGGTGCCCGATCCGGCCCCGGACGCGAACGACGATCTGGTCCAGATCGACTCCACCACGGGCGGGGTGGTGTTCATCACCCTCAACCGGCCGGCCAAGAAGAACGCCTTCGACGCCGCCACCGTCGCCGCCCTGCACGAGGCGTTCGAGACCCTGCATGGGGCCGACAATGTGCGCGCCGTCTTCATCCGCGGGGCGGGCGGGACCTTCAGCGCGGGGGCCGATCTGGGCTGGATGCGAGACGCCATCGGCTGGTCCGAGAGCGACAATCGCGACGACGCCATGATGCTGGCCAAGATGCTGAAGGCCCTGCACGATATCCCGGCCCTGACGGTCGCCCTGGTCGAGGGCGCGGCCATGGGCGGCGGCGCGGGCCTGGTCTGTGCCTGCGACATGGCGGTGGCCATCGAGGGCACGCGGTTCGCCTTCTCGGAGGTCAAGCTGGGCCTGATCCCGGCGACCATCGCCCCCTATGTGGTCGAGGCCGTGGGGGCGCGGCGGGCCCGGCAGCTGTTCATGACGGCCAACATCTTCGACGCCGACTATGCGGCCCACGCCGGGATCATCGACATGGTCCTGCCCGAGGGGTCGATGGACGAGTTCATCTCCATGTTGACCGACAGCCTGACCCAGAATGCCCCCGGGGCCATGGGCGAGGCCAAGCGGCTGATCAACGACGTCGTCGGCCAGAAGATCGACCGCGGCCTGATGGAGGAGACCGCCAAACGCATCGCCCGGGCCCGGGTCTCCGAAGAGGGGCAGGAGGGCGTCCGCGCCTTCCTCGACAAGCGCGCGCCGCGCT
Organism: Brevundimonas sp. LM2; assembly: GCF_002002865.1. Taxonomy (NCBI): domain Bacteria; kingdom Pseudomonadati; phylum Pseudomonadota; class Alphaproteobacteria; order Caulobacterales; family Caulobacteraceae; genus Brevundimonas; species Brevundimonas sp. LM2. Next base: position 2,553,740 of record NZ_CP019508.1, on the reverse strand, counting down.
GGGCGGAGTGACCGACCGGCGGTTTTGCGCTAGGCTGCGGCCATGACCGTGCACCAGCCCGTCCATCCGGAATGGTCTCTCGAAGCGGAGAATGAGCTTTTCGAGATGGCGAACCTGTATCCCCGCGACACCGGTTTGCCGATGACCGTCTGGGTCAGCCCCAGGGGCAATGCTCGGCATGACGTGCGGGTGAAGGTGTGCCGCCCGCACGGAGATCGCATGATCGTCGAGGACACGGCGGTGGTTGGGGTGCGCCCCGAGCCGCGCGTCATCGAAGGGCCGCTGGCGACCGCCGATTTCCATCGCGTGGCGGCCTGGATCCGGCTGAATGAGGCGGCTCTGGTGGGCTATTGGGACGGCGATCTGAGCACGGGTCAGTTCGTCCGGGCGCTGCAGACCGTCTAGGCGCGCCGCTTCGACCCTCGACCCTCGCCCCGCGCGCCTCTAAACCGACGCTATGTTCACCTCCGTCCTGGTCGCCAATCGTGGCGAAATCGCCTGCCGCGTCTTCCGCACCGCCCGGCGGATGGGAATCCGCACCATCGCCGTCTATTCCGAGGCCGACGCCCGGGCCTTGCATGTGCGCGAGGCCGATGAGGCGGTGCTGATCGGGCCGGCGCCGGCGCGCGAGAGCTATCTGGATGCGGACAAGGTGCTGGCGGCGGCGAGGGCGACGGGGGCCGAGGCCATCCACCCGGGCTATGGCTTCATGAGCGAGAACGCGGACTTCGCCGAGGCGGTGATGGCGGCGGGGATCGTCTGGATCGGGGCCCCGCCGGCGGCGATCCGGGCCATGGGGCTGAAGGACGCGGCCAAAAAACTGATGGTCGAGGCGGGGGTGCCCGTGACGCCCGGATACATGGGGGCGGACCAGTCGCCGGAGCGGCTGAAGGCCGAGGCGGACGCGATCGGCTATCCGGTGCTGATCAAGGCGGTGGCGGGCGGCGGCGGCAAGGGGATGCGCAGGGTCGATGCGGGCGAGGCGTTCTTGGATGCGCTGGGGTCGTGCCGGCGCGAGGCGGCGTCGAGCTTCGGCGACGACCGGGTGCTGATCGAGAAATACATCCTGTCGCCGCGCCATATCGAGGTTCAGGTGTTCGGCGACGCCCACGGCGAGGTCGTGCACCTGTTCGAGCGCGACTGCTCGCTGCAGCGCCGCCACCAGAAGGTGATCGAGGAGGCCCCGGCCCCCGGCATGGACGACGCGACGCGGGCGGCGGTGACGGCGGCGGCGGTCAAGGCGGCCAAGGCCGTGAACTACGTCGGGGCGGGGACCATCGAGTTCATCGCCGACGGGACCGAAGGCCTGCGCGCCGACCGCATCTGGTTCATGGAGATGAACACCCGGCTGCAGGTCGAACACCCGGTGACCGAGGCCATCACCGGCGTCGACCTGGTCGAATGGCAGTTCCGGGCGGCGGCGGGCGAGCCGGTGCCGCTGAGGCAGGACGAGTTGAGCATCAACGGCTGGGCCATGGAGGCGCGGCTGTATGCCGAGGATCCGGCGAACGGCTTCCTGCCGAGCATCGGCAAGCTGGATCATTTCGTCCTGCCTGACGGGGTGCGGATCGACACAGGCGTGGAGCAGGGCGGCGAGGTCAGCCAGTTCTACGACCCCATGATCGCCAAGCTGATCGTCCATGCGGAGACGCGCGAGGCCGCCGCCGAGGGGCTGGCCGAGGCGTGCGGCGCGGTCGAGGTGTGGCCGGTGCGGACCAATGCCGGGTTCCTGGTGCGGTGTCTGGAGCATCCGCGCTTCGTGGTGGGGGATGTGGACACAGGGTTCATCGGGGCGGAGGAGGGGGGGCTGGTCGCAACCCATCCTTCGGGGCTGGTGCGCATCGCGGCTTTGACGCTCACGGCTGAGGATCAGCATCTCGGGTCAAGGCCTTGGGCGTCGGATCGCGAAACGCCTTGGGAAGCCGATGCCAATAATCCGGCCAGCGGCTTTCGGTTGAATGCCCCGCGTCGAGCGAGTTATCGCGCGGCGGTTGGCGGAGAGCACGTTTCGGGCATTGTGCTCTCGCGTCAGTCCGGTGATTTCTCGTGGGACGTCCAGATCGAGGACCAGGGATTCGTGAGCCGAAGCAAGCCCCGGCGCATTGAAGTCGAGGGGGTCGGGACGGTCGGGTATCGCGGGAGTTGGCGAGACACAGCCTGCCTTGTCTTTGATCGAGGGTGGGCGTGGCAAGTCACTGAGCCGCGGTTCAACTCCAGCATGAGCGCTGCCGCCTCCGACGGTTCCCTGCGCGCGCCCATGCCGGGCAAGATCGTGGCGACGCCGGCGAAGGCGGGGGATGTGGTGGCCAAGGGGCAGCCGGTCATCGTGCTGGAGGCCATGAAGATGGAGCATGCGCTGAACGCGCCGTTTGACGGGATGGTGGGCGAGGTGGCCTTCGCCGTCGGGGATCAGGTGGCGGCGGATGCGGTGCTGGCTATGGTCTTGAAGCAGGAGAGCGCGTGATGATGATCGAAATGTTCCTTGTGCTTGCCATGGCGGGCCAGGATCCAAGCGTCGCAGTCTCGCCAGAGATTGCTCCCGACCCTTCCGGCGCAGATCTCGAGTGCTCAAGTCTGATGGCGATCAGCCTAGGGACTGCCAACAGTGCAGATCAGGCGCGCAGCCTCACGGGAGGTCTGATGTATTTCCTGGGCCGCCTGGAGGCTCGGGTGCCGCATGAAGATTGGCCAGCGCGGATCGAAACGCATATCCGCGAGCGCGGGATCGACGGCGTCTTCGCCTCTGCAGATCGCTGCTCAGCGGAGCTTGCCCGGGCCGGGAACATGATCCCTGCCATCGGGCAAGGCGTGACCCGCGTATTGAATTAAACCAGCGCAAGACGTTCGCCAGCTCGGCCGGAGCCTTCGAGTTCGTGGGCAGGACGCGGCTGATGCCGCCAGCTGCGATGGTCTCGAAACCCGGATCCCGCTCATCCCGGCGAAAGCCGGGATCCAGTTCTTTCGCGGGGCAGTGCGTCCGGGATCGGCGGCAACGCGCTATCGGTGTGGCGGATCGCCCAAAGCACTGGATCCCGGCTTTCGCCGGGATGAACGGAAGGGTTAGAGCAGGGCATGCCTCTTCACATGATCAAGCTGTGCGTCGGTGTCACCGAGGTGGAGACGCTGGAACGGCGGGCGGGGAAGGGGGACTGGCTGACGGTCCATACCCGGATGACGCCCAAGCGGGCGGCCGAGATCGAGGACGGCGGGTCGCTGTTCTGGGTGATGAAGGGGTCGGTGACCTGCCGGATGCCGATCCTGGACGTCTCGACCAAGGGCGAGGGCAAGGCGTCGATGTGCCTGATTCAGCTGTCGCCCGAGGTGATCCGCACGGCCCCCCAGGCACGTCGGCCGTTCCAGGGCTGGCGCTATCTGGAACCCAAGGACGCGCCGGCGGACCTGTCGTCGATGGACGCGGGGGAGATGCCGGAGGAACTGGCGATGCAGCTGAGGGAGATGGGGGCTTGGTAGGGGGGCTGGGTGACTGGTGGTTGGTGGCTGGTGAGGTGCACCCGCGACCGTGTATAGCCGCCAGCCTTCGGTCTTGATCCCAGCCACCAGCCACCTAGCCACCAGCCACCATGCTCTCCCCCGCCACCCGAACCGCGACCCGCGATCTGCTGACCCTGGCCTGGCCGGTGGTGCTGGCGCGGATCGGGATCATGACGATGGGGCTGACCGACGCCATCGTGGTCGGCAACTATTCCAGCACCGAGCTGGCCTACAGCTCCCTGGCCCTGGCCCCGACGTCGATCATGGTGACGACGGCGGTGGGCCTGCTGCTGGGCGTGCAGGTGATGACGGCGCGGCGGATCGGCGAGGGCCGGCGCGACGAGGCCGGGGCCGTGCTGCGGCGCGGGCTGGTCTACTCGCTGCAGCTGGGGATCGCGGCGATGATCGCCCTGATCGTGGTCGGGCCGTGGGCCCTGACGCAGCTGAACCTGGCCGACGGTCTGGGCGAGGGGGCGCGACCGGCGCTGATCGTCTTCGCCCTGGGCATGCCGGCGTATCTGATCTCGGTGGCGGCGCAGTTCTTTCTCGAGGCCCTGGGCAAGCCCAAGCCGGGCATGATCGCCATGTGGGTCGCCAATGGCGTCAATCTGGCGCTGAACCTGCTGCTGGTGCCCGACATCCTGGGGATCGGGCTGTTCGGGGCGGAGGCGTCCGCCTGGGCCACCTTCTTCGCGCGGGGCTCGCTGGCCGTGTTCCTGCTGATCTATATCGCCCGCCTGCCCGAGGCACGGGCGCTGGGGGTGTTCAGCAAGGCCCCGAAGGACCCGCCGGCCGAGCGCGAGCAGATCAAGATCGGGGCCGGGTCGGGCGCGTCCTATTTCATCGAGGTCGGGGCCTTCGCGCTGATGACCTTTATCGCCGGACAGCTGGGGACCGAGGAGACGGCCGCCTGGGCCATCGTGCTCAATATCTCGGCCATCGTCTTCATGGTGCCGATGGGGCTGTCGTCGGCCACGGCCGTGCTGGTGGGCCAGGCCTACGGGGCCGGGGATGCGCGCGGGGTGCTGAGGAACGGCCTGGTCGGGATCGGGACGATCGCCGTCCTGACCCTGGTCGTGGCGCTGGTGGTGTGGCCGACCGCGCCCCTGCTGATCGCCGCCTACAACCGCGACCCTCTTCTGGCGGCGATCGCGGTGCCGGCCCTGGTGCTGGCCAGCCTGTTCTTCGTCGCCGACGGCATCCAGGTGGTGGCGTCCCAGGCCAACCGCGCGGCGGGCGACGTCTGGTGGCCGACGATCATGCATTTCTTCTCGTACGGGGCCGTGATGATGCCGCTGGGCTGGGTGCTGGCCCACCGGATCGGGGTCGATGGTCTGGTCTGGGCGGTGATCATCGCCAGTCTGGTGTCGGCGAGTTTGCTGACGGGGCGGTTCGTTCGGGTGGCGGGGAGATTAGGGCTTAGGGCTTAGGGCTTAGGTCATAAGGCCACCGGGGTTGCGGTAGGCGTCCGCACTCGCCACTAACCAAAGCTAAGCCCTAAGCCCTAAGCCCTAAGCCCTCGAGTTCCATGCCCCGCATCCTGATCACCTCGGCTCTGCCCTATATCAACGGCATCAAGCATCTGGGTAATCTGGCCGGGTCGATGCTGCCGGCCGACGTCTATGCGCGGTTCAAGCGGGGGCAGGGGCATGAGGTCCTCTACATCTGCGCCACCGACGAGCACGGCACCCCGGCCGAACTGGCCGCCGCCGCCGCTGGTCAGGACGTCCAGACCTATTGCGACGAACAGCACGAGGTCCAGAAGGCCGCCGGTGAGGCGTTCGGCCTGAGCTACGACTGGTTCGGCCGGTCGTCGCGCGCGCCCAACCGCCGCCTGACCGAGCATTTCGCCAAGGCGCTGGAGGCGAACGGGCTGATCGAGGAGCGGGTCGACCGGATGGTCTATTCGATCGACGACGCGCGGTTCCTGCCGGACCGCTACGTCGAGGGGACCTGCCCGCACTGCGGACACGTCGGCGCGCGGGGCGATCAGTGCGACAACTGCGGGCGGCTGCTGGACCCGACGGACCTGATCGCGCCGTATTCGGCCGTGTCGGGCTCGACCAACCTGGAGGTGCGCGACACCCGCCACCTGTATCTGTTGCAGACCAAGATCGAGGACCGGATCCGGGCCTGGATCGAATCCAAGACCGACTGGCAGACCCTGGCGAAGTCGATCGCGCTGAAGCACTTGGACGAGGGGCTGATCGACCGGGGCATCACGCGCGACCTGAAATGGGGCGTGCCGGTGGTCGGCGACGACGGCGGGCCGCGTCCGGGCATGGAGGGCAAGGTCTTCTACGTCTGGTTCGACGCCCCGATCGAATACATTGGCGCGACCGAGGAGTGGGCGCAGGCGAACGATGGAAACTGGGAGAGCTGGTGGCGTCTGGATCGTGGCGCAGACGACGTCCGCTACGTCCAGTTCATGGGCAAGGACAACGTCGCCTTCCACACCGTGTCCTTCCCCGCGACGATCCTGGGCTCGGGCGAGCCGTGGAAGACGGTCGACACGTTGAAGGCCTTCAACTGGCTGAACTGGTACGGCGGCAAGTTCTCGACCTCGCAGAAGCGCGGGGTCTTCATGGACCAGGCGCTGGAAATCCTGCCCGCCGACTACTGGCGCTGGCACCTGACGGCCTATGGGCCCGAGGGGTCGGACGCGGCCTTCACCTGGGAGCAGTTCCAGTCGACGACCAACAAGGACCTGGCCGATGTGCTGGGGAATTTCGTCAACCGGATCGTCAAGTTCGCGGAGTCGAAGTTCGAGGGCGTCGTGCCGGACGGCGGCGAACCGGGGCCGCTGGAGGCCAAGCTGGAGGCCGATGTGGCGGCGGGCATCGCCGAGGCGACGGCGGCCTTCGAGGCGATGGAGTTCAGGAAGGCCTGCGTGGCCCTGCGCGCCGTCTGGGTGCTGGGCAACGAATACCTGCAGGAGGCCGCGCCCTGGACCGCCTACAAGACCGATGTCGAACGCTCGGCGGTGGGGGTGCGGACGGGGTTGAACCTGGTCGCCCTGTTCGCCCGGCTGGCGGCGCCGGTGATGCCCTTCACCGCCCCGACGATCGCGGCGACGGTGGGGGAGAGCGACCTGTCCTGGCCGACGGCGGGCGAGGGGCTGCTGGACCGGCTGCCGCGCGGCCAGAAGGTGGCCTCGGCCGAGGTGCTGTTCAAGAAGATCGAGGACGCGCAGGTGGCCGAGTGGAGCGAGCGGTTCGGCGGCGCGGACTAGCTAGGAGGCGAGCTTCAGTTCGAGCGAGGGGGGCGGGACCGCGTGTCCGACGTCTTCTGCCGCCTCCATCCAGGCGATGATGGCGTCGCGGACATTGACGATGGCCTCTTCCGGCGTCTCGCCGTCGCTCATGCAGCCCGGCAGATCCGGCACCCGCGCGGCATAGCCGCCCCCGTCCGGCTCAGACAGGGGCTGGACGATGACCGGATAGGCGGACGGGTCGGCGTTCATTTCGGCAGCTCGTCGATGAACTTGATCAGGTCGCGAATGTACACCGGCTTGATCGGCCGCGCGACGGGATCGAAAGCTTCCGCCGCATCGCCGGATGCGCGATCTTGTAATGGGAACCGCCGCCTCTGGAGGGCTCGCAGAGAACGCCGTAGTGGCGACAGACCGTCTCGACATCCTGGATGCGCCATCTGCCATAGGGGTTGACGCGCATCTCCTCGAGCCGCTGCATCCTCGTCCTCGCTGGTCACCCCGGCTCCAGAGCAGGGCCCCGCCCAGAGGAAGCCCTTGTCCAGGGCGCTGGACAAGGGGATCGACAGCTCAGTGCGCCCGGGAACCTAAGCCGCGGGCGCGGCCGTCACGGGGGGCGGCGCGTCGGCGGGGGCGGTCGGGGTCGGCGGGGCGGGCAAGGCGCTGTCCTCGGTGCGCACGCCCTTCAGATGCTTGGCCGCCTCTTCCTCGCCGATGTCGAGGAAGGCCGGGGCCGAGGCGTTGAACGCCTCCGTCCGGTCGGTCCGCACGATCACCGAACGCGCGCCGTCCCAGATCATGTGCAGGGCGACGTAGAGGACGATGACCAGGCCGACGTAGCTGATCCAGCGGTATTTGTTCAGCAGCCTGGCGATGAAGGTGGCGGCCAGGCCCATCAGGGCGATCGACAGGATCAGGCCGAAGACCATGATCCAGGGGTGGTCGTGCGCCGCCCCGGCGACGGCCAGCACATTGTCCAGCGACATGGTGATGTCGGCGATCATGATCTGCAGCAGGGCGGCTCCGAAGCTCTTGCGCTTCAGGCCCAGCTCTTCCGGCGAGGGGCCCTTGCCGTGCTCGATGGCCAGGGCCAGTTCGAGTTCCTTCTGGGCCTCGGCCTGGTCGTGGGTCTTCTGCTCCTGGATCTCGCGCCACATCTTCCAGCACACCCAGAGCAGCAGCACCCCGCCGGCCAGCAGCAGGCCGACGATGGCCAACAGCTGGACCGTGACCAGGGCGAAACCGATCCGCATGACCACAGCGGCGGCCAGGCCGATCAGGATGGCCTTGCGGCGCTGATCGACCGGCAGGGCGGCGGCCGCCAGGCCCACGGCCACGGCGTTGTCGCCGGCCAGGACCAGGTCGATGGCCAGCACCTGACCCAGGGCGGTCAGCTGGCTTGAGAACTCGGGGGAGCTGAGAAATTCCATGGGGCGGTCTCTAGCGGGGAGGGGCCGGGGTGCCAAGTCTCCTCCCCGTCGGCGTCGCCGATGGGGAGGCGGGGGTCAGCCGCGTTGCTTCTTGGTCGCCTCATACAAGGCCACGGCGGCGGCATTCGAGACGTTCAGGCTCTCGAACCCGCCGGGCATGGGGATCTTCGCCAGGACGTCGCAGTGCTCGGCCACCAGGCGGCGGATGCCGTCGCCCTCGGACCCCAGGACCAGGACGGTCGGCCGCGGGTCCAGCGCATCTTCCAGCAACTCGTCCGAATCACCGTCCAGACCGACGGCGCGCCAGCCCAGGTCGGCCAGGGTCTCCAGGGCGCGCGACAGGTTGGTGACCCGGGCGCAGGGCAGGCGTTCGGTGGCGCCCGCCGCCGCCTTGGCCAGGGCCCCGGCCAGGGCCGGGGAATGGCGGTCCTGGACCACGATGCCGCGCGCGCCGAAGGCCAGGGCCGAACGGAAGATGGCCCCGACGTTCTGGGGATCGGTCAGCTGGTCCAGCATGACAATGATTCCCTCGGCCGGATCGGCGAAGTCCTCGAGCGCCACGCCCTCCAGCGGCTGGACCTTGAAGGCCAGGCCCTGGTGCACGGCCCCGATCGGCAGCATCCGCTCCAGGGCCTGGGCGTCGATGACCTCGATCGTGTGGCCATGGGCCAGCTTGTCGCGCTCGATCTCGGCGGCGCGGTCCTCGGTGGCTAGCAGGCGGCCCATGCCCTTGCGGGCCGGATTGGCCAGGGCGGCCAATACCGGATGGCGGCCCCACAGGAAGCCGTCGGCATCGACCTTGCCGCGACCGGCGCGGGCCGGGGCGCTGGAGAAGGCCTTGGCGGGCGGGTTGGGGTTCCAGCCGCCAGGTTTCGGCCCACGCGGTTCGGCCGAAGCGTCACCGGAGCGGGGCTTGAAGGGCGGTTTGCCGCCCGGTTTCGATGACGCTTTCGGACCTGATTTCCGGTCGTTGCGTTCTGGATTTCTCGACACTATAAGACGCCCTCCGATTTGGAGCCCTAGGGCTTTCGGGTCTGGCGCTCCCTCTATCTCAGGCGTGTCCCGACCTTGAAGCCTTTTGTTCCGGTAGCGGTCGAAAGACAGCTGACGGCCAGGGTTCGACGGTTCGAAACGCGCGAGGGGGAATGTCCCGAGCGGCAAAGGGGGGGGACTGTAAATCCCCTGCGTAAGCTTCGCAGGTTCGAGTCCTGCTTCCCCCACCACGCGGTTTCGACACGGCGAACGAGGTCTGCAGAACGGATCGACTGCGGAAGTTCTCTTGCAAAAACAAGGGACTGCCGTGGTTTCCGTGCGGGTATAGTATAATGGTAATACAGCAGCCTTCCAAGCTGAATATGTCGGTTCGATTCCGTCTACCCGCTCCAGGTTTTTGATAGCACCCAGCGCCCCTCAACCCGGGCCATCAGGAGTTTGGCCATGGCCAAGGAAAAGTTCGAACGTAACAAGCCGCATTGCAACATCGGCACGATCGGTCACGTGGACCACGGCAAGACGACGCTGACGGCGGCGATCACCATGACGCTGGCCAAGGCCGGTGGGGCCAAGGCCATGGCCTATGCCGACATCGACGCCGCGCCGGAAGAAAAGGCCCGCGGCATCACGATCAACACGGCCCACGTGGAATATGAGACGGCCAACCGTCACTATGCCCACGTCGACTGCCCCGGCCACGCCGACTATGTGAAGAACATGATCACCGGCGCCGCCCAGATGGACGGCGCGATCCTGGTCGTGTCGGCCGCCGACGGCCCCATGCCCCAGACCCGCGAGCACATCCTGCTGGCCCGTCAGGTCGGCGTGCCCGCCCTGGTCGTGTTCATGAACAAGGTCGACCTGGTCGACGACAAGGAGCTGCTCGAGCTCGTCGAGATGGAAGTGCGCGAGCTGCTGTCGTCCTACCAGTTCCCGGGCGACGACATTCCGATCACCATGGGCTCGGCCAAGGCCGCGACCGACGGCGTGAACCCGGAAATCGGCGAGCAGATGGTTCTGGCGCTGATGGAAACCGTCGACGCCTACATCCCGCAGCCGGAGCGCCCGGTCGACCTGCCGTTCCTGATGCCGGTCGAGGACGTGTTCTCGATCTCGGGCCGCGGCACCGTGGTCACGGGTCGCGTCGAGCGCGGCATCGTCAAGGTCGGTGAGGAAGTCGAGATCGTCGGCATCCGCCCGGTCCAGAAGACGACCTGCACCGGCGTGGAAATGTTCCGCAAGCTGCTGGACCAGGGCCAGGCGGGCGACAACGTCGGCGTGCTGCTGCGCGGCACCAAGCGCGAGGACGTCGAGCGCGGTCAGGTCCTGTGCAAGCCGGGCTCCATCACCCCGCACACCAAGTTCCTGGCGGAAGCGTACATCCTGACCAAGGAAGAGGGCGGCCGTCACACCCCGTTCTTCACCAACTACCGCCCGCAGTTCTACTTCCGCACCACGGACGTGACCGGCATCGTGCACCTTAAAGAGGGTGTCGAGATGATCATGCCCGGCGACAACGCCGAGCTGAACGTCGAGCTGATCACCCCGATCGCCATGGAAGAGAAGCTCCGCTTCGCCATCCGCGAAGGCGGCCGCACCGTCGGCGCCGGCGTCGTGGCCAAGATCATCGCCTAAGCGAAAACGCGGTCTCCCTCCCGCTGGTCGGGAGGGACGATCGCACAGCGATCCGGGTGGGTCCGAACGGGGCAGCGCGACCTCTACTTCACACAGCCCCACCCGCGCTCGCCTAGGCTCGCGGTCCCTCCCCATGAAGGGGAGGGAGACAGAAAGAGGCCCCCCGGTGCGAACCGGGGGGCCTTTTTCTTTATTCGTTCGGCTTGCCCGTCGCCGGATCGGTCGCGGTGTCGCCGGAGTTGCTGCTGCCTTCGGCGCCGCGCGGTTCGGTGGCGGGGCGGGGGCTGTTGCCGTCGCCGTCCGGGCGCTGGTTCTCGTTCTCGGTATAGCCGGGGGGGCGGTTGGGGTCGGTCATGGTCAGGCTCCGTATGGGCTAGGGCAACGCCGGCCGGGCGGCGAAGGTTTCGTTCACCATGCCGCTCAACCGTCGCGAAACGGCCCGGCGGTCATTGTGCGGCTGGAACGGCGCTTGCGGCTGCGGGCGTCCTGGAGACGCGCATGGCCGGAACGCTACAGATCGAGGTCGTCACGGCGGACCGGCTGACGGTCGCCGACGTCGCCCTGTGGCGGCGGATGACGGACGCCAATCCCGATCTGGCCAGCCCCTATTTCGCCTGGGAGTTCACCGAGATCGCGGCGCGGATCAGTCCGGACGCGGCGGTGGCGATCCTGAGGCGCGACGGGCGCACGGTCGGCTATTTCCCGCACCAGAGGCGCGGGTCGGCGATCCAGCCGCTGGGCGCGCCGATGAACGACTATCACGGCGTGATCGCCCTGCCCGGCGAGGCCCCGACCCTGGCCGAGGTGGCCGAGCGTCTGGGCGCGCCCCGGCTGAACGTCTCGGCCTGGGTCGGGCCGTCCGGGCTCGGGAGCCTGCGCGAGACCCTGATGACCGTGGTGCCCGAGGCGGGGGAGGGGTCCTACGACGGCTGGTACGCCGAGCGCCGCCAGACCTGGGGCAAGTATTTCAAGGACAAGGAACGCGCCCGCCGCAGCCTGGAGGCCGAGCAGGGGCCGATCCGGGTCGAGCATGGGCTGCGCGATCCGGCGCTGCTGGACCATCTGATCGGGCTGAAGCGCGATCAGTATGCGCGGACGGGGCGGCACGACATCTTCGCCTGCGGCTGGACCGCCGACCTGCTGCACGCCCTGATGGCGGAGACGCGGCCCGGGTTCGGGGCGTCGATGGCGGCGCTGTGGGCCGGCGACAAGCTGACGGCGATCGAATACTCGCTGCACGCGGGCGACCGCTACCATTTCTGGTTCCCGGCCTATGAGCCCGCTCTGGCGCGCTGTTCGCCCGGCATCCTGCTGACCATGGACACGATGCGGCTGGGCTGCGCGGCGGGGTTCCGCGTGTTCGACTTCGGCTTCGGGGGCGAGGGCTACAAGAAGTATTTCTGCAATGCGAGCCAGAGCGTGCGCGAGGCCGTGGTGCTGAGGCCCGGCCTGGGGGCCAGCCTGTCGGACGCGGCCGTCGGCCTGCTGGACGGGGCCTCGGGCGGGCGGGGCGAGCGGCTGCGGACCAGCGTGCGCCGCCGCTGGGCCGCCATCGAGGCCTGCGAGACCACGCCCGCCAACCGTTTCCGCGGCGTGGTCGCGGCGGCGGGCGTCGCCGTGCGCAAGGCGACCGGGCGACAGGCCGCGGCGTGAACGAGATGACGATGACCCAGTCCCACGCCCCCGATCCCGCCCGACGCACCCGCTATCCGGGCCCGATCGCCGAGGCGCGGAAGCATGCGCACGGCCTGGTGGAGCAGGGCTTCGCCTCCGACGAGGCGCTGGCCGAGATCCTGCATCGCTATCCGGCGCATCTGTTCGACATCAACCTGTATGACTACGACGCCGACGGGCAGGTCAGCCTGCGGACCGGCGCGCGCGGCGGCCTGTCGGGCGACCAGCTGCTGGCCGCCATCCAGGCCGGGCGGCTGTGGGTCAATCTGAGGCAGGCGGAACAGGGGTGTCCCGACCTGTGGAACGCCGCCATGGGCGAGTTCGCCAGGATCCAGGCCACCTATCCCGGGATGAAGGCGGTCACCAACGCCGGCCAGCTGATCATCTCGTCGCCCGTGGCCAAGGTGCCCTATCATTTCGACGCCGCCGGGGTGGTGCTGTTCCACCTGAGGGGGCGCAAGCGGCTGTTCATCTATCCGGGCGACGAGGCCCATCTGCCGGAAGCGGCGATGGAGCAGGTGGTGGCGCGCCAGACGACCGAGGAACTGCCCTATACCCGGGCGTTCGAGGCCGACGCCCAGGTCATGGACCTGGAGCCGGGCGAGGCCCTGACCTGGCCGCTGTATGCGCCGCACCGGGTCGAGAACCTGGACAAGTTCTGCGTCAGCCTGTCGATGGATTTCCAGACCTGGCCGACGCGGTTGCGCAACGGGGCCATCTATACCAATGCGGTGATCCGCAGCCGGGGCGGGCGTCCGCGCTTCACCGACGGCATGTCGACGCCCGAACTGGCGGCGCGCTGGGCCGCGTCGCTGGCGCTGCGTCGCGTGGGCGGGTTGAAGAGCCGGATCGCCCATTTCGAGCGCGACTTCACGCCCAACGTCGCGGCGACGGACGGGGCGGGCGCGCTGAAGGCCTAGGCCGGAGCGGTTCACCGAAAATCGTTCGCGAGGCCTTTATTTTGCCCGCGAAGGGCGTATATGTGCCGGCTCCGCAACACTCCACATGAGTCCGCGCGAAAGCGCCGAGGCCCGGTCCGTCGCCCTCCGACCGAGCGAAGGCGTGGCTCCTTCCCCAGGGAGCTTACCAGATTTCAGGCCTCCTGATGCGCGAAGGCGCATCGAGGGTGGAGGCCGAAACCGACTGTCACGGGACACCGCACGGTGCCCTGTGCCGCTGCATTTCACGCGCGTCTCCCCCGGCGCGCGTCATGGGAAAACAGAATGACTGACGTCCTGAACGGTCTCACCATCAACGGTCAGATCGCATCGGCCACGACCTTCACCGGCAAGAAGCGCATCCGCAAATCGTTCGGCCGCATCCCCGAGGCGGTGCAGATGCCGAACCTGATCGAGGTTCAGCGCGAATCCTACGAGCAGTTCCTGCAGCGCGAGGTCCGTCCGGGCGTCCGCAAGGAGCAGGGCATCGAGGCCGTGTTCAAGTCGGTCTTCCCGATCAAGGACTTCAACGAACGCGCCGTGCTGGAGTACGTCTCCTACGAGTTCGAGGATCCCAAGTACGACGTCGAGGAATGCATCCAGCGCGACATGACCTATGCCGCGCCGCTGAAGGTCAAGCTGCGCCTGATCGTGTTCGAGGCGGACGAGGAAACCGGCGCGCGCTCGGTCAAGGACATCAAGGAACAGGACGTCTACATGGGGGACATCCCCCTGATGACGGACAAGGGGACCTTCATCGTCAACGGCACCGAGCGGGTGATCGTCTCGCAGATGCACCGGTCGCCGGGCGTCTTCTTCGACCACGACAAGGGCAAGACCCACTCCTCGGGCAAGCTGCTGTTCGCCGCCCGGGTGATCCCGTACCGCGGCTCGTGGCTGGACTTCGAGTTCGACGCCAAGGACATCGTGTTCGTCCGCATCGACCGTCGCCGCAAACTGCCCGCCTCGACCTTCCTGATGGCCCTGGGCATGGACGGCGAAGAGATCCTGCGCACCTTCTACGAGACCGTGCCCTACGAGAAGCGCGGCGACGGCTGGGTCACCCCCTACAAGGCCGAGCGCTGGCGCGGTGTTAAGCCCGAGTTCGACCTGGTCGACGCCGACACGGGCGAAGTCATCGCCCAGGCCGGTCAGAAGATCAGCGCCCGCGCCGCCAAGAAGCTGGGCGACACCACGACTTCGCTGTCGCTGGCCGCCGACGCCCTGGTGACCCGCTACCTGGCCGCCGACGCCGTCAACTTCGAGACCGGCGAAATCTATGCCGAGGCCGGCGACGAGCTGGACGCCCCGACGATCGAGCTGCTGGAAGAGCGCGGCTTCACCACCATCGACGTGCTGGACATCGACCACGTCACGGTCGGCGCCTACATGCGCAACACCCTGCGGGTCGACAAGTCGACGGGCCGCGAGGACGCGCTGTTCGACATCTATCGCGTGATGCGTCCAGGCGAGCCCCCGACCCCGGAAGCCGCAGAGGCCATGTTCAACTCGCTGTTCTTCGACAGCGAACGCTACGACCTGTCGGCCGTCGGCCGGGTCAAGATGAACATGCGTCTGGAGACCCCCGAGGTCTCCGACGAGATCCGCGTCCTGCGCAAGGACGATGTGCTGAAGGTGCTGCAGATCCTGGTCGGCCTGAAGGACGGCCGCGGCGAGATCGACGACATCGACAACCTCGGCAACCGCCGGGTCCGTTCGGTCGGCGAGCTGCTGGAGAACCAGTACCGCGTCGGCCTGCTGCGGATGGAGCGCGCCATCAAGGAGCGCATGTCTTCGGTCGATATCGACACGGTGATGCCGCACGACCTGATTAACGCCAAGCCGGCCGCCGCCTCGGTGCGCGAATTCTTCGGCTCGTCGCAGCTGTCGCAGTTCATGGACCAGACGAACCCGCTGTCCGAGATCACCCACAAGCGCCGCCTGTCGGCGCTGGGACCGGGCGGTCTGACGCGCGAACGCGCGGGCTTCGAGGTCCGGGACGTGCACCCGACCCACTACGGCCGCATCTGCCCGATCGAAACGCCGGAAGGCCCGAACATCGGCCTGATCAACTCGCTGGCGACCCACGCCCGGGTCAACAAATACGGCTTCATCGAGAGCCCGTACCGTCGCGTGAAGGACGGCAAGGCCCTGGACGAGGTGGTCTACATCTCGGCCATGGAGGAGTCGAAATACACGATCGCCCAGGCCAACATCGCGCTCAAGGACGGGATGATCGTCGACGAGCTGGTCCCGGGCCGGATCAACGGCGACTCCCAGCTGCTGATCCGCGCCGACGTCGACATGATGGACGTGTCGCCGAAACAGGTCGTCTCGGTCGCCGCCGCCCTGATCCCCTTCCTGGAAAACGACGACGCCAACCGGGCCCTGATGGGCGCGAACATGCAGCGTCAGGCCGTGCCCCTGGTCCAGTCCGACGCGCCGCTGGTCGGCACGGGCATGGAAGCGGTCGTCGCCCGTGACTCGGGGGCCGTCGTGGTCGCCCGTCGTGACGGCGTGGTCGAGCAGATCGACGGCACCCGCATCGTGGTGCGCGCGACCAACGAGCTGGACGCCGGCCGTTCGGGCGTCGACATCTATCGCCTGTCGAAGTTCCAGCGCTCCAACCAGTCGACCTGCATCAACCAGCGCCCGATCGTGCGCGTGGGCGATGAAGTGAAGGTCGGCGACGTGATCGCCGACGGCCCGTCGACGGACCTGGGCGAACTGGCCCTGGGCCGGAACGCCCTGGTCGCCTTCATGCCCTGGAACGGCTACAACTTCGAGGACTCGATCCTGATCTCCGAGCGCATCGTGCGCGACGACGTCTTCACCTCGATCCACCTCGAGGAGTTCGAGGTGATGGCCCGCGATACGAAGCTTGGGCCTGAGGAAATCACCCGCGACATCCCCAACGTCGGCGAGGAGGCCCTGCGCAACCTCGACGAAGCGGGCATCGTGGCCATCGGGGCCGAGGTCCAGCCGGGCGACATCCTGTGCGGCAAGGTCACGCCGAAGGGCGAGAGCCCGATGACGCCGGAAGAGAAGCTGCTGCGCGCCATCTTCGGCGAGAAGGCTTCGGACGTCCGCGACACCAGTCTGCGTCTGCCGCCCGGCGTCGCCGGCACGATCGTCGACGTGCGCGTGTTCAACCGCCACGGCGTCGACAAGGACGAGCGCGCCATGTCGATCGAGCGCGACGAGATCGAACGCCTGGGCAAGGACCGCGACGACGAACTCGCGATCCTGGAACGCAACGTCTACGGCCGCCTGCGTCCGCTGCTGCTGAACAAGAACGCCGTCTCGGGTCCCAAGGGCCTGGGTCGCGGTGAAGTCACCGAAGCCAAGCTGGGCGAGCTGTCGCGCGGCCTGTGGTGGCAGATCGCCCTCGACGACGAGAAGGCGATGGGCGAGCTGGAGCAGATGAAGAAGTCGTTCGAGGACGCCCGCAAGGCCCTCGACCGTCGCTTCGAGGACAAGGTCGAGAAGCTGCAGCGCGGCGACGAGCTGCCCCCCGGCGTGATGAAGATGGTCAAGGTGTTCGTGGCGGTGAAGCGCAAGCTTCAGCCCGGGGACAAGATGGCCGGTCGTCACGGCAACAAGGGCGTCATCTCCAAGATCCTGCCGATCGAGGACATGCCGCACCTGGAAGACGGGACCTCGGTCGACGTCGTTCTGAACCCGCTGGGCGTGCCCTCGCGCATGAACATCGGCCAGATCTTCGAAACCCATCTGGGTTGGGCCTCCGCGGGCCTGGGTCGTCAGATCCAGGGTCTGCTGGAAGCCTGGCAGGGCGGCGGCCAGAAGCAGGCGCTGATCGATCACCTGACCGGCATCTACGGCGAGGACACCCCCCTGCCGCAGGAAGAGCACGAGCTGGTCGAGCTGGCGCAGAACCTGTCCAAGGGCGTTCCGTTCGCCACCCCGGTGTTCGACGGCGCGCACATCTCGGACATCGAGGACCTGCTGGAGAAGGCGGGGCTCGAGCGTTCGGGTCAGTCGATCGTCTATGACGGCACGACCGGCGAGCAGTTCAAGCGTCCGGTCACGGTCGGCTACATCTACATGCTGAAGCTGCACCACCTGGTCGACGACAAGATCCACGCCCGCTCGATCGGACCGTACTCGCTCGTCACCCAGCAACCGCTGGGCGGCAAGGCGCAGTTCGGCGGACAGCGCTTCGGGGAGATGGAGGTCTGGGCTCTGGAAGCCTACGGCGCCGCCTACACCCTGCAGGAGATGCTGACCGTGAAGTCCGACGACGTGGCCGGACGGACGAAGGTCTACGAGGCCATCGTGCGCGGCGACGACAGCTTCGAGGCGGGCATTCCCGAGAGCTTCAACGTTCTCATCAAGGAAATGCGCTCGCTGGGTCTGAACGTGGAGCTGGAGAACTCTTGAGGTCGTAGGGCTTAGGGCTTGGGGCTTTGGGACTGCCGTAGCGCGGTCCCGATGTGCCAAGCCCGAGCCCGGTCCTTCTCCTAAGCCCTAAGCCCAACTCACTAAGCCCTATTTCGCGGCCCCCGCCGCAGAAGGAACTCAAGATGAACCAGGAAGTCCTGAACATCTTCAACGCGGTCCCGGTCACCCCGACCTTCGACCAGATCAAGATCGCCCTGGCGTCCCCCGAAAAGATCCGCTCGTGGTCCTTCGGCGAGATCAAGAAGCCCGAGACGATCAACTACCGCACGTTCAAGCCCGAGCGTGACGGCCTGTTCTGCGCGCGGATCTTTGGCCCGACCAAGGATTACGAATGCCTGTGCGGCAAGTACAAGCGCATGAAATACAAGGGCATCATCTGCGAGAAGTGCGGCGTTGAGGTCACCCTGGCCCGCGTGCGGCGCGAGCGGATGGGCCATATCGAACTGGCGTCCCCGGTCGCCCACATCTGGTTCCTGAAGTCCCTGCCGTCGCGCATCTCGCTGATGCTCGACATGGCGCTGAAGGACGTGGAGCGCGTGCTCTATTTCGAGAACTACATCGTCACCGAGCCGGGCCTGACCCCGCTGAAGCAGAACCAGCTGCTGACGGAAGACGAGTTCTATCGCTACCAGGACGAGTTCGGCGATGACGGCTTCACCGCCGAGATCGGCGCCGAGGCCGTGCGCAACCTGCTGATGGGCATCGACCTGCACGCCGAGGCCGAGCGCCACCGGGGCGAGCTGGCCGACAGCCCGTCGGAAGTGAAGGCCAAGAAGGCCTCCAAGCGCCTGAAGCTGATCGAGGCCTTCCTCGAAAGCGGCAACAAGCCCGAGTGGATGATCCTGACGGTCGTGCCGGTCATTCCGCCGGAACTGCGCCCGCTGGTGCCGCTGGACGGCGGTCGTTTCGCGACCTCCGACCTGAACGACCTGTACCGCCGCGTGATCAACCGCAACAACCGCCTGAAGCGGCTGATGGAGCTTCGCGCGCCCGACATCATCATCCGCAACGAGAAGCGGATGCTGCAAGAATCGGTCGACGCCCTGTTCGACAACGGCCGTCGCGGCCGCGTCATCACGGGGGCCAACAAGCGTCCGCTGAAGTCGCTGGCCGACATGCTGAAGGGCAAGCAGGGCCGCTTCCGCCAGAACCTTCTGGGCAAGCGCGTCGACTATTCGGGCCGTTCGGTCATCGTGGTCGGTCCCGACCTGAAGCTGCACGAGTGCGGCCTGCCCAAGAAGATGGCGCTCGAGCTGTTCAAGCCGTTCATCTATGCGCGCCTGGACGCCAAGGGCCTGTCGGGCACGGTCAAACAGTCCAAGCGCATGGTCGAGCGCGAACAGCCCCAGGTGTGGGACATCCTCGAAGAGGTGATCCGCGAGCACCCAGTCATGCTGAACCGCGCGCCGACGCTTCACCGTCTGGGCATCCAGGCGTTCGAGCCCAAGCTGATCGAGGGCAAGGCCATCCAGCTGCACCCGCTGGTCTGCGCCGCGTTCAACGCCGACTTCGACGGCGACCAGATGGCCGTGCACGTCCCGCTGAGCCTCGAGGCCCAGCTGGAAGCGCGCGTCCTGATGATGTCGACCAACAACATCCTGTCGCCCGCCAACGGCAAGCCGATCATCGTGCCGTCGCAGGACATCGTCCTGGGCCTGTACTACCTGTCGCTGGTCAAGGACGGTGAGCCCGGCGAGGGCAAGCTGTTCGCCAACGTGGGCGAGATCGACGCGGCGCTCGACGCCGCCGTCGTGACACTGCACACGCGGATCAAGGCGCGCTGGACCGAGGAAGACAAGGACGGCAACGAGATCACCAAGGTGATCGACACCACGCCGGGCCGGATGAAGCTGGGCGCACTGCTGCCCAAGAACCCGAACGTCGGCTACCGCCTGCTCGAGAAGAACCTGACCAAGAAGGAAATCGGCAATCTGATCGACGTGGTCTATCGCCACTGCGGTCAGAAGGCGACGGTGATCTTCGCCGACCAGATGATGGGCCTGGGCTTCAAGGAAGCGGCGCGCGCCGGCATCTCCTTCGGCAAGGATGACATCGTCATTCCGGCCAAGAAGGTCGAGATCGTCGCCGCCACGCGGACGCTGGTCGAGGAATACGAGCAGCAGTACGCCGACGGCCTGATCACCAAGGGCGAGAAGTACAACAAGGTCGTCGACGCCTGGGCCAAGGCCACGGACCGGGTCGCCGACGAGATGATGGGCGAGATCGCGCAACCGCGCGTCCTGGCCTCGGGTCGGACCGCCGAGATCAACTCGGTCTACATGATGGCCAACTCCGGCGCCCGCGGTTCGCAGGCCCAGATGAAGCAGCTCGGCGGGATGCGCGGCCTGATGGCCAAGCCGTCCGGCGAGATCATCGAGACCCCGATCGTGTCGAACTTCAAGGAAGGCCTGACCGTCCTCGAATACTTCAACTCGACCCACGGGGCCCGTAAGGGTCTGGCCGACACCGCGCTGAAGACCGCCAACTCGGGTTACCTGACCCGTCGTCTGGTGGACGTGGCGCAGGACTCGATCGTCACCGAGGAAGACTGCGGTTCCACGCGGGGCATCACCCTGCGCGCCGTGGTCGAGGGCGGCGACGTCCTGGTCTCGCTGGGGCAACGCGTTCTGGGTCGCTACAACGCCGAGGACATCAAGGCCCCGGGGTCGGACACCGTCCTGTTCCCGGCCGACACCTATCTGGTGGAGGACGTGGTCGAGGTCATCGACCGCGAGGGCGTCCAGTCGGTCAAGGTCCGCTCGGCCCTGACCTGCGAGGCCGAGGCCGGCATCTGCGGCATGTGCTACGGCCGTGACCTGGCGCGCGGCACCAACGTCAACATCGGCGAAGCGGTCGGCGTCATCGCGGCGCAATCGATCGGCGAGCCGGGCACCCAGCTGACGATGCGGACCTTCCACATCGGCGGCACGGCCCAGGTGGCGGAGACCTCCTTCTACGAGGCGACCAACGCCGGGACCGTCAAGGTCGTCGGCCCCACCGTCATCGGCGCCCACGGCGATCCGGTGTCGATGAGCCGCAACGTCGTCGTCACCGTCATGGTCGATGGCAAGGATCGCGAAAGCTACAAGATCCCCTACGGCGGCCGCCTGCGCGTCAAGGAAGGCTCCGAGGTCAAGAAGAACCAGCGTCTGGCGGAGTGGGACCCCTACACCACCCCGATCATCACCGAGGTGGGCGGCACTGTCCGCTTCGAGGATCTGACCGAGGGCCTGTCGTTCCGCGAGGAAACCGACGAGGCGACGGGCATCGCCCAGCGCGTCGTCATCGACTGGCGCGCCTCGCCCCGCGGTTCGGATCTGCGTCCGGCCATGGGGATCACGGCGGGCGACGCCTACACCAAGCTGGCCTCGGGCTCCGACGCCCGATACCTGCTGCCGGTGGGGGCCATCCTGTCGGTCGCCAACGGCGACGAGGTCAAGCCCGGCGAGATCCTGGCCCGTATCCCGACCGAGGGTGCCAAGACGCGCGACATCACCGGCGGTCTGCCGCGGGTGGCCGAGCTGTTCGAGGCCCGTCGCCCCAAGGACTGCGCGGTCATCGCCGAGATGGACGGTCGCGTCGAATTCGGTCGCGACTACAAGAACAAGCGTCGCATCAAGATCACGCCGGAACTGAACGCCGATGGCGAACAGGGTGAACCCGTCGAGTTCCTGATCCCCAAGGGCAAGCATATCTCCGTCCACGACGGCGATCTGATCCAGAAGGGCGACTACATCATCGACGGCAACCCCGATCCGCACGATCTGCTGCGTATTCAGGGCGTCGAGGCGCTGGCCGAGTATCTGGTGAACGAAGTGCAGGAGGTCTATCGACTGCAGGGCGTGCCGATCAACGACAAGCACATCGAGGTGATCGTTCGCCAGATGCTGCAGAAGGTCGAGATCCTCGACTCGGGCGAAACCACCCTGATCCGTGGCGACACGGTCGAAGTGGCCGAGGCCGTGCTGGAGAACGAGAAGGTCGAGAAGCGTGGGGGCCGGATCGCCACCACCCAGCCCGTCCTGCTCGGCATCACCAAGGCGTCGCTGCAGACCCGCAGCTTCATCTCGGCGGCGTCCTTCCAGGAGACCACCCGCGTCCTCACGGACGCCTCGGTCAACGGCAAGAAGGACACGCTGGAAGGCCTGAAGGAAAACGTCATCGTCGGCCGGCTCATCCCGGCGGGCACGGGGGCCTACCTCCGCAGCCTGCAGAAGGTCGCCAACGCCCGCGACGCCGAGCTGACCTCGACCCGCGAAGCCGCCATCGAGCCGCTTCCGGCCGAGCTGCAGCTGGAGCTGGCCGAGAGCGAATAATCCCGCTCACACGGTCGAAGATGGAAGAGGGCCCGGTGCGACCGGGCCCTTTTTCTTTGGAGCGCGGACGTCCACGTCCGCATTTGACGGCGCGGCCCGATGCGGACCTGGAGGTCCGCGCTCCGGCCTAGTCCTGACCGGCGATCGGCCGCATCGGAGTCTGGTCGTTCGAACCGAGGCCGGGATTGGCGGTCGTGGTCGCGCCCTGACGGATCGCCGGGTCCAGATGGGCCCCCGCGCAGCCGACGCCGAGGTTCGACCCCGGGCAGTCGCCGGGCCCCAGGATACCAACTCCGCCCGACAGCCGCCGCCGCCGCGCCGCATGCTGCGCCAGGGCCTGGGCTCCGCCGCGGGCGAACCCGGCTTCGCGACGCGCCTCCGCCGCGTTGAGGGTGCGCGGCCCCAGGGGCCCGGCCTGGCCGGCGGCCGCATTGAACCGGTCGTCGCAAAGCTGTTGCTCGCTGGCCGTCAGCCGCCCGTCCATGGCGCGACAGCCCGCCGCCCCGGTGCGCAGGGACCGGGCCACGGCGGCGCTCTGGCTCTCGGGCGTCAGACGCCAGGCGTCGGCCGGGGCGGCGGGGGCGGATGCGGGCGCGCCGGCGGCGATGCGCGGGGCGGGGGTGGAAGGCGTCTCCTCGGTTCGACGCTGTGTTCCCGGCAGGATCGACTGGCCTGCACGCACCTGGTCCAGCGGCGCGACGGGGCCTGCGGGGCGTGCAACGGGAACGCGCGTCCGGGCGACTTCGCCTGGCAACAGTGGCCTGGGCTCGATGTCCAGATAGATCGGAATCGCGGGGTCCTCATCGCGGCGCGGCACCAGCGGCTCTTCGAAGAACCGCAGCGCCAGGGGCGTCAGGATGGCGATATGAAAGACGACCGAGCCGGCCAGCAAGGTCGCGCGACGACGCCGGTCGGGGCTCCAGCCCGGGCGTCGTCTGGTCCCCTGCAACGCCACGTCCGCCACGCGCTTTCCCCACCACTGCGGCGAAGCTGACCCGCGACCATGGCCGGATCAGGGCGGCCTCAGCCGACGGTGCGCCACGGCGTCAGGGGCCGCACGGTGGCGCAGGCCGGGGTGCCGTCCCGGCCCCGACCGGGAAGGGTAACTTCCAGCACCGCGCCCGGGACGCGCAGGGCGGCCGGGATGTCGTGGACGTCGATCTTGGCGCGCCGCCGGATCGGTTCGGGCACCTCGGCCACGCTGCCGGCCAGGACGATGTAGACGAAGCGCCGGACCGGCCCCTCGCGCCGCACGAAGGTCCCGCCCAGCTGGCCGTCCGGCCGTAGCGTCACCGGCACGTCGAAGCTGAGCGGCGCGCCGTCGGACAGACGGATGTCGACCGCCGCGTTCTTGGCGTCCTGCAGGCTGTAGTGCAGGCCTGCGAACGGGTCGGCGATGGTCAGGCGCAGGGTCAGGGTCTCAGTCATGGGTCACCCGGTGCTGGCCGCGGACCATGCGGACGAACGGCATCGGCCGGTCGGCCTGGCTCAGCCGCTCGGCCACCTCGGCCAGGACGAAGCGGGTGATGGACGGCAGGTCGAGCGCGCGCGCCGCGTCCAGGGGCAGCCAGGCGATCTCGTCCAGCTCGCCCGACCCGGCGGTGGGCTCGGGAGCGAGCAGGGCAGAGGCGTCGGCCATGAAGAACCGGGCGTCGAACCGGCGGGTGCGGCCCGGCGGGGTGATGGCGCGGGCGACGTAGGACAGGGCGGCGAGGTCGGGCAGGGCCCCGGCGGCGCGGAAGGCGCGCCACGGGCCGGCGACGGACGCGGGGGGCACCGCGCGGCCCAGGACCAGGCCGGTCTCCTCGAAGGTCTCGCGCACGGCGGTCAGGCACAGGGCGCGGGCGCGGTGGGGGGCCAGTTCGCTCTCCAGCCGGGCGCGGGTGGCGGCCCCCGGGTCGGTGGCGGCGGCGGCGGTGAAGTCGGCGCGATCGATCCGGCCGCCCGGAAAGACCCATTTGGAGGCCATGAAGACATGACCCGGCGCCCGGCGGCCCATCAGGACCTCGGGCGTCCGGCCGCCCCGCACGAGGATCAGGGTGGCGGCGTCCTTGGGTCGCTGGCGCGGACCAGGGGCGCGCGGGGCATCGCGGAGGTCCTGATCGGCGTCGAAGGGTTGGTGGGGGGAGGTCGGCACGGCGCGAGACTAGCACCGCGCCGTGCCGGGAGCAGGGGCGAAAATCAGCCTGCGGGACAAGCGATGAGGCGGGCGCGACGGTCGCTCCAGCGCAGCCACAGCAGCAGGGCCAGACCGGACGCCGAAGCCGCCGCGCCTGCAAGCGCCACGGCCGGGAGACCGAGGCCGGCGGCGATCACCGCCCCGCCCAGGGCGGCGCCGATGGCGTTGCCGAGGTTGAAGGCGCCGATGTTCATGGCCGAGGCCAGATTGGGCGCATCCGATGCGGCGGCCATGACACGAACCTGCAGCGGCGGGACCAGGGCAAAGGAGGCGACGCCCCAAAGGAAGATCAGCACCGCCGTCGGGGCCGCGAACGGCATGGCGAAGGCGAAGGCGATCAGCAGGACGGACGAGGCGATCAGGGTGACGATCAGGGTCCGGTCGACCGACCTGTCGGCGAACCGGCCGCCCAGCCAGTTGCCGAGCGTGAGGCCGAGGCCATAGGTGACCAGCATGGCGGTGACGAAGCCGAGCGAGGCACGGGTCACGTCCTGCAGGATCGGGGCGATGTAGGTGAAGACGGTGAACATGCCGCTGGCACCGATCACGGTCAGGGCGAGGGCGGCGAGGACGGGGCCGCGGCCGAGCACCTTCAGTTCCGCCAGGGCGTCGGCATCCTCGGGGGCGGGGAGTTTCGGCCGGGTCAGGCGCAGGGCGGCCATGACGAACAGGCCGATGGCGGTCACGCCCCAGAAGGAGGCGCGCCAGCCGAGCGCGTCGCCGGCCCAGGCGGCCAGGGGCACGCCGACGACGTTGGCGAGGGTCAGGCCCATAAACATGGAGGCGACGGCGCCCGCCTGACGGTTCGGGGCGACCAGGCCCGCAGCCACGATCGATCCGACGCCGAAGAAGGCTCCGTGGTTCAGGGACGTGATCACCCGGGCGGCCATCAGGGTCCCGTAATCGGGGGCGAGCGCCGACAGAAGGTTGCCGAGCGTGAAGATGGCGGCGAGCCCGATCAGCAGGGTGCGGCGGGGAACCTTGCCCGTCGTCAGGGTCATCAGCGGGGCGCCGAGGACGACACCCAGGGCATAGGCGCTGATCAACAGGCCCGCCGTCGGGATGGAGACGCCGAGGTCGGTGGCGATGATGGGCAACAGGCCCATCGGGGCGAACTCGGTCACGCCGATGCCGAAGGCACCCGCCGCGAGGGCGAGGAGGGGAGGGTTCAGTTTCATGGGAATTCTGACTCAGACCAGCGGCGGGTTGAGGCGGGCGAAGCCGGCCTGTTGCCGATAGGGGGTGTGGGGATAGGGGGGCAGGACGTCGCTGGCAGTGTCGAGAGCGGCGACCTGGGCCGGCGTCAGGCTCCAGCCGACGGCGCCCAGGTTCTGGCGCAGCTGTTCCTCGTTGCGGGCGCCGATGATGACCGAGGAGACGGTCGGACGTTGCAGCAGCCAGTTGATGGCGATCTGGGGCACGGTCTTGCCGGTCTCGGCCGCGACGACATCGAGGGCGTCGACAACGCGGTACAGATGCTCGTCGTCGACCGGCGGCGCGAACTGGGCCGTGTCGTGCAGGCGACTGCCCTCGGGGATCGGGGCGTCGCGCCGGACCTTGCCGGTCAGCCGGCCCCAGCCGAGCGGGCTCCAGACCAGGGCGCCGATGCCCTGATCCGCAGCGAGCGGCATCAGGTCGGCTTCATAGGCGCGGCCGATCAGCGAATAGTAGACCTGATGGGCGACGAAGCGGGGCCGGGCGTCGCGGTCGGCCGCAGCCTGCGCCTTCATCAGGGCCCAGCCCGGGTAGTTGGAGACGCCGGTGTAGCGGACCTTGCCGGAGGTCACGAGGGCGTCCAGCGTCGCCAGAAGCTCATCAACCGGCGTCGAGGCGTCGTAGGCATGCAACTGCAGCAGGTCGATCCGGTCCGTGCCGAGCCGCTTCAAGGCCGCCTCGACGGAGGCGATCAGGCGACCGCGCGAGACGCCCCAGTCGCCGGGGCTATCGCCCGTGGGCAGGCCGGTCTTGGTGGAGATGAGGACATCGTCGCGGCGGCCCTTGATCGCCTCGCCCAGCACCCGTTCGGACGCGCCGTCGGAATAGACGTCGGCGGTGTCGAACAGATTGACCCCGGCCTCGAGGCAGATGTCGATCAGGCGGCGGGCCTCGGCGGCGTCGCTGGTTCCCCAGGCTCCGAACAGGGGGCCCGTGCCGCCGAACGTTCCGGTGCCGAAGCTGAGGACGGGAACGCGAAGGCCGGAAGCGCCGAGTTGACGATAGTCCATGTCGAAATCCGTGGGGTTGCTGTCTGATGCATAGATGGACACCCCCCAAGACCATTGGTAGGAAGGCGACAGGCGAAGGATCTATGATTTGAACGCAAAGACGCCGTCAACCGCCGGGATGGACCGGGCGCGGGAGATGCAGGTGTTCGCGACGGTGGCGGACGCCGGCAGCCTGTCGTCGGCGGGGCGTCGGCTGGGGCTGACGCCGTCTGCGGTGAGCCGGACGATCGACAGGATCGAGGCGCGGCTCGGGGTGCGACTGTTGCTGCGGACCACGCGGCTGCTGACGTTGACGGCGGAGGGGCAGACCTATCTGGGCGCGGCGCGGCGGATTCTGGCGGATCTCGACGACGCGGAACAGGCGGTGGCGGATCAGGGGGCACCGAGGGGGCGGCTGCGGGTCAGCGCGGCCCTGGCGCATGGGCGACTGGTGGTCGTGCCGCTGCTCAAGGATTTTTTGGCGCTCTATCCGCACATCCTGGTGGAGATCAGCCTGACCGATGCCGTCGTCGATGTCGCGGCGGGGCAGGCGGACGTGGCGATCCGGTTCGGCCGGCTGGCCGACAGCGGCCTGACCGCGAGGAAACTCGGTGAGACGGGGCGGATCGTGGTCGCGTCGCCGGACTATCTGATGCGACGCGGGGAGCCGGCGGTCCCGGAAGACCTGCACAACCACGACTGCCTGAACTTCAGCTTCCGCCGGGCCGAGCCGGTCTGGCCGTTCCGGCGCGACGGGGTCGATTTCGCCCTGACCGTGCGGGGTCCGGTCGAGGCCAACAACGGCGAGACCCTGACCCAGCTGGCGCGCGACGGGGTGGGGATCACCCGCGTCGGGGCCTTCAGCGCCGAGGACGACATCCGCGACGGACGACTGATCCCCCTGCTGGAGGCGTTCAATCCGGGAGACCGCGAGGCGATCCACACCGTCTTCGTCGGCGGGGCGAACACCCCGGCGCGGGTGCGCGTGTTCGTGGATTATCTGGCGGAGCGGCTCGGGTAGCGTCGGTCAGCCGGCTTCCGTTTCGCTGCCGCCCTGGGCGATGGCCGCGATCTGAGCCTCGAGCGCCTGTCGGACTTCGGGCGAGCAGTCGCTGGCCGCAGTTGTAGCGCTGGTAGCGGGGCCGGAGGCCGGCGCGATGATCAGGTCCTCGACCAGGCTCGAGGCGGCGGCGCGGAGCGGGGGCTCCTCGATGCCGGACACCGCCGTCCGGGCCAGGCGCGCGGCGTCGACGTCTTCCCAGCCGCAGGTCGCGGCCGCCTGGCGCAGCGTCTGGGCCGCGCGCACGCCCTGCACGATCTCGGGATGGCTGGCCTCCAGCGCGGCCATGGCGGCGTTGCGACTGGCCGTCTCGACATCGACCTCGCCACAGGCGGCGACGGCCACGGCCGCGACGAGGGACAGGCCCAGAACCAGACGCGGCATGACGAACACTCCTTTGAAGTCCGGGCGGGTCATATCAGGCCGGGATGGCCCAGGATGGGCGACCGATTGGCCGAGGCGTCGTGCCCTACCGCCGCTTGCCTTTGCGCACGCCTTTCAGGCCGCCGGACGGGCGTCCGCCGCTGGGGGGCTTGGGACCGCCCGGACGACCGGAGCCGCGCTTGGGCGGGCCGTTGCCGCCGCCGGCGGGACCGCGACCGCGCAGGCCCAGGCGGGGGGCGGCCGCGTTCGGATCTCGGGCCTCGGGGTCGGACAGCATCTCGAACAGCAGGCCGCCGGTGATGGGCGTGGCCTCCTTCAGCTTGACCTCCACCGCCCGGCCCAGGGTGTAGCGCTGGCCCGAGCGTTCGCCGACCAGGGCATGGGCGCGGTCGTCGTGGGTGAAGTATTCGTTGCCCAGAGACGAGACGGGGACCAGGCCGTCGGCCCCGGTCTCGTCCAGACGGACGAACAGGCCGAAGCGGGTCACCCCGGTGATCCGGCCGGTGAAGGTGGCGCCGACACGGTCCTCCAGGAAGGCGGCGATATAGCGGTCCATGGCGTCGCGCTCGGCGGCCATGGAGCGGCGCTCGGTCAGGGTCACCTGGTCGGCGATGGCCGGCAGCTCGGCGATCTCGCGGTCGGTCAGGCCGTCCGAGCCCAGGTTCAGGGCCCGGATCAGGCCGCGGTGGACGATCAGGTCGGAATAGCGCCGGATCGGCGAGGTGAAGTGGGCGTAGCGATCCAGGTTCAGGCCGAAATGGCCGACGTTGTCCGGGCTGTAGATGGCCTGCATCTGGCTGCGCAGAACGACCTCGTTGACCACCTCGGCGTGGGGGCCGTCGCGGGTCTCGTCCAGCAGTTTGTTGAAGCGTTTGGTCGTCGGGGCCTCGCCCTTGTTCCAGGGCTTGCCGAGGGTCGACAGGAAGTCGGCCAGGTTGAAGACCTTCTCCTGGCTGGGGGTGTCGTGGACGCGGAAGATCAGGGGCGTCTTCTTGGCCTCGAGCGTCTCTGCGGCGCAGACATTGGCCTGGACCATCATCTCCTCGATCAGCCGGTGGGCCTCCAGGCTGACGCGTTTCTCGATGGAGGCGATGCCGCCGTCCGGCGACATGCGGATGCGGCGCTCGGCGCTGTCGATCTGCAGGGGGGCGCGCTTCAGCCGGCCCTTCAGCATGGTGTGGTAGGCGCTCCACAGGGGCGTGAGGATCGCGTCCATGATCGGGCCGGTAGTGTCGTCGGTGCCGCCGCCGTTCTCGACTCCGTCGATGGCGGCCTGGGCCTGTTCGTAGGACAGGCTGGCGTGGCTGCGCATCAGGCCGCGGTGGAACTTGTGGCCCAGTTTGCGGCCCTCCTTGTCGAAGACCATACGCACGGCCAGGGTCGCGCGGTTCTCGCCCTGTTTCAGGCTGCACAGGCCGTTCGACAGCCGCTCGGGCAGCATCGGCTCGACGCGGTCGGGGAAATAGGTGGAGTTGCCCTTGGCCCGGGCCTCGCGGTCCAGGCTGGTGTTGGGGCGGACATAGGCGGCGACGTCGGCGATGGCGACCCAGACGATCCAGCCGCCCTCGTTCTTCGGATCCTCGTCGCGCTGGGCATATACGGCGTCGTCGTGGTCGCGCGCGTCGGCGGGGTCGATGGTGACGAAGGGGATGTCGCGCAGGTCGTCGCGGCCCTTCAGCGTCGGCAGGTCCTGGTGCTCGGCTTCCTGCTCCACCGCCTCGGAGAAGCCCATGGGCACGCCGTGAGTGTGGATGGCGATCAGGGAGGCGGCGCGGGGGTCGTCCTCGCGGCCGACGGTCTCCAGGATCTTGCCGCGCTTGTGGCCATAACGCTGGTCGGACTTCTCGATCGCGGCCAGGACCAGGTCGCCGTCGCGCAGGTCGGTCGCCTGGACCGCGGGCACGATCAGGACGTCCTTGGAGCGGCGGTCGACGGGCTCGACCCGGGTCTCCTTGTTCGACTTGCGGATCACGCCGAGGACGCGATTGGCGTTGGTGTCCAGCGTCTTGATCAGCCGGGCTTCCCAGCCGTTGGAGCCCAGCTCGAACTTGGCCAGCACGCGGTCGCCCAGGCCGGGGGCGGGGCCGGGCTTGCCCTTGTCGGGGATCAGTAGGGCATTGGGCGCATCGGCCGAGGCCTCGACCAGGCGGACATACAGTTCGCCGTCGTTGTCCTTCTCGACCACATCGGCGACGCCGACGGGGGGCAGGGCGCCGGCTTCGGAAAAGGCCTTGCGGCCGCGCTTGCCCAGCTTGCCGGCGGCTTCGAGGCCGCGGATCATTTCGCGCAAGCAGCGGCGGTCTTCGCCCTTGAGGCCGAAGTGGCGGGCGATGTCGCCCTTTTCCGCGCTGCCGGCGTCGCGCAGGAAGGCCAGCAGGGTGGCCTCGTCCGGCAGGCCGGCGGCGGGGCGTTTGGGGGTCTTGGTCATTCAGTCTTTCGGATCGCCGGGCGCATCGGCCTCGGCGGGATTGTGAGATCGCACGCCCACCGCAATCGCGGCGGCGTGAAGATTGATATCGAGGGTGATCAGTCGAGCCTCCAGCCGCTCCGCCACCGCAAGGTGAAGGGCGTCCGGCGCTCGAAGTTTCAGGTCGAGGTTGCGAACAAGTTCGGTTGCGCGCAAGACGTCCTCGTTGACGGCCTCGCTGAGGTCGGCTGTCGCCTCAACCCATTTGTCGATGTCGAGCAGCAGACCCTCAGTCAACTCCCGCGACCGTTCTCTCATTCGAAACAGGCGCGAGACCGCCGAAGATGTCTCGGCGATGGCGAACTGACTGACGATGATATCGGCGTCGGACTGGTCGATTGTCGCGGCAACGCTTGCGCTGGAGCGTTCGTTCAAAATGATGGACACGATGACCGAGGCGTCGAGATAGTCGATCACCGCTCGGGCTCGTCATCCATATGAAGAAGCTCGACGGCGCTCATGGGCAAGGGCTTCTGCGCCTTACGTCGCTCAGCGAAATAGGCCTGGGCCGCGCGACGTTGTTCCAGCGTGCGTTTCGGCGGCGGGTTCATTTCCGCGATTGGCTTGCCGTGGCGGGTGATGGTGATCTTCTCTCCGCTCTGAACGCGGTCGAGCAGGTGGGTGAAGTTGTTCTTGGCTTCGGCGACGCCGTAGGTGGCCATGACCGCTCTCCCGGATTATGGCCATAAATATAGCCATAAATTGCGGCATCGGCAACGGGTTGTCCGGCCGGGGCGGCGCGCCTAGCTTCCGGCCTCGAAACCGGAGCCCGTTCATGTCCCTGTCCGCCCACCCGACCCTGAGCGCGCCCACCGGCTCGCTGCTGGACCTGATCGGCAAGACGCCGATGGTGGAGGTGACCAAGATCGACACCGGGCCGTGCCGGCTGTTCCTGAAGCTGGAGGCCCAGAATCCGGGCGGATCGATCAAGGACCGGATCGCCCTGTCGATGATCGCGGCGGCGGAGGCGGAGGGCTGGCTGAAGCCCGGCGGCACGATCGTCGAGGCTACGGCCGGAAACACCGGTTTGGCGCTGACGCTGGTCGGCCAGGCCAAGGGCTATAAGGTGCTGCTGGTCATCCCGGACAAGATGTCCAAGGAAAAGATCCAGCATCTGCGGGCCATGGGGGCGGACGTCCGCCTGACCCGGTCGGATGTGGGGCACGGCCATCCCGAATACTATACCGACATGGCCGAGCGGCTGGCGCAGCAGATCCCGGGCGGGTTCTTCGTCAACCAGTTCAACAACCGGGCGAACTCCGAGGCCCATGTGAAGACGACGGGCCCCGAGATCTGGGAACAGATGGGCCACAACATCGACGCCTTCGTGGCCGGGATCGGTTCGGGCGGGACGATCACGGGAATCGGCCAGTTCCTGAAGAGCCAGGGTTCCAACGCCCAGATCATCCTGGCGGATCCGGTCGGGTCGGTGCTGGCGGGGGTCGTCAACGACGGCGTCCCGGGCCCCGACGGCAGCTATACGGTCGAGGGCATCGGCCAGAGCTTCGTGCCCGAGACGGCCGACATGAGCCTGATCGACAAGGCCTATTCGATCCCGGACGCGGAGGCGATCGCGACGGTGCGCGAGCTGCTGCTGAAGGAAGGTATCCTGGCCGGCTCGTCGTCGGGCACGCTGATCGCCTCGGCCCTGCGCTGGTGCCGGGAGCAGACCGAGCCGAAGCGGGTGGTGACCTTCGTCTGCGACACCGGGGCGAAATACCTGTCCAAGGTCTACAACGACGCCTGGCTGGCGGACCAGGGCCTGGGCGAGCGCGAGCTGCACGGCGACCTGTCCGACCTGATCAGCCGCAAATACGAGAAGGGCGACGTCGTCACGGCCGGGCCGGACGATACCCTGGACACCGCCTTCAAGCGCATGCGCGGAGCCGACGTCTCGCAGCTGCCGATCATCCAGGAGGGCCGGCTGGTCGGGATTCTGGACGAGAGCGACATCGTACACATCATGAACACCGACGAGATCACCCGCCGCGAGCGTTTCGCCAAGCCGGTGGCCTCGGCCATGACGCGCGATCTGGACACGGTCCAGGTGTCCGAGCCGCTGGACGCGCTGATCCCGGTGTTCGACCGCGACCGGGTGGCGATCGTGCTGGATGGCGAGAAATTCGTCGGCCTGATCGCGCGCGTCGACCTGATCAACCACCTCAGCCTGAACCGATAGTTGGGTCGGTGCATCTGATGCACTATAACCCGGCATGGTGACGCTCCATCGAGCGCCAGCCTGGAAGATCGCCGTCTATGGGCGGGATCATGGTGTCCCGCATTTCCATGTTGAGGGAAAGGGATGGAGGTGTTCCGTGTCGATCGCCACGCTTGAGCTCATCATCGGTCAGCCGCCGAAGGACGCCCTGGCCGCAGCCATCGGCTGGGCCTCGGATCATCAGGCCGATCTAATGCGAACCTGGCGGGAGTTGAACCCGTGAGCGAGACCTTGCGCAGCCTGACGGCCGTCCGTCACCTGGATGGACACCGGCTCGCGCTGACCTGGGGCCCGGGCGAGGAAGCGACCGTAGATTTCGCCCCCATCGTCAAGATCCCCCCCTTTCGCCCGCTCGCCGACACCGCGGTATTCGCTGAGGTCGAGGTCGGCGACTGGGGGCACAGTCTGGTCTGGCCCGGGGAGATCGAGATCGGCGCGGACTCGCTGTGGCTCGACAGCCTCACCGCCTGGGGGCGTGATGATACGCGTGCCTTCCTCGAGTGGCGTCTTCGAAACGGGCTGTCGCTG
The DNA here is from genome assembly GCF_002002865.1 of Brevundimonas sp. LM2. Classification (NCBI taxonomy): domain Bacteria; kingdom Pseudomonadati; phylum Pseudomonadota; class Alphaproteobacteria; order Caulobacterales; family Caulobacteraceae; genus Brevundimonas; species Brevundimonas sp. LM2. The sequence continues at coordinate 2,520,589 of NZ_CP019508.1, read as the reverse complement.
AATGGAGCCGCCGAGGCGCTGGGCCTGTCCCGGCGCACCATCGCCTATTATTCCGGAGGGCGGACCGTGCCGCGCTCCATCCTTCTGGCCTGCAAGGGCTGGGACGCACTGAAAGCCGCCTGAACCCATGATCAAGAACAGCCAGGGTTTCTCGACCCGCGCCATCCACGCCGGTCAGCGGCCGGACCCGACCACGGGCGCGGTGATGACGCCGATCTACGCCACCTCGACCTATGCCCAGGAAAGCCCGGGGGTGAACAAGGGCTATGAGTACGCCCGGGGCAAGAACCCGACGCGCGAGGCCTTCGAGGCCTGTATCGCCGATCTCGAGGGCGGGGTGCAGGGCTTCGGCTTCGCCAGCGGCATGGCGGCGACCTCGACGGCGCTGGAGCTGCTGGATGCGGGCTCGCACATCGTGACGGGCGATGATCTGTACGGCGGGTCGTGGCGGCTGTTCGAGCGGGTGCGGCGGCGGTCGATGGGGCTGGATTTCGCCTATGTCGATCTGAGCGACGTCGCGGCGGTCGAGGCGGCGATCACGCCGAAGACGAAGATGCTGTGGGTCGAGACGCCCACCAATCCCCTGATGAAACTGGCCGACATCGCCGCCCTGTCGGCGGTGGCCAGGGCGCACGGCCTGCTGCTGGTGGTGGACAACACCTTCGCCACGCCCTGGAGCCAGCAGCCGCTGAGCCTGGGGGCCGACATCGTCATGCATTCGGCGACCAAATACCTGAACGGCCACTCCGACATCATCGGCGGGGTGCTGGTCGCCGGAAACGTCGAGATCGCCAAGGAGATCAAGTTCCTGCAGAATTCGGTCGGGGGGGTGATGGGGCCGTTCGACGCCTTTCTGGCCAACCGGGGGCTGAAGACCCTAGGCCTGCGGATGAAGGCGCACAACGAGAACGCCCTGGCCGTCGCGCGCTGGCTGGAGGAGCGGGCCGGGGTGTCGCGGGTGCTGTATCCCGGCCTGATCAGCCATCCCCAGCATGAGCTCGCCAGCCGCCAGATGAACGGTCGCTACGGCGGCATGGTCACCGTGGTGCTGGACGGCGACCTGGCCCACACGAAACAGGTGCTAGAGCGGTTCCAGGTCTTCACCCTGGCGGAATCGCTGGGCGGCGTGGAGAGCCTGGTGAACCACCCGGCCATCATGACCCATGCCAGCGTGCCGAAAGACGTGCGCGAGGCGGGCGGGATCACCGATAGCCTGATCCGGTTCTCGGTCGGGGTCGAGGATCTGGACGACCTGATCGCCGACCTGGATCAGGCGCTGGGCTGACGCCGCGGCTCGCCGCCGGCGTCGCGGCGACGCCAGGGCCAGACCCCCTCGATCTCGGTTTCCAGCGAGAAGCTGAGGAAGGTTCGGATCAGCACGACCAGGCCCAGCAGGCCGACGCTTTCGAACGTCAGCGGCGCGGTGATGGTGGCGATGATGTCCGCGCCGACCAGCAGTTCGAGACCCAGCAGGATGCCGCGTCCCAGATTGGCCCGGTAGTGGTCATAGGCCCTGGCCCCGTCGCGGGACTGGATCAGGTTCATCACGAAGACGAAGGTCGCCAGAACGGCACCGCCCAGGATGACGGCGACCCCCGCGAGTTCCAGGAGGCTGGAGAGCCGGTCGATAAGGGAGTGCAGATTGCCGACCATTCCCGGCAACGCTTGACGAGCCTGTGAGTTCGCGGCTTCGGCACCCGACAGAAAAAAAGGGGCAGCCCTCGCAGGCTGCCCCTGGTCGTACGACCGGACGGCTTAGCCCTGGGGCAGAAGCACCGTGTCGATGACGTGGATCACGCCATTGGTGCAGTCGATGTCGGCCGCGGTGACCGCAGCGCCGTTGACGGTGACGCCGTCGGTGCCGTCGACGTCGAGGGTCTCGCCGTTGACCGAGGCGGGGCTCAGCGTCTTGCCGGCGATGTCGGCGGCGTGGACTGCGCCGGACAGGACGTGCAGCGTCAGGATGGCCGTCAGCTTGTCCTTGTTCTCGGGCTTGACCAAATCGTCGACCGTGCCGGCCGGCAGCTTGGCGAAAGCGTCGTCTGTGGGCGCGAAGACGGTGAAGGGGCCGGCCCCCTTCAGCGTATCGACCAGGCCGGCGGCCGTGACGGCGGCGACCAGGGTCGTGAAGGAGCCGTTGGCGACGGCGGTATCGACGATGTCGTGAGTTTCGGTAGCCATGAGACGAAGTCCTTGTTGGAAGGACACGGCAGGTGGCGCTTTATTGGCGGCGATCAATAGATCTGCGGCGAAGTGCCAGTCGTGACACTATGACCCATAGCTGTCGATACAAAAATGCGGAGGGATTACAGTAATCCCTCCGCACAAAGACGTTAGCGACAGTAATTAGTTCGGCATGGAGATCGCGTCGGTGACGTGGATCACGCCATTAGACTGCAGCACGTCCGCCTGGGTCACGCGGGCGGTGCCGCCCTTTTCGTCGGTCAGGACGACGGTGGAGCCGTCCAGGCTGGCGGTCAGGGTGCCGCCTTCGACGGTGGTCAGGGCGGCCGAGCCGTTGCCAGCCTCGATCTGGGCGACCAGCTCGGCGGCGGTCACACGACCGGCGACGACGTGATAGGTCAGGATCTTGGTCAGGGTCGCCTTGTTGGCGGGTTCGACCAGAGTCTCGACCGTGCCGGCGGGCAGGGCGGCGAAGGCTTCATCCGTCGGGGCGAAGACGGTGAAGGGGCCGGGGCCCGACAGGGTCTCGACCAGGCCGGCGGCCTTGACGGCGGCGACCAGGGTGGTGTGGATCGGCGAGGCGACGGCGTTCTCGACGATGGTCTTGGTGGCGTACATGGGAGCGCCGCCGACCGTGACGGTGGCCTGAGCCGCGGGAGCCGCAGCCGGGGCGGCCATCGATTGGGCGAAGGAGGCGGGCGCGGCGGCGAGCAGGGCGGCGGCCGAGACGGCGCCGGCGAGGAGGGTGAGCTTCATGGGACGTCTTCCTGAGGCGATCGCATCAAGGCGACCGAGCGTAGAAACGATGAAACCCGCTTTCTGGATGCCCGCCACGGTGTCGCGCGGCATACGGCCACGCCTGGCCTGCCTGTCTCAGAAGGCGACGAGGACCGAGGCCACCAGGGCGTTCCCATAGGCGGAGCCCAGGTCCTCGGCGTCGGTGCCGTGCCAGCGCAGATCAAGATCGGTCGTCTCGGTCACGCCGTAGGCCAGGCCCGCGTTCCACCCCGTGTAGTCCGGCCCATTGTCCTGTTCGCGCCGACCCAGGGTGGTGCTGGCGCGGAGACGGTCGCTGACGGCCCAGCGCAGCCGGGTCTCGACCCAGGTGGTGCTCCGGGTCGAGCCCAGGCCGTCGGGCGAGTGCTCAAGCCGCAGCCGGGCGTCCACGGGTCCGAAGTCCCGGATCACGTCGAACTGATATTCCCAGGCGGCGTCATCCTGGCCTGCGTCGGCCCCCAGCCGCCATTTGTGAGAGACCGAGGTGTCGAACTCCAGCCCCACGGCCGCGAATTGCCAGCCGGCCTCCATCTCGGTCTCGACCCTGGACCCCGAGGCGTCGATCGTCTCGAACTCGGCGTCGGCATAGAAGCCGCTGGCGGCGTTCCACTGCACCTCGCCAAAGACATAGGGCTCGCCGTCGGTCTTGGACGCGCCCTTGGAGCGGTTGTCGGTCCCGGCCCCGGTCTCGAACGACCAGTGCGACGCCTCGTCGGCGCTGTAGCGGGCATTGTCGCGATCCTGAGCCATCGCCTCGACGGGCAGGAAGGTGCCGAGGACGGCGGCGGCGAGCAGGGGGCGGTTCATCCGCCTCGATCTAGGCGACTCCGACCTTCTTGGCGAACTGATCCGTGGCCTGCGCATATTCGTCGCGCAGGCGGGCCACCAGGGCGGCGGCCGGAACCACGTCGTGGACGGCGCCCGCGCCCTGGCCGGCGGACCAGACGGTCTTCCAGGCCTTGGCCTCGTCGCCCATGTCCAGCTTGTGCTCGGGCAGGTGTTTGGGATCGATGCCGTTGGCTTCCAGCGACTTGATCATGAAATTGGCCGGAATGCCCGAGACCGCCGGGGTGTGGACGATGTCGGTCGCGCCGCTGTCGATGATCATGGCCTTGTAGGCGTCGGCGGCCATGGCCTCGGTCGTGTTGATGAAGCGGGTGCCCATATAGGCGAAGTCGGCCCCCAGCATCAGCGCCGCCGCGACGTCCTGACCGGTCGACAGACAGCCGGACAGGATGATGGTGCCCTCGAAGAAGGACCGCACCTCATTTACCAGGGCGAAGGGGTTGATGATGCCCGCGTGGCCGCCGGCGCCGTTGGCCACCAGGATCAGGCCATCGACCCCGCTTTCGGCCGCCTTGCGGGCATGACGGACGTTGGCGATGTCGTGGAAGACCACCCCGCCATAGCCGTGCACCGCCTCGACCACGTCGCGCACGGCCCCGAGCGAGGTGATCACCAGCGGCACCCGGTGCTCGACGGTGACGGCCATGTCGGCCATCAGCCGGGGGTTGGTCGGGTGGACGATGTGGTTGACGCCGAAGGCCGCGGCGTCGGGGTTCAGGCGGGATTTGATCTCGACCAGCCACTCGGCATAGCCCTCGGTGGTGCGGGCGTTCAGAGAGGGGAAGGTGCCGATGACGCCGCTGTTGCAGCATTCGACTACCAGGTCCGGTCCGGAGACCAGAAACATCGGGGCCTCGATGACCGGCAGTTTCAGACCCTTCTGAAGGGACGCGGGAATGGCCATGGCGTTCGCTCCGTCTTGTTTCGCTACGCATAGCGGGCTGTCGCGGCGGAAGGCAAATCGGTCACGCGTGACGGGCGTGGCCGGGCGCGCTAAACCGCGTCCATGACCACCGACACCTCCGGCCTGAGCCAGCTCGGCCACCACACCGTCCAGCCCACCACGCCCGAGACGGCGGTGCTGGAGCGCGTGCCCAATCCGCACCCCGACACCCTGTACCTGGCCCGGTTCACCGCGCCCGAGTTCACCAGCCTGTGCCCCGTGACCGGCCAGCCGGACTTCGCCCATATCGTCATCGACTATGCGCCGGGCGAGTGGCTGGTCGAGTCCAAGTCGCTGAAGATGTACCTGACCGCCTTCCGCAACCACGGGGCCTTCCACGAGGACTGTACCGTGGCCATCGGCAAGCGGATCGCCGACCTGCTGAGCCCGAAATGGCTGCGCATCGGCGGCTACTGGTATCCGCGCGGCGGCATCCCGATCGACGTCTTCTGGCAGACCGGGGCGCCGCCCGAAGGCCTCTGGCTGCCCGACCAGGGCGTGCCGACCTATCGCGGGCGGGGCTGAGGTTCTTGGACCGCTGGCGGAACCGTCCGGCTGAGGATGCGCCGGACGGGCTGATCCTGTTCGATGGCGTCTGCCTGCTGTGTTCGCGGTGGGTGCGGTTCACCATCGATTGGGACCCCGAAATGCGGTTCCGCTTTCTGTCGATCCAGTCCGAGGCGGGACGTCGGTTCGCCGAGGCCATGGGCGTGTCGCCCGATGCGCCCGAGACCAATGTCGTGATCCTGCACGGGCGGGCCTGGTTCAAGTCGGACGCGGCCCTGACCGTTCTGGCCGAGTTGCGCTCGACCCGGCGGCTCGGACTGCTGAAGCGGGTGCCGCGCTGGATGCGCGATCCGGTCTACGACGTGATCGCCCAGAACCGGTATCGGCTGTTTGGACGCAGCGACGTCTGCATGGCACCGTCTCCGGCGGATCGCGCGCGCTTCCTGTCTTGACGAAAGTCCTGGTCATCGGCGGCGGCGGCGTCTTCGGGGCGCATCTGGTCGCGGGGCTCGTCGCCGCCGGTTTCGAGGTGGTGATCGCCGGACGGAGGTTGGAGCGGCTGGCCCCCTTGGCGGCGCGGCTCGGGGAAAGGGTGACCGCCGTGGGGCTGGACACCGCGACGGTGAGCCCCGCGGGTCTGCAGGCCACAGGCGCGGCGATCGTGGTCGATGCCGCCGGGCCGTTCCAGGGCGCAGAGCCCCGGGTGGCGCGCGCGACGATCGCTGCCGGTCTGCACTATGTGGACCTGGCCGATGCCCGCGATTTCGTCGCGGCCTTTCCTGTCCTGGATGAAGACGCGCGCCGGGCGGGCGTGGTCGCCCTGACCGGATGCAGTTCGACGCCCGCCCTGTCCAACGCGGTTCTGGACGACCTGACGCGCGGCTGGACCGAGATCGTCTCGGTCGAGGCCGGAATCTCGCCCGGCGCGCGGGCTCCCCGCGGCCTTTCGGTGATGCAGGCGACCCTGTCCTGGCTGGGTCGACCAGTGCGGGTATTCGAGGACGGAGGGTGGACGGTCCGGCCGGGATGGTCGGGGCTCCATCGAAGGGACATGGGGCGGGGCGGCCGGCGCTGGCTGTCCCTGTCCGAGACGCCGGATCTGGATCTGTTCGTGGAGCGGTTCCGACCACGCCGGAGCGCGCGGTTTCTGGCGGGTTTGCAACCGAGCGTGGCGCATCTGGCGACCTGGATGCTGGGTCGGGTCGTTCGGTTGGGTCTGTTGGACCCAAGGGGCTTTCCCGGCGCGCTCCTGAGCCTCGGCAGGCTGTTCTCCTGGAGCGGCGACGATCGCGGCGCGATGCGGATCAGCGCCTATGGCCGGGATGCGCAGGGGCGGGCGGCGATGGCGAGCTGGCGGCTGGTGGCCGAACCTGGCGAGGGGCCCGTGACGCCGAGCCTGCCCGCCCTGGCGGCGATCAAGGCCATCGCGGCGGGGCGGGTGACGCCCGGGGCCCGCGCCTGCGTCGGCCTCCTGTCGCTCGACGCCCTCGAGACGGAAATCGCCGCGCATCCGATCGCGACGGAGCGGATCACGACGCGCGGCGCGCTGTTCGCCCGCGCGATCGGCGCCGACTTCGACCGGCTGCCCCAGGCCATCCGCGACCTGCACGAGACGCCCGGCGACTCGCTCTGGCGGGGCGAGGCGGACGTCGTGGGCGCGGAGGGGCCGGTGGCCCGCCTGATCGCGCGCCTGTTCGGGTTCCCGGGCACCCGGCAGCGCTGCCCGGTGACGGTGGCGGTGTCCGCCGACGGGGACCGTTCGCTATGGCGGCGGACGATGGGCGATGCGCTGTTCTCGAGCATGCTGGAAAAGCCGCGTCCGGGCGGGCGTGTCACCGAACGGTTCGGTCTGCTCGCCTTCGACCTCATCCTGACGCCGTCGCCGACCGGGCTGCGGTACGACGTCGGCGGCTGGAGGATCGGGCCGATCCGCCTGCCGCCCGCGCTCGCGCCGCGCACGACGACTTCTGAACAGGTCGATGCCGAGGGGCGGTTCGTGTTCGACGTGGATCTCGGCCTGCCGTGGGGCGACCGGCTGGTTCATTATCGCGGCTGGTTGACGCGTGACGCGACGGGCGCGGGGCCCGAACAATGTCCGATGCCTGTCGCTCGAAGGTCCGGTAGGGCGGTCCTTTCGGACCGCCCCCGGTGATCCCAACGGATCACCCCCAGGCGCCGCCACCGGGCTCCGGCGTGAAGGCGAAATCGCCGTCCGTCGACAGGGTCAGGTCGCGCCAGGCGTTCAGCTCGGCCTGGAGGCTGTCGATCTTGCCCTGGACCAGTTTAAGCGCGTCCGAACCGGCGGCCCAGCGGGTCGGCTGTTGCGGTGTGTCGGCCAGGGCGACCAGGGCCCGACCCAGGCGGGCCGGATCACCGGCCTGGTTGCGGCTGCGAGCGTCGTAGAAGGTCTTCAGGGCGGCCGAGGCCTCGGCGTAGTCGGAGATCGCGGTCGTGCCGTGGCGGACCGAGGTCGGCTCCAGGAAGTCGGTGCGGAAGAAGCCGGGCTCGACGACGGTCACCTGGATGCCGAAGGGGGCGACCTCGTGCGCCAGGGATTCGGAGAAGCCCTCGACGGCGAATTTCGAGGCGCAGTACAGGGCCCCGCTGGCCCCGCCGACGATGCCGCCGACGGACGAAAGGTTGAAGATCCGGCCTGCGCGCTGGGCCCGCATGGCGGGCAGGACGGCGCGGGTCACCGCCATCAGGCCGAAGACATTGGTGTCGTACTGGGCCTGGACGTCGGCGGCGGTCGACTCCTCGAAGAGCGACAAATGGCCGTAGCCGGCGTTGTTGACGAGCACGTCGAGGCGGCCGAACCGGGCCAGGGCGGCGTCGACCGCCGGCTGGACAGCGCCTGGGTCCGAGACGTCCAGGGTCACGGACATCACGCGGTCCGAGTCGGGGCCGACGACCTGGACCAGGGCGTCGCGGTTCCGGCCGGCGACGACGACATTGTCGCCGGCCTCGAGGGCGGCCTGGGCGGTGGCGGCGCCGAGTCCGCGAGCCGCGCCGGTGATGAACCAGGTTCTGGGGGTGGGGGTGGTCATGGGAAGGTCTCCTGCGGTGAGGCCTGACCTATGCGCCCGGACCGCGCCGCAGGCGTAGCCGGATAGCGTCAGTCTCTTGCACGATCCCACCATGAAGCCAGATGCGGTTGCATATCGGTCCTGTCGCGGGTTGAGTACGGGGATGGATCTCTTGCACGAATTGGCCGAGAACGTCCGCCGTCACGCGGGCCCGGCCGCCACGACGATCGGCGGGCCGGACGCCATGCTGATCACCGCCGATGCGGTCGCCCCGCCGCAGCAGATCGTCTATGAGCCCATGCTGTGCGTGATCCTGGACGGGGCCAAGCGCACGACCCTGGGCGCGCATACCTTCGACTATCGGGCCGGCGACTGTCTGGTCGTCTCGGCCGATCTGCCGGTCAGCGGACAGGTGCTGGAAGCGCCCTATGCGGCGATTGGGATCGCGCTGGAGCCGGCGATGATCGCCGCCCTGACGCTGGAGGCGGGCGGTGCCGCGCCGGACGACGCGGCCCCGGGGCGGGGCCTGAGGGTCAGCCGGATGGACGCCGGGCTGATCGATGCGGTCGGGCGGCTGATCGCCCTGCTGGACCGGCCAAGTGACGCGCCGGTGCTGGCCCCGATGATCCGGCGGGAGATCGTCTGGCGGCTGCTGGCCGGAGAGCACAGTGCGATGGTGCGCCAGATCGGGGCCAAGGACGGGCGGTTGGGGCGGATCCAGCGGGTCATTGCCCGGCTTCGCGAACACTATGCCGAACCGATCCGGATCGAGGCCCTGGCCGCGCTGGCGGGGATGAGCGAGACCTCGCTGCACCGTCATTTCAAGGCCGTGACCGCGATGAGCCCGCTGCAGTTCCAGAAACAGGTGCGGCTGCAGGAGGCGCGCAACCGGCTGCTGAACGACGGTCGGGACATCGCCGGCGTGGGCTTCGCCGTCGGCTACGACAGCCCCAGCCAATTCAGCCGCGAATACAGCCGTCAGTTCGGCCGGCCGCCCGGGCAGGACCTGAAGCGATTGCGGTCCGAGCCCGTTTCGGCTCCGGTGCTGTGACCGAACTGCCTGAGAGGGTATCGCCGGTGCACCGGCCGGAGCCGGAGCCTAGGGCAGGATCGTCGTCAAGGCCGTGACGTCGGGGCGCTCGCGTTCCAGCACCGGCTCCACGGCCGTGCCGATGTGGATGAAGCCGGCCACCCGCTCGCCGTCGCGGACCCCGAACAGGGCGCAGGCCTCGGCGTCGTAGCTGTACCAGTCGGTAATCCAGCTGGAGGCGAACCCCAGCGCGGCCGCCGCGTGCTCCAGGTTCATGCAGACGGCCCCGGCGGACAGTTCCTGCTCCCACACCGGCTTGGAGGCCGGCGCGGCGGTCGAGATCACCAGGACGCTCGTCGGGGCGGCGGTCAGCTTGGCCAGGATGGCGACGGCCTTGGCGGGCAGGCCCTTCTGGACGGCCATGGCCGCGAGCTGTTCGGCGATTCCGGCGCGGCTCTGGCGGCCCAGGACGACGAAACGCCAGGGCGTCAGCTTGCCGTGGTCGGGCGTGCGGGCGGCCAGGGTCAGCAGGGTCTGGATCTCGCCCGCGTCGGGCCCGGGGTCGACCAGGGCCTGGGCCGGGGCCGAGCGGCGGGTGGCCAGGCGCGCCAGCATGTCGGGCGAGCGGATGGGAGTCGGCAGGGGCGCGCCGAGGGCGACGGGCGAGGGCAGGGTCATACGCCATAGCTAGGCGAGGCCAGGCTTTCGCGCCATAGCTGGGGAATGAGCGAGCGCGACCCCTTCGGCGATCCACGCCCTGTCCCCGCCTGGGCCGAGGGCCTGCCCGCGCCGGTGCCCTGGCAGGACCTGGGGCACCGGGTGGTTCACCAGACCGCCTGGATGAAGGTGACCGAGCACGAGGCCGTCGCCCCCACGGGCCGTGAAGCCCGCTATGGCGTGCTGCGATTCCAGAACGTGGCCACCGGGGTGCTGCCGGTGCATACGGACGGGACCGTGACCCTGGTCGGCCAGTCGCGCTTCGCCCGGGGCAACTATTCGTGGGAGATGCCGGAGGGGGGCGCGCCGTTCGACGAGGATCCCCTGGTCGGGGCCATGCGCGAACTGGCCGAGGAGGCCGGGCTGAAGGCCGGATCCTGGAAGCGGGCCCTGGCGATCGAGGTGTCGAACTCCATCACCGACGAGATCGGTCTAACCTGGATCGCCTGGGATCTCAGCCCGGTGCCGGTCGATCCGGACCCGACCGAAGCGATCGCGGTGGTGCGTGTGCCCTTCACCCAGCTGCTGGCCGAGATTGAGCGCGGGGCGGTGCTGGATTCCTTCACGGTGGCGACGGCCTATCGGGCCTACCATATGGCGCGAGAAGGCCTTCTGCCCGGCTGGCTGGCGCATGCCATGCTGACCCGGGTATAATGGAGCGCATGGAGCCGGTGATGCACAAGCTGGAAGTGGTGGCGTCCAAGGACGGCGTGTGGAGCCAGCTGCGCGCCTCGGCCGAGGCGGCGGCGCGCAGCGAGCCGCACCTGGGCTCGCTGATGAACGCGACCATCCTGTCTCACATCGACCTGTCGAACGCCCTCAGCTTTCAGATCGCGCGCAAGATCGGCGACGCCGAACTGGCGCCCATGAGCGTGCGCGAGGTGTGCGCCTTCGCCTACTGGTCCGATCCGGCCATCGTCGCGGCGGCCGAGGCCGACCTGCAGGCCGTGGCCGAGCGCGATCCAGCGATCAAGTCGCTGCTGCAGCCGTTCCTGTACTTCAAAGGCTATCAGGCGCTGCAGGCGTCGCGGGTGGCGCACTGGCTGTGGAAACAGGGGCGCGAGACCCTGGCTTTCCATTTCCAGAGCCGGATCTCCGAATTGTTCCAGATCGACATCCATCCCGGCGCGCGGATGGGGGCGGGGCTGTTCCTTGACCACGGCACGGGCATCGTCATCGGCGAGACGGCGGTGGTCGGCGATGAGGTCTCCATGCTGCACGGCGTCACCCTGGGCGGGACCGGGGCCGAGCGCGGCGACCGCCATCCCAAGATCGGCAAGGGCGTCCTGCTGGGCGCCGGGGCCAAGGTGCTGGGCAATATCGTGGTCGGGGACTACGCCAAGGTGGCGTCCGGCTCGGTGGTGCTGAAGCCCGTGCCCGCCGGCTGCACGGTGGCGGGCGTTCCGGCACGACTGGTCAACTGCCCGACCGACGCGGCCCCGGCCCGGACCATGGATCACACCCTGGCCGACATCGTTTATGACTTCGTGATCTGACGGCCGGGGTTTCCTTCGCGAGGCCGCTTCTCTAGGGTCCGCCGTCCATTCCAGACCCCCGAGGCCCGCCATGAACGACGCTGACATGAAGCGTATCGAAGCCCACCTGAAGCGCACCTTCAACACCGGTGGCATCATCGTGAAGGCCCGCGCCAAGGTGAACGACTCGGCCGAGGTCTATGTCGGCGACGAATTCATCGGCGTCGTCTTCGAAGACGAGGACGAGGACGGCAGCTTCATGTTCGAGATGGCCATCCTGGCCGAGGACCTGCCGGCCGACTGATCGTCTCAAATGTCGAAGACATGAAAACGCCGGACGGTTCGCACCGTCCGGCGTTTTGCGTTTCAGGCCGGGATCAGCGCTTGCCGAAGATCGCGTCGGCCAGGGTGTCGAAGAAGCCCTTCTTCTTTTCCGGCGCCTTGGAGGCCGCAGCGGTGGTCGCGGCGGCGGGCTTGGCGGCCGGGGCGGGGGCCGGCTTCGGCGCGGCCGCCGGGGCGGGGCTCGGGGCCGCGACGGGTTCGGCAGCCTTCACGGCGGGGGCCTCGGCCTTCGTCACAGCCGGTTTGGCCTCGGCCGGCTTGGCGGCGACCGGCTTCGGCGCCGGCTTGGGGGCAGAGGTCTTGGGTGGCGCGGCCGGAGCCTTGACGGCGGGCTTGGCCGCGGCCTTGGTAGCAGGGGCCGTGACCTTGGTCGCCTTGGCCGCCGGGGCCTTTGCGGGCACCTTCGCTGTCGTGGCGCTGGTGGCCTTGGCGGCGGGTGCCTTGGCCACGGTCTTGACGGTCGTCTTAGGCGCGGGGGCCTTGGTAGCGGCGGTCTTCACCGAGGCCGGCTTGGCGGCCGCGGCCTTGGCCGTTTCAGCGGTGTTCGCAACGGTGACGGTCTTCGCGACGCTCGACTTCGCCGCCGGTTTAGGCTTGGAAGCGGCGGACGCTTTCGGCGACGCAGTAGACGGTGACTTGGCCATGTATTCCCCGACCCCTCGGTTTGAACAATCGCGTCAGGAACAGAAGCGCCCCGACGCCTGTCTGGTGGTAGCGATTCGCAATGATACCGGCGTTTGAGCAGCATGTCCTATAATCCCGTCCAAGTCATAGCCCACGGGCCCCGCCAGGCTGCCGAGTCCGCCGCGGCCGACATCGACACCGACGTCATGCTGGAAGGCGCGACCTATTCCATCCTGGAAGAGGACGAGGATCGCGACGTCTGGCGCATCGACGCCTTCCCGACCTCGCAGGACGAGGCCGACCGGCTGGTCGCGCGCCTGGCCGAACACCCGGCCGTCACGGTCAAGGTCGAGGCCCTGGCCGACGCCGACTGGCTGGCCATGTCGCTGTCGGGCCTGCCCCCGGTGCGGGCCGGGCGGTTCTTCGTCTATGGCGCGCACGACCAGGGACGGGTGCCGCCGAACGCCGTCAATCTGAAGATCGACGCCGGCGCCGCCTTCGGCACCGGGCACCACGGCACCACCGTCGGCTGTCTGGTGGCCTATGACGAGCTGCTGAAGCGCGAACGGTTCGAGAAGGTCTTGGACGTCGGCTGCGGCACCGGCGTCCTGGCCATCGCGGCGGCGCGGACGGGGGCGGCCCTGGCGGTGGGCACCGACATCGACGCCCCCTCGGTGCGGATCGCCAACGAGAACGCCAAGCTGAACCAGGCCCATGCCAGGTTCGTCCACGCCTCGGGCCTGAACGACGTCAAGGTGCGGGCCGGGGCCCCCTATGACCTGGTGTTCGCCAACATCCTCGCCCCGCCGCTGGTGGCCCTGTCGCAGGACATCAAGATGAGCCTGCGGATCGGTGGGGTGGCCATCCTGTCCGGTTTGCTGCGGACCCAGGAGCGCCGGGTCTCGGCCGCCTATCTGTCGCGCGGCTTCCGGCTGGAGCGGCGGATCCACCGCGACGCCTGGAGCGCCCTCGTGCTCAGGCGGATGGGCTGACGGAACAACACCCAAGCGGGGCCGTTCCGCTGGCTCAATGGAGGGATTTCCCGTGAGCCAGTACGACCCGAACCAGCCCGAGCGCATCGTCGTCGCCGAGCCCGTCTATACCGAGACCGTCGTGGTCCGCCGCGAATCCAACACCGGCTGGTGGATCGCGGGGGCCCTGGCCGCCATCGTCCTGATCGCCGTGTTCTGGATCCTGAGCAACCGCGGCGGCGACCAGGCCACCGAGGCGCAGCTGGCCCAGGCCCAGGCCGACGCCATCGCGGCCCAGGCCGATGCCGACCGCGCCGTGCTGCAGAGCCAGATCACCGGGGCCCAGCAAAGCGTGGACATGGCCCGCATGGACGCCGCCCGCGCCCAGGCCGAGGCCGTGCGCGCCACCACCGAGGCGCGCGCCGAGACCGCCCGCGCCGCCAGCCAGCCGCCGGTCGTGATCGAGCGTCAGGTGGTGGTCCCGACCCCGGCGCCGTCGGCCGCCCCGACGTCGCCTGCCGTCGCCACCGTGACGACGACGACGCCCCAACCCTAGGTGACAAGTCTCCCTCCCCATGACGGGGAGGGAGATGCTATGCGGCGTTCATGCGCCAGACCTTCGACGAAACCACCGATCCGTCCTTCGGGGCGAAACATCTTCCTCTCGTCCGCGCCGCGATGGCGGAGCAGGGGCTGGACGGTTTCCTGGTCCCGCACGAGGACGAGCATCAGAACGAGTATCTGCCGGCCGCCAATGATCGGCTGGGCTGGCTGACCGGCTTCACGGGCTCCGCGGGCGCGGGGGTCGTGCTGACGGACCGGGCGGCCGTGTTCGCCGACGGGCGCTATACGGTTCAGGTCCGGGCGCAGGTTGACGCCGGGCAGTTCGAGATCCTGGATCTCGTCGACGGCGGCGTTCCCGCCTATCTGGAGCGGCTGCCGCGCGGGGCCGTGATCGGCTACGATGCCCGCCTGCACAGCCCCGACGCCCTGGCGACCTTGAAGACGGCGGCGGCGAAGGCCGGGGCGTCGCTCAGGCCCGTCGACCGCAACCCCGTGGACACCGCCTGGGGCGAGGCCCGCCCGGCCCAGCCCGCCGCGCCGGTGGTCGCGCACGAGGACCGCTATGCCGGCGAAAGCAGCGCCGCCAAGCGCGCGCGGATCGGCGAGGCGATCGCCAGGGCGGGGGCGGAGGCCTGTCTCCTGACCGCCCCGTCATCCATCGCCTGGCTGTTCAATGTTCGAGGCGGCGACGTGATCCGCTCGCCCCTGCCTCTGGCCCAGGCCATCGTCGCCGCCAACGGCACGGCCATGCTGTTCCTCGACCCGGCCAAGGTCACCAACGCCCTGCCGGCCTGGCTGGGCGACGACGTCACCCTGATGTCTCCCGACGAGCTGCCGCAGGCCCTCGAGGGCATGAAGGGCGTGCGCGTCCTGGTCGATCCGGCCCAGTCCTCGGCCTGGTATTTCGACCGTCTGGCGCTGGTCGGGGCGACGGTGGTCCGCGGCATGGATCCCTGCGCCCTGCCGCGCGCGGCCAAGAACCCGGTCGAGATCGAGGGCAGCCGCCAGGCCCACATCCGCGACGGGGCGGCTCTGGTGCGGTTCCTGCACTGGGTCGACACCGTGGCCCAGGTCGAGTTGCCGGACGAACGCCAGGTGGTCGAGGCGCTGGAGCGGTTCCGCGAGGCGACCGGCGCGCTGCAGGACCTGAGCTTCGACACCATTGCAGGCGTAGGACCCAACGCCGCCCTGCCGCACTACAAGCCCGTCACGCGCACGATCCGGCGGATGAAGCCGGGCTCCCTGCTACTGGTCGACGGTGGCGGCCAGTATCTGGACGGCACCACGGACGTGACCCGGACGATGGCCATCGGCGAGCCCTCGGCCGATCAGCGGCGCATGTTCACCCTGGTGCTGAAGGGCCATATCGCCATGGCCACGGTGCGCTTCCCGGCCGGGACCACGGGGCACCAGCTGGACGCCCTGGCGCGGCTGCCGATGTGGATGGCGGGGCTGGACTACGACCACGGCACCGGCCACGGCGTCGGATCGTATCTGGGCGTGCACGAAGGGCCGCAGCGGATCGCCAAACTGGTCAACACCCAGCCGCTGCTGACCGGCATGATCCTGTCGAACGAGCCCGGCTACTACCGCGAGGGCCACTGGGGCATCCGCATCGAGACCCTGCAGGTGGTCACGCCGCCGGAGGATGTCCCGGGCGGGGAGCGACCGATGCACGGCTTCGAACAGCTGACCTTCGCGCCGCTGGACCGGCGGCTGATCGACGTCGATCTGCTCACGCCGGGCGAGCGGGCCTATGTCGATGCCTATCACGCGGAGACCCTGGCCAAGGTAGGCCCGCTTTTGGATGACGAGGTGCGGTCCTGGCTGGAGGGGCAGTGCTCCCCGCTTTAAGCTCTGCGGCGTTTGTGGTAGGGGCTGCTCTCCCATGCTCAATATCAAGAACCCCATCGCGCATGAGTTGGCAGTGGAGGTCGCAGCAGCGACGGGCGAGAGCCTGACCGACGCTGTCATCGTCGCGTTGAGGGAGCGGCGTGATCGCCTGAAGGCCAATCCCCGCGGGATCGACATCGACAAGGTCGAGGCCATTCTGGCCGAGATGCGCGCGGCCCTGCCGAAAGAGTTCTTCGAGGAGGAAGACCCCAGCGCGTTTCTCTACGACCCGGAGACGGGTCTGCCGGCGTGATCGTGGACACGTCGGCGATCGTGGCGATCATTCGGAACGAGCCAGAAAAGGATCTGTTCTCCGGTCGGCTGGTCGGCGCTCGATCCGCCGGAGAAGCGACACGGATCTCGGCGGCGACCCTGGTCGAGCTGACCACCGTGGTGGATCGTTACAAGGAAGCAAGGGCCTCTCGTCTTCTCGACGCTCTCCTCGCGGAGCTGCGGCTCGAAGTGGTTCCGGTCGATGGCGCGCTTGCAGTGGTCGCCCGTGCCGCGAACCTCAAATTCGGAAAGGGCTTTCATCCCGCCCGCCTGAACCTCGGTGACTGCTTCGCCTATGCGCTCGCCAAACAGACTGGCGAGCGCCTGCTGTTCAAGGGCAGCGACTTTGCACAGACGGACATCGTTTCGGCCGTCTGACCTTGCGAATACGCCGCGCGACACCGACCTGAGCCGTTCCGCAATCCTAGGAGCATGCCCCATGAAGACCCGTCGTCTCGGACCGAACGGTCCCGAAGTCTCGGCCGTGGGGCTGGGCTGTATGGGGATGAGCGCCTTCTACGGCGCGCCCTCCGACGAGGCCACAGCCACGACGGTGCTGCACCGGGCGCTGGAGCTGGGCGTCACCCTGTTCGACACGGCCGAGATGTACGGTCCCTATACGAATGAGGAACTGCTGGGCCGCGCCTTCGCCGGGAAGCGGGACCGGCTGTTCCTCGCGACCAAGTTCGGCATCGGCTACAATGCCGACCGCACGGCCCTGACCGTCGACGGCAGCCCGGCCAATGTCCGGCGCGCCATCGAGGGCAGTCTGAAACGGCTGAACACCGACCATATCGACCTGTATTACCTCCACCGGGTCGATCCCGACACGCCGATCGAGGACACGGTCGGGGCGATGGCCGAGCTGGTGACCGAGGGCAAGGTCCGTTTCCTGGGCCTGTCCGAGGCGGCCCCCGAGACCTTGCGCAAGGCGCATGCGACCCATTCGATCACGGCGCTGCAGACCGAATACTCCCTGTGGTCGCGCGAGCCCGAGCAGGGAATCTTGGCCACCTGCGAAGAGCTCGGCATCGGCTTCGTGCCCTACAGCCCGCTCGGCCGCGGCTTCCTGTCGGGCGATATCAAGTCGATCGACGATCTGGAGGAAGGCGATTTCCGCCGGTCCAACCCGCGCTTCATGGGCGAGAATTTCCAGAAGAACATCGACCTGGTGACCGCCGTGACCGAGATCGCCACCGACAAGGGCGTGACCGCCGCGCAGCTGGCCCTGGCCTGGGTGCTGGCGCAAGGGGAGCATCTGGTGCCCATCCCCGGCACGCGCCGGGTCAAGACGCTGGAGGACAATGTCGCCTCGGCCGAGGTGGTGCTGACGCCGGAAGACCTGGCCCGGATCGAGGCGGTCTTCCCCAAGGACGCCGCCGCCGGCGAACGTTACGCCCCCGCCGGGCGGGCCGCGCTGAACCGCTAGGTCCGCGCGGCCGCCGGTAGGCTGGCGGACGCGGACTCCTCTCCATCGCGATCTGGCTCGCGATGGAGAGGCACCGGCGCGTGGGATCAGAACGTCGCGGTCAGGCTGACCTGGAACACCCGACCGGTCTCGAGATAGCCGCCGTTCCGGTCGTTGGAGATGTAGGTCTTGGACTCCCCGACCGTGGTCCAATAGGTCTCGGCGTCCAGCAGGTTCCGCACCGAGAACCCCATCTCCATGACCGGCGTCAGCGCATAGGCGACGCCGAGGTTCAGTTGGCTGAGCGGCTGAACATAGATGTCGGGCTGGCTGTCCTGGATGGCGGCCAGACGCTTGTCGGTGAAGTTGTACCATAGGTTGGCGCGCAGCCGACCCAGATCGTAGAACAGCTCGGCGTTGTAGATCAGGTCCGGGGCCTGGGGCAGGGCGCCGGTGCGGGTCGTGGTCCCGACGCGGTAGTCGGCCTCGGTCTCCTGGAGCGTGACGTTGCCGCCGATGCCGAAGCCCGACAGCCAGCCACCGTCCAGCCGCGAGGCCAGGCTGTAGCGCCCCGAGATCTCGATCCCCGTCGCGCTGCCGGTCAGGCCGTTCTCCGGCCGGCTGTAGACGATGCCGCCGACGGTCTGCTGACGGGTGGTGCTGGTGACCAGCAGGTTCTCCAGGTCCTTGCGATAGACCGCCGCCTGGAAGACCGTGCCGTCCCGGCCGTAGTATTCGAGACCCAGATCGTAGTTCCAGGACTCGACCGGTGCGAGGTCCGGATTGGGCTGGGAGATGGCGATGATCTCACTGGTGCCCGGGTCGCGGCTGATGCTGGTCGGACCGGCCAGCTGGTCGAACGACGGCCGGGTGTAGCTGGACCGCGCCGCGCCACGCACGACCAGAGTTTCGCTGGGCCGCCAGACCGCGAGCAGGGTCGGGTCCAGATGGTCGTAGTCCCGGTCGGCCGAGATGAAGCGGGCTCCGTCGGCGTCGTTAAGGTAGAAGCGGGCCTCGAAATGGTTCTGCTCGTACCGCAGTCCCGGGATGACCTCGAGCGCTCCGAGCTTCAGCGTCGCGGTCGCATAGGCCGCCGACCGGCTTTCCTGACCGTCGGTGAGGTTGCGGTTGACCGCGGCGGCCGAGGGGGTCTGGGGGGCGACGTACTGGGCGATCTGGGCCTCGATGAAGTCGCGGTCGACCAAGATCATCGGGCGGGCGATGGAGGTGCCCATGAACTGGTTCAGGCGCGTGCCGGGCACCTGGGCATAGGTGGGTCCGACCACCACCGCGCCGTTGTACAGGCTGCCGCCCTGGGTCGGCGTGCGGAAGCTGAAGGTCCGGTCGTCGCCCCGCAGCAGGCTGCCGTCGCGGGTCGAGTCCTCATGGAGACCCCCCACGGCGGCGCTGGTGACCAGGTCCGTGCCGACCCAAGTCAGATCGCCCTTCACGGTCGACTTGGCCTCTGACAGGTACTCATAGCCCTCGACGATATAGCGCTGGGGCTGGTTGTTCAGGTCCAGGGCATAGGCGGTGGCTCCGGCCGAGAGGACCGGCCGCGGGGCACGCGGGTCGGACAGATCCAGCACAAGACCTTCACGGGCCGCGCCCGTATTTCCGGGCGTGCCGATATAGGAGATCGCCCGCCACGCCGCCTCGATGCGACGTGGAGAATCGAAGCGGCCGTCGGCATAGGCCGCTTCCAGCGAGGCGGTCAGGTCGCCGAACCGATACTTGCCGCCGATCTGGGCCGAGAACAGCTCCTGCTCGACGTCCTCGGTGCGGAAATAGTTGGCCGGGTTGATGCCGTAGGGCGTGTAGTCGCCGGCGGCGTTGTAGGCTCCGCCACCAGGGTTCGGATTGGTCTGCACCACCACCGGCGTGACGCCGGCGATCGAGCTGGTCAGCTCGTTGCGCAGCCCCGACTGGTTCATATTGTTGGTGTTGTTGTAGACGGCGTAGTTGATGCGCGCGAACAACTCCATCGCCGCCGTCCGGTAGTCCAGCGCCGTGGTCACGCCGTAACGCTCGATCCGCGAGTTGAAGAAATTCCACTGCAGACCCACGCCCGAGAGATTGTCCCCATTGGCGCGGGCGGTGCCGACGTTGGCGCGGCTGGTGCGGTAGTCGCTCTGCACGGCGACGGACTCGGCCGCGCTGTCGCGCTGCTCGAAATAGGCGGCGCCATAGAAGCCGAACTGGTTCTGGTCGCCGAAGCGGCGGGCCAGGTCGGCGCCGATCGCGCCGCCGAACGCGTCCTGATCGCGGTCATGAGCCAATTCGGCGAACTGGCCGAGGCTGCGGACCCGGGTCAGGGGACCGGTGAAGTCGAAGGCGCTCGGGGTGGCCAGGTCGATCACGCCGGCGATGGCGTCGGCGTCCTTGGTGGCCCCCGGGGTCTTGTCCAGATTGATGCCGGCGACGGCAAACGGCGAGAACAGGTTCAGCGAGATCGAGCGCCCGCCCGAGGTCTGGGGCAGGCGCAGGCCGTCCAGGGTGTAGGCGTTATAGGCCGTGTCGAAGCCGCGGATGGTGGCGTACTGCGCCTCGCCCGTGGCGGTCTGGTTGCGCCCCATGTCGAAGCTGACGGAGACGCCGGGCAGGCGCCGGGCCAGGTCGGCGATATTGGTCTGGCTGTTCAGGGCGATGTCGCCGGTCGGGACGATGTCGATCACCCCCGGGTCCAGCCGCTCCTCGACGATCGTATCCACGACGCGATCGCCGGTCACCACGACGTCGTCGACCTGGGCCGCGTCCGCCGTCGTCCGCTGCTGGGCCTGGGCCGCAAAGGCGAAGCCGGCGAGCGCCAGGCCCGAGGTCGCGCCGAGAAGCGCCCGCGCGAAACTCGCGCCGGTGGCTGTGTTCGATTTCATGATGGTCCCCGTATCCCTACAGAGCCGGTCCCCCCGGCCTGGCAGGGGATTAGGAGGACGGGATGTCGCACCCGTGATGGGTATTTGAACGCCGCGTGAAATCGCCGTTTTTGGGCCGGTCTGACGCGGGTGGTTTCAAAGCGCGGCTTTCCTGCGACAGGGGCCTGCGGGTGCCGGCACGCCCCGCGACAGGATCCGTGCCGGCGGTCCGCGCTGACCGGTCAGGTCAGCGCGGTGAGTTGGACAGGGTTCAGCGCACGCGGGTCCAGGTCTGGTTGCGGCACAGGGGGGCCACGACGCAGCCGCGCAGCCTGAGGGTGTTGGCGTCGGTCAGGGTGATGGTCCCGCGATAGGTGCGGCCGTCCTCGGGATTATAGACCTGACCGCCGCGCCATTCGCTCGGCCCGCCGGTGAAACCGCTGAGCAGCTGGACGTTGCGGATGGTGCGGGTGCGCAGGGCGCGATTGGAGTTGTTCTCGTCCAGCAGGCCCGGGTTCGTCCGGATGTTGTTCGAGGTCACCAGGGTGCCGCACAGGGCCTGGCCGCATCGGGCGATGCGGACCTGGCCGCCGTTGGTAGGGGTCTGCCACAGGCCGGTCGGGTCGGCGGTCTGGGCCATGGCGGGGGCGGCGAGGGCGGTGACCGCGAGGGCGGCGAAGGCGAGGCGACGGATCATGAGGGGTACTCCAGGGACAGTATCGTCAGGTTGAACGCCGATCGGGCGCTTTTCGTGGCATCGGTCATCCGCCGATGAGAGCCAGCCAGTCGTCCTCGGTCAGGACGGCGACGCCATGTTTTTCGGCCTCGGCCAGCTTGGACCCGGCCCCGGGGCCGGCGACCAGATAGTCGGTCTTCTTCGACACCGAGCCGGACACCTTGGCCCCCAGGCTCTCGGCCCGGGCCTTGGCCTCGTCGCGGGTGAACCGCTCCAGGGCCCCGGTGAAGACCACGGTCTTGCCGGTGACGGCGGTGTCGGACTTGGGCCGCTCGGCGTCCTGGACCGTGGTCAGTTCGGCCAGCAGGGCGGCGACGACCGTCTGGTTGTGCGGTTCGTGGAAGAAGTCGGCGATGGCGCGGGCGGCGACGGGGCCGACCCCGCTGATCCCCGCGATCTCGCCCAGGGTCATCGACGGTCCGTCCTCGCGCGCGACGCGGGCCAGTTCGATGATGCCGGCCCAGTCGGTCGCCAGCGGCACCAGGGCGCGGCGGGCGGGGGCGGCGATGCCGGGGAAGGCGAGCGCCAGCTTCTGATCGATCGGGGCCTCGGGCCAGGGATCGGCGGGCGACAGGGCGGCGGCCGCCATGACCGACAGGGTGCGGGGCGAGACGCCCTGACCCTCTGCCAGGCGGGTCCATTCGGGTGAGGGAATGCCCGACGCCGCTTCCATGGCCGCGTTGTGGAAGCTGGACCAATCGCCGAAATGGCGGGCCAGCAGCAGGGAGGTCTGGTCGCCGATGTCGCGGATGCCCAGACCGAAGATCAGCCGCTCCAGGCTGATGACCCGGCGCGCGTCGATGCCCGCGACCAGGTTGCGCACGCTGGTCTCGCCATAGCCGTCCTCGGCGCGCAGGGCGTCCAGCTTTTCGGTGTCCCGGGCCAGACGGAAGATGTCGGCCGGCTCGTGGATCCAGCCCCACTCGTGGAAGGCGGTCAGCTGTTTCTCGCCCAGCCCCTCGATGTCGAAGGCGCGGCGCGAGACGAAATGCTTCAGCCGCTCGATCAGCTGGGCGCTGCAGATCAGCCCCCCGGTGCAGCGCCGCCGCACGTCGTCGCCCTCGCGCACCGCCTCGGAGCCGCAGACCGGGCAGTGGGTGGGGAAGACGTAAGGCAGGGCGTCGGCGGGGCGCTTGTCCAGCACCACGGAGACGATCTGGGGGATGACGTCGCCGGCCCGCTGCAGCACCACGGTGTCGCCGATGCGGACGTCCTTGCGGGCGATCTCGTCCTCGTTGTGCAGGGTGGCGTTGCGCACGACCACGCCGCCGACCGTGACCGGATGCAGCCGGGCCACAGGAGTGAGGGAGCCGGTGCGGCCGACCTGGATGTCGATGCCCTCCAGCACCGTGGTCGCCTGCTGGGCCGGGAATTTGTGGGCGATGGCCCAGCGCGGGCTGCGCGAGACGAAGCCGAGGCGGGTCTGCCAGTCCAGCCGGTCGACCTTGTAGACCACGCCGTCGATGTCATAGCCAAGGCCGGCGCGGTCGGTCTCCAGCCCGCGATACAGTTCGATCAGGGCCTCGGCCCCCTCGACGCGGGTCGAGCGCGGATTGACCGGAAAGCCCCAGCGTTCGAACGCTTTCAAGGCGTCTGCCTGCGTCTCGGCGAAAGCTTCCGACGTCTCGCCCCAGGCATAGGCGAAGAAGCGCAAGGGGCGGCCCGCCGTCACGGTCGGATCGATCTGGCGCAGCGACCCGGCGGCGAAATTGCGCGGATTGGCATAGGTACGGCGGCCTTCCGCCTCGGCCTTGGCGTTGAAGGTGGCGAAGGCGTCGTTGGGGGCATAGACCTCGCCGCGCACCTCGATCCGGGCGGGCCAGCCGGTGCCCTTCAGCCGGTGCGGGATGTCGGCGAGGGTCTTCAGATTGGCGGTGATGTCCTCGCCCGCCCGTCCGTCGCCCCGCGTCGCGCCCTGGACCAGAATGCCGTTTTCATAGCGCAGGTTGGCAGACAGACCGTCGATCTTGGGTTCGGCGGTGAAGGCGACCGGTTCGTCGGCGGGCAGGGCCAGGAAGCGGCGGATGCGGGTCACGAAATCGCTGACATCCGTCTCGTGAAAGGCATTGTCCAGCGACAGCATCGGCACGCCGTGCCGCACCTCCGTGAACTGGGCCGAGACCGGGGCCCCGACCTTCAGCGACGGGGAGTCCGGGCGGACCAGCGCCGGGAAGCGCGTCTCGATGGCCAGGTTGCGGACCTTCAACGCGTCGTAGTCGGCGTCGGAGACCGTCGGCGCGGCCTCGGCATAGGCGGCGTCGTGGGCGGCCATCTCGGCGGCCAGGCGCGCCAGTTCGGCCTCGGCTTGGGCTTCGGTCAGGGTGTCGACGGGGAGAACGGCCATGGGGCCGGTTTAGCATCGCCGGCCCCGGTCGCCAGCCCGTGCTGATGACAGGAAGTTAATCTGACGCCGGACGACCGTCCGTCTATGCCGATCCGGACCCACCGGAGCCGCCCGCATGATCCGCCTATCCCGCGCCCTCATTCTGACCGCCGTCGCCCTGACGCTGGCGAGTTGTGAAACGGTCGAGAACGCGGCGCCGCAGACGCCGGTCGCGGCTGTGAGCCATGATCAACTGTTGGCCGATGTCCGCATCCTGTCGGCGGACGACATGGAGGGGCGCGACACCGGCGCCGCCGGGGGCGAGCGGGCGCGGGCCTATATCGTGTCTCGGCTGGAGGCGCTGGGCATCGCCGCCCCGCCGGTCGGCCGGCTGCAGCCCTGGACGCTGGAGGGCCGCACGCGCCAGGGGCCCAAGACCTACAACGGCATCAACATCCTGGGCCTGGTCGAGGGCACCCGGGTGCCGGACCGCTACATCGTCGTCACCGCCCACTACGACCACGTCGGCATCAGCGAGGGCCAGATCTACAACGGGGCCGACGACAACGCCTCGGGCGTGGCGACGATGCTGGAGATCGCCACGCGGCTGAAGGCCGCCCCGCCCGAGCACAGCGTCATCTTCGTGGCCTTCGACGGCGAGGAGCACGGCCTGCTGGGGGCCAAGCATTTCGTCCAGGCCCCGCCGGTGCCGCTGTCGTCCATCGCCCTGAACCTGAACTTCGACATGACCGCCCGGGCCGAGACCGACGGCAAGCTGTGGGTCACCGGCACCTACCAGAACCCGACGCTGCGCCCGATGCTGGAGCCCATCCCGGCCAATGGGGCGGTGTCCCTGGCCTTCGGCAAGGACACGCCGCAGGACACGGGCGAGAACAACTGGGTCGAGGCGTCGGACCAGGGCCCCTTCTTCCGCGCGGGCGTGCCCTTCCTGTATCTGGGCGTGGACTACCACCCCGACTATCACCGGCCGTCCGACGATTTCGAGCGGATCACGCCGGCGGTCTTCATCAGCGCGACCGAACTGGCGGCGTCGGCGTTCCGGTCGCTGGATCGGTCGCTGGACCGCTGATCGCGGGCGATTTTCAGTCGCAAACATAGGCCTTGCACGGAGCGTCGGTTAAGCGCTCTCGTCCCCTCTCACGAGGGCGACGAGCCATGACCGCGACGACGACGAACGCGTTCGATCTTCAACGAATCCAGAAGATCCGCAAATGGGCCCTGGGCCTGGCCCTGCTGGTGGCGGTGGCCCTGGCCTTCGTCTCGGCCTCGCCCTGGATCAAACAGCCTTTCTCGGAAGGCGTTGAATCGTTCGGCCTGGGCGCCATCATCATCAGCATCGTCGGACGCGCCTGGTGCTCGCTCTACATCGGGGGGCGCAAGAAGGCCGAGGTGGTGGCGATGGGGCCGTATTCGATCAGTCGAAACCCCCTGTACGTCTTCAGCTATTTCGGGGCGTTCGGGGTCGGGGCGCAAACCGGCAGCGTGACCATGGGCCTGCTGTTCGTGCTGATCGCCGTGGCGGTGTTCCATTTCACCATCCAGCGGGAGGAGGCCTGGCTGACCGCCGAGTTCGGGCCGACCTATACGGCCTATACGGCGCGCACGCCCCGCTGCGGCCCGGACCTGTCCAAATGGCGCGACGAGGCCGAGTTGACGGTCAAGCCGCAGTTCTTCCTCGTCACCCTGCGCGACGGGCTGGTGTTCCTGCTGGCGGTGCCGATCTTCGAGAGCATCGACTGGGCCTAGGCCGTGGGTTGGCTTCCGGTCTGGATCCACCTGCCCTGACATTCGCGTGTCGCTGGACGGCCCCGGCCGGGCATGATCCTGTCGGACCGGTAAGCGGGGGGAATGCATGCGGCATCTGATCTGGATAAGCGCGGCCGCTCTGACGCTCGCGGGCTGCGATCGCCCGCCTGCCGGCGCGCCGCGGGAGGGTGCCGATGCGCCGGCTGCGCGCGACGCGGCCTTCACCCACAGCCAGACCGGCGACCTTTCGGGATATTACGTCCCCGGGGAGCGCATCGGCCCCGCGGACTTTCAGCTGGTGAATCTGTTCGTGGGGCAGGAGCCGGAGTTCCAGGCCTGGGAGGCCGACCGACGCAGCGCGACTTTCGCCCCGGTCATGATGGATTTTCGGGTGGGCGGGGAGATCGAACGGGTTCTGCCCGACAGCTATGCGATCAGCGACGACCGCATCCGCATGACCGGCACCAGCCGGGGCGGTGCCCGCATCCGCCTCGACGGACGGCTGGATCAGGGCGCGCTGGCGAATGCGCGGCGCAACCTGGGGGAGGGGGAGGCACCGGCCCTGACGGCCGCCGTCACGATCGACGGCCGCACCTTCAGCGGGGTGATGTTGGCCTGGTCCGGCGGGGATTAGAGAAAGACCTTCCCCCGCGCTTGCGGGGGAAAGCGGCCCGGCGCTGGCGCAGCCAGCCAGGGCCGATGGGGGAAGTCTGGTCTTTGCAGACGGAAGATCAGTTCCCCCATCCGTCCTGTTCTCGCTGCGCTCGAAGACGGACGGCTTTCCCCCGTGAAGCACGGGGGAAGGGCTTCGCCTTTAGTTGACCGTCGCCTTGACGATCTTGCCCGGGTTGCGGGGCGGCTCGCCCTTGGGCAGGGCGTCGACGTGGTCCATGCCCTCGATCACCTCGCCCCAGACGGTGTACTGGCCGTCCAGGAAGCCGGCGTCGTCGAAGCAGATGAAGAACTGGCTGTTGGCCGTGTCCGGTTGGTTGGTGCGGGCCATCGAGCAGACGCCGCGCACGTGGGGCTCTTTCGAGAACTCGGCCTTCAGGTTCGGCTTCTTGGAGCCCGAGGTGCCGGTGCCGGTGGGGTCGCCGCCCTGGGCCATGAAGCCCGGGATCACGCGGTGGAAGACCACGCCGTCGTAGAAGCCTTCGCCGGCCAGTTCGGTGATGCGGGCCACGTGGCCGGGGGCCAGGTCGGGGCGCAGCTTGATGACGACGTCGCCGGTTTCGAGGGTGAGGGTCAGGGTCTGGTCGGCCATCGGGCGCTCCAAGGGGTGGGGGAAGGGACGGGGGTCATAGCCCCTGAGGGCCGTGGGCGCTATGTGGGGGCGATGACCGACGATGAAAAGCCCCCGATCTCGCCCGCATTCGCTCCCGCAGAGCCGGAACGCCGGCGCATGGTCAAGCCCCCGACCGGGGGCACGGCCCAGGGCCGGGGCATGGGCACCCAGATCAAGACCGCCGACAAGAAGTCGATGTCCTCGATCCAGTGGATCAAGCGCCAGCTGGCCGATCCCTGGTCCGAACGCGCCCGCGCCGAGGGCTGGCGTAGCCGGGCCGCCTTCAAGTTCAGCGAGATCGACGACCGGTTCCACCTGGTCAAGAAGGGCTCGCGGGTTATCGACCTGGGGGCCGCGCCGGGCGGCTGGGTCCAGGTCTGCGTCAATCGCGGGGCGCAGGCGGTGGTCGGCGTCGACCTGCTGCCGATCGAGCCCATCCCCGGATCGATCCTGGTCCAGGCCGACTTCACCGACCCCGGCGTCGATCAGCAGCTGCTGGACCTGCTCGGCGGGGCCCCGGACCTGGTGCTGTCGGACATGGCGCACAACACCGTCGGCCACCGCCAGACCGACCACCTGAAGATCATCGCCCTGATCGAGATCGCCTCGGACTTCGCCATCCGCACGCTAAGGCCCGGCGGGCATTTCGTGACCAAGAATTTCCAGGGCGGCGACGCCGGCCGCGTCCTGGCCGAGCTCCGCGCCGCCTTCGAGGAGGTCAAATACGTCAAGCCCGCCGCCAGCCGGAAGGGCTCGTCGGAGGTCTATCTGGTGGCGCTGAACAAGCGATGAGGTGACGGGGGATGCGCGAAGCCGAGGTCCGGGCCGCCTTCGCCAAACAGGCGGCGATCTGCACCGCGTCGGGCGCCCCGTTCACCGGTCGGGTCTGCGGCCTGATCGGCGCGCGGGTGGATCGATCCGGCCCGATCGGGCGGCGTCTGCTGGACTGGCCGGGCAATCCTTCGCACGAGGGCGATGCCCTGCCGCTGCGCCTGGCGGGGGGGCTGCACGCCCTGGCGCGATCAGGCCTCGACCCCGCGTTGAGCGCCGTCTATCCGCCCCAGGTCGCGCCGTCCGCTGATGACCGTCTGTGGGCGGTGGTGAGCCGATCTCTCAAGGACCAGGCCGCGCGTATCGATCCTTGGCTGAACGGTCCGCCGCAGACCAATGAGGTCGGCCGCTGCAATGCCCTGATGGCGGGGCTGCTGGTGCTGGCGGACCGCTTTGGACTGCCGTTCGCCCTGTATGAACTGGGGGCCAGCGCCGGGCTGAACACCCAGCCGGACCGGTACGGCTATCGGCTGGGCACCACCCAGGCCGGCGATCCGGCCTCTCCGGTCCAGCTGAGGCCGGAATGGCGCGGGACCTCGCCACCCGGGGCCGAGGTCTCGGTGATCCGGCGCGCGGGGGTGGATCGCCGGCCGCTCGATCCCTCGGACCTGGAAACGCATGCCACCCTGAGCGCCTATGTCTGGGCGGACCAGGGCGAGCGCTTGGCCCGTCTGGAGGCGGCCCTGGCCATCGCCGCGGCGAACGACATGCGCATCGAGACGGGGGATGCCGCTGAATGGCTGGAGCGCACCCTGTCCTTAGACCCCGAGCCCGGTGTCTGCCGGGTCGTCATCCATACGATCGCCTTTCAGTATTTCCCGTCCGCCACCCAGGCGCGGGTCCGGGCCCGGATCGAACAGGCGGGGGGCGGTGCCCATCGCGCCGGTCCCCTGGCCTGGCTGCGCTACGAGGCGGAGGCGTCCGGGTTCGAACGACAGCCGGTGCTGCGTCTGACCCTCTGGCCCGGCGGGGAGGAGCGGGCTCTGGCGCACGGCCACCCGCATGGAACGTGGTTGGACTGGCTTTGATCAGGCCGGCTGGGTCGCGGCCGAGCGCCGGGCCTCGCGCTGCGTCCACAGCCGGTCGTGGATGGCGAAGAAGACCATCTGCACCAGAGGCTCGATGACACCCACCGTCAGGGCGACGCGGATGTCCTGGGTGATGGCGAAGGCCACCGACACCGCCACGACGAAATGCATCAGGCCGTAGGTCACGGTCTTGACCGCGATCTTCTTCAGCGAGGGCAGGGCGTGGCTGTGGCCGTGGTGGCCGTGGGCCCGGGCCTGTTCCTCGGCGTTCATCACGTCCAGGCGGGCCGTGACGGCCTCGCTGGCCTCCTCCATCCCGCTGCGGATGCGGCGGTGCTCGATCCGGTGCCAGATGCGGTCGTGGACCGAATAGGCGATGGTCTGGAAGAAGGGCTCGATCGCGCCGATGGCCAGGGCCATGCGCCAGTCGCGGGTGATGGCGAAGGCCACCAGCATCGCCACGACCAGATGCATCACGCCGTAGCTGGCGATCTTGAGCGCGAGGCTCCGGACGGATCTGGCAATCGTGACGACCATCGTGACCCTAAATGTTAGCTTCGGCTGAAAGTTTCAAGTCCGGCTGAAAAGACTTACGCGCGAGATGGCGTTTGGATGCGCGACGGTTGACTTCGCAGCCGCGAGAGAGGATAGGCGGCCCGCAAAACGGAGACTCCCATGGAGATTCGCGAAGGGCTCACCTTCGACGATGTTTTGCTCGAACCCGGCCCGTCCGAGATCATGCCCGCGGAAGCGGACGTCTCGACCCGTCTGACGCGCGACATCCGACTGAACATTCCCCTGACCTCGTCTGCCATGGACACGGTCACCGAGAGCCGGCTGGCCATTGCCATGGCCCAGGCCGGCGGTCTGGGCGTGCTTCACCGCAACATGACGGTGCAGGAACAGGCCGATCAGGTCCGCGAGGTGAAGCGGTTCGAAAGCGGCATGGTCATCAACCCGGTGACGATCCGCCCCGACACCACCCTGGGCGAGGTCCGCGAGATCGTGGCGCGGCGCAAGATCTCGGGCTTCCCGGTGGTCGACGACAGCGGCCGTCTGGTCGGCATCCTGACCAACCGCGACATCCGCTTCGACACCGACCCCAGCCGCAAGGCGGCCGAGCTGATGACCACCGAGAACCTGGTCACGGTGCGTGAAGGCGCGGGCCGCGACGAGGCGCGCTCGCTGCTGCGGACCCGCAAGATCGAACGCGTCATCGTGGTGGACGAGGCCTATCGCGCCACCGGCCTGATCACGATGAAGGACATCGAGAAGGCCCAGGCCCATCCCCACGCCGCCAAGGACGAGCAGGGCCGGCTGCTGGTCGGGGCCGCCTCGACCGTCGGCGACGCGGGCTATGAGCGCTCGATGGCCCTGGCCGAGGCCGGGGTCGACGTGGTGGTGATCGACACCGCCCACGGCCACTCGGTGCAGGTCAGCCGGGCCGTCGAACGCATCAAGCGCGAGAATAACCGGGTCCAGATCATCGCCGGCAACGTCGCCACCTATGACGGGGCCCGCGCCCTGATCGATGCGGGAGCCGATGCGGTCAAGGTCGGGATCGGCCCGGGCAGCATCTGCACCACCCGCATCGTGGCGGGCGTCGGCGTGCCCCAGCTGACCGCCATCATGGAGGCCGTGCGCGCGGCCAAGGACTCTGGCGCCCCGGTCATCGCCGATGGCGGGATCAAATATTCGGGCGACCTGGCCAAGGCCATCGCGGCCGGGGCCTCGGTCGCCATGATGGGGTCGATGTTCGCCGGCACCGACGAAAGCCCGGGCGAGGTCTTCCTGTACCAGGGGCGCAGCTACAAGTCGTACCGGGGCATGGGCTCGGTCGGGGCCATGGGGGCCGGCAGCGCCGACCGCTATTTCCAGAAGGAAGTCGAGGACAGTCAGAAACTGGTCCCCGAAGGCATCGAGGGCCAGACCCCCTACAAGGGGCCGATCGCTCCGGTGCTGCACCAGATGGTCGGGGGCCTGCGCGCCGCCATGGGCTATGTCGGGGCCGCCACCATCGCCGACTTCCAGGACCGGGCGCGCTTCGTGCGCATCACCGGCGCGGGCTTGCGCGAAAGCCATGTCCACGACGTGATGATCACGCGCGAGGCCCCCAACTACAGGCAGGGGTAGGACCATGAGCGACGCCTGGGTCCTGGTCACCACGCCCGAGCTGACCATGCTGGCCGCGACCCTGGTGCTGGCCTTCGTCCTGCTGTTCCTGCCCGCCGCCGGCCGGACGATGGCCAACGGCATCGACTGGAACGCCGGACCCCGCGACGGCGTGCCGGCCCGGCCGGGGATCGTCACCCAGCGGCTGGAGCGGGCCCAGGCGAACATGTGGGAGACCCTGCCGCTGTTCATCGGGGCGGTGCTGATCGCCCATGTGACCGGCGAGGACGGGCCCCTGACCTTCTGGGGCACTCAGGCCTTCTTCTGGGCGCGACTGGTCTATATTCCGCTGTACGCCTTCGGGGTGCCGTTCGTGCGCTCCTTCGTCTGGCTGATCGCCATGGGCGGTCTGGTCGCCGTCTTCGCCGCTCTTTTCACCTGAACAACCTGAACTGAACCTCCTGATTTGACCCCCGCCGCCCGTCTCGCCTCCGCCGCCGCCATCATCGACCGCATCAGCGCGGGCAAGGCTCCGGCCGAGGCCGTCTTGAAGACCTGGGGGACCGAGAACCGCTACGCCGGCTCCAAGGATCGCCGGGCCATCGCCGATCAGGTCTACAAGGTCCTGCGCGCGCGCGGCCGTCTGGTCTGGGCCATGGGCGGGCGCGAGGACGGCCGGGCCCTGGTCATCGGCGCCCTCAGCCTGATCGACGGCCTGTCGGTCGAAGAGATCGAGGCCCTCCATTCCGGCGACGGCTATGGGCCCAAGCCCCTGTCCAAACAGGAGCGCTCGCGCATCAGCATGACCGCCGACGAGGTGCCCGGCTGGGTCGCCGCCGGCCTGCCCGAGTTCGTGGTCGAGGACTTCAGGACCACCTTCGGCGATCGCTGGGCCGAGGAGGCCGCCGGCCTGATGGTGCCCCGGGCCCCGATCGACCTGCGGGTCAACGGGGCCAAGGCCACCGTCGCCGAGGTCGTGGCCGAGCTGCGCGAAGCGGGCCTGTCGCCCGAACGCACCCCCTGGTCCGCCTGGGGCCTGCGCCTCTCGGCCGAGCCCCCGCCCAACGTCCAGGCGCTGGAGGCCTTCAAGGCCGGCCGGATCGAGATCCAGGACGAGGGCAGCCAGATCGTCTGCTGGCTGGCGGGCGTGGAGCCCGGCATGGCCGTCGTCGACTATTGCGCCGGGGGCGGGGGCAAGACCCTGGGCCTGGCCATGCAGGGGCTGGCCTCCGGCGCCTCGCGCGTCGAGGCGGCGCCGGCCGATCCCGAGCGTATCTGGACCCCGACCGGCTGGGTCGATGCGCCGAAATCGAAGCCCAAGCCCGCGACGATCGCCCAGGCCGAGGGCCGGCTGATCGCCTGCGACGTGGTGCAGAAGCGGCTGGACAACATCCGGCCCCGCCTCGCCCGCGCCGGCGTCGAGGCCGAGCTGATCCACCTGGGCCCGAACGGCGGCGGGGTCGAGGACATCGTCGGCATCGCAGACGTGGTCTTCGTCGACGCCCCCTGCACCGGCTCCGGCACCTGGCGGCGCCGGCCCGAGGACGCCTGGCGGTTGAAGCCCGAGGAGGTCGACCGCATGCATTCGCTGCAGATGGCGATCCTGGCGCGGGCCGCGAAACTGGTGAAGCCCGGCGGCCGGCTGGTCTATGTGACCTGCTCGATGCTGCGGGTCGAGAACGAGGCCACGGTGGACCATTTCGAGGAGGACCATCCGTCCTTCGCCCCGGTCCCCATCGCCGAGGCCCTGGGCAGTTCGGCCCTGAGCGACGCGGGTCGCAACACCCTGGCCGGTCTGGCCCAGGGCCATCGCCTGCGGATGTCGCCGGCGACGACCGACACGGACGGCTTCTTCGTCGCCCTGTATGAGCGGCGGGCGTGAGCGGGACTTACGCCCTTGCCAACTTCGGCCCGCTGACGGCCCTGTGCGTCATGGCGGCCGAGGCCGAATACGGCCCGGCGCTGCGGACGCGCATCCAGCCCCTGATCACCGGCGTCGGCCCGGTCGAGGCGGCGGTCTCGACCACGGCCGCCCTGGCGGACCTGGCGCGAGAGGACCGTCTGCCCGACGTCGTCATCTGCCTGGGCTCGGCCGGGTCCCAGACCCTGGAGCACGGCCGCGTCTATTGGGTCGACGAGGTCGCCTATCGCGACATGGACGCCTCGGTCCTCGGCTTCCCGCCCGGGGTCACCCCCTTCCTGGACCAGCCCGCCGTCCTGACCCTGGCCAGCGGCCCGGCCGGCCAGCCCTATGCGCGGCTGGCGACCGGCGGCAGCGTGGTCTCGGGCGAGGCCTATGACGCCATCGACGCCGACATGGTCGATATGGAGACCTATGCCGTGGTCCGCGCCGCCGCCCGGTTCGACGTGCCGGTCCTGGGCCTGCGCGGCATTTCGGACGGCAAGGCCGACCTGACCGGCCTGTCCGACTGGACCGACACCCTGCACGTGATCGACGAGGGCCTGGCCGAGGCCCTGGACCTGCTGAAGGCTGAGTTCGAACGCCTGACCGCCCCCCTGCCCGAGGAGACCTGATGACCCACCCGACCCCGCACCAGAAGGTCCTCATCGTCGATTTCGGCAGCCAGGTGACGCAGCTGATCGCGCGCCGCCTGCGCGAGGCGAACGTCTATTGCGAGATCCACCCCTATGCGAAGGCGGAGGCCGCGCTGGCGGCGATGACGCCCGCGGCCATCATCCTGTCGGGCGGGCCCGAGAGCGTGCACGAGGCGGGCAGCCCGCGCGCCCCGCAATCCGTGTTCGAGGCCGGCGTGCCGGTTCTGGGCATCTGCTACGGCGAGATGACCATGTGCGAGCAGCTGGGCGGCAAGGTCGAGGGCGGCCACACGCGCGAGTTCGGCCGCGCCGAGATCACCGTGCAGAAGTCTTCGCCCCTGCTGGCCGACCTGGCCTCGGTCGGGGCGGACGAGACCGTCTGGATGAGCCACGGCGACAAGATCGTCGCGATCCCTCAGGGCTTCGACGTCGTCGCCACCTCGGCCGGGTCGCCCTATGCCGTCATCGCCGACGAGACCCGCCGCTTCTACGGCGTCCAGTTCCACCCCGAGGTGATGCACACCCCGCGCGGCGCGACCATGCTGAAGAACTTCACCCACGGCATCGCCGGACTGAAGGGTGACTGGACCATGGCCGCCTATCGCGACGAGAAGGTCGCCCAGATCCGCGAACAGGTGGGCTCGGCCAAGGTCATCTGCGGCCTGTCGGGCGGGGTCGACTCCTCGGTCGCCGCCGTCCTGATTCACGAGGCCATTGGCGACCAGCTGACCTGCGTCTTCGTCGACACCGGCCTGCTGCGCAAGGACGAGGCGACCCAGGTCACCACCCTGTTCCGCGAGCACTACAACATCCCCCTGATCCACGTGGATGCGTCCAAGGAGTTCCTCGGGGCCCTGGCCGGCCAGTCGGACCCCGAGACCAAGCGCAAGACCATCGGCCGTGTCTTCATCGAGATCTTCGACCGCGAGGCCGGCAAGATCGAGGGGGCCGAGTTCCTGGCCCAGGGGACCCTCTATCCCGATGTGATCGAGAGCGTGTCGTCCTCGAGTGGCAAGGCCCATGTGATCAAGAGCCACCACAACGTCGGCGGCCTGCCCGACTATATGAAGCTGAAACTGGTCGAGCCCCTGCGCGAACTGTTCAAGGACGAGGTGCGGGCGCTCGGCCGCGAACTGGGCCTGACCGACGCCTTCGTCGGCCGCCACCCGTTCCCTGGACCGGGCTTGGCCATCCGCATTCCCGGCGAGATCACGCCCGAGGCCGTCGAGACCCTGCAGCAGGCCGACGCCATCTATCTGGACGAAATCCGCAAGGCGGGTCTCTATGACAGCATCTGGCAGGCCTTCGCCGTCCTGCTGCCGGTCAAGACCGTCGGCGTCATGGGCGACGCCCGCACCTATGAGAAGGTCCTGGCGCTGCGCGCCGTCAGCTCCACCGACGGCATGACCGCCGACTTCTATGAGTTCCCCTGGGACGTCCTGGGCAAGTGCGCGACGCGGATCGTCAACGAGGTCCGGGGCGTCAACCGGGTGGTCTATGACGTGACGTCCAAGCCGCCTGGGACGATCGAGTGGGAGTGAGGCCCGGCGTCGCCTGACCGGGGGTCGCTGCGCCATGTCTGAGGGCCGCCGGCCCCGGAAGATGGCGTAATCTGATCTGGACCTTCCGTTTCCGGGTCACAACCCCGAGCTGCTCGCCCTGCTGACGCCCGCCCTGAGCCACGCGCTGGAGGCCATGCAGGTGCGGTCGCTGAGCGAGCGGACATTGCAGCGTCGGATCACCGAGGAAGGCCACAGCTTCCGCGAACTGCTGGTCGAGGCCCGGCTAGAGCTGGGACACCGGCTTCTCAGCGACGATAGGGTGGAGCGCGACGAGATCGGCTTCCTCCTCGGCTACCAGGACGCCACCTCATTTCATCGCGCGTTTCGCGAATGGGAAGGGGTCACGCCAGCCCGTTGGCGGGCCCTTTGTGCCGGTGATTCACCGGACGCGACGCGCTGACCTCGACGCCAAAGGGTTTGGCTGCCCGCCGCGCGTCGCGCGCCTGTAGCATTTGTTGGCTGTTGCGCCTCGAGCGCGGCGGCTACACCGGGCGGGAAGGAGGGCGGGCGCCCTCATCGTCTTATCTCTGGTGCCGGAGTCACTCATGGAATCTGTCCGTATCGGCGTGGTCGGAATCGGCAAGATTGCGCGCGACCAGCATCTGCCTGCCCTGGCCGCCAGTCGCGATTTCGAACTGGTCGCCGTCGCGACGCATCATGAGGGCGTCGAGGGGGTGCCGACCTATCCCAGCATCGAGGCGATGCTGGAGGCGGATCCGGCCATCGGCGCCGTCAGCCTGTGCACCCCGCCCGTGGGACGCCACGACATCGCCCGGGCGGCGCTCGAGGCCGGCCGTCACGTCATGCTGGAGAAGCCGCCGGGGGCCACGGTGGCGGAGGTCGACCATCTGGCGGGCCTGGCGGCTGAGCGCGGGCTGACGCTGTTCTGCACCTGGCATTCGCGGGAGGCGGCCGGGGTCGAGACGGCCCGGGCCTGGCTGAGCGAACGGACGATCCGGTCGGCGCAGGTCATCTGGAAGGAAGACGTCCGTCGCTGGCATCCGGGGCAGCAATGGATCTGGGAGCCGGGCGGCCTGGGCGTGTTCGATCCAGGCATCAACGCCCTGTCCATCCTGACCCGGATCCTGCCCGAGCGGGCCATTCTGCAGCAGGCCACCCTGGCCTTCCCGTCCAACCGGGCGGCGCCGATCGCGGCCGATCTGACGTTCCGCACCGTGTCGGGCGCGCCGATCTCCGCCGCCTTCGACTTCCGCCAGACGGGACCCCAGTCCTGGGACATCATCGTCGAGACCGACACCGGCACCCTGGTGCTGCACGACGGCGGCAGCCGCCTCGTCATCGACGGCGAGACTCATACGGTCGAGACGGGCGAGGTCGAGGGCGAGTACCCCAACCTCTACCGCCGCTTCGCCGACCTGATCCGTCGCGGCGAGAGCGACGTCGATCTGGAGCCGTTCCGCCACGTCGCCGATGCCTTCATGCTCGGCCACCGCACGGTCGTCGAGCCGTTCGACGACTGACCCGGCCGAACCGGGCGGCTCCGCGAGCCGCCCGGTCGCCGCTTAGCGCGCGGGCGCGACGGTCGGGCGGCCGTCGACCCAGTCGAGACGGTCGATGTACATCGACCGCTGACCCCAGCCGCCGTCGGTCAGGGGACGCCGCCAGCCGTGATAGGCGATCCACGTCCGGCCTTCGCGTTCGAACACGCTGACATGACCGGGTCCGACCAGGCCCCTGAGGCCGGGGGTCGAGCTCAGGATCGGGTTCTGGGGCGCATCCTGGCACGGACCGACCGGGCTCTGGCACAGGGCGTATCCGGTCCCATAGGCCCGGCCGCCGAAATCGTTGGCGCTGTAGAACAGGGTATAGACGCCGTCGCGCACGACCATCTGCGGGGCCTCGACCACCTTGCCTTCCCAGGCGGCGTCGTTGGTGAACCCCGGCACGGTCGCCGGCGCCCCGGTCAGGCTCAGACCGTCGGCGGACAGGCGCTGGGCCACCAGGGTGATCGGCACGTCGCAGCAGTTGCCGTCGCTCTTCACATAGAGCCACAGGTCCTCTCCGTCCCGGAACGGACTGGCGTCGATCACGCCCAGGGGCCCGCCGCAGGTCAGGGGCTCGGCTTGGGGCACGAAGGGGCCTCCCGGCGCCGCGGCGACGGCGGCGCCGACGCACAGGGTCAGGCCGTCGGGACGGGTCCGGGTGGCATGCCGCGCGCTGAAATACATCACGTAGCGGTCGCCGATGCGGATGGCCTCGGGGGCCCAGATGTCGGGCCGCCCGGGCCGGGCCCAGGGGGGCGCGACCGGCATGGCGTCCGCCGCCGCCGACCAGGACCGACCATCGGTGGAACGCGACATCTGCACATTCAGGAGCTTGCCGCGTTTCCGCGAGTTGGTGGCGTAGGCGACCAGCCCTGCGTCCGTCGACAGCACGAACGGGTCGGGGAAGTCGGCGTCCAGGACGGGCGCGCGGGGGCCTTCCTGGGCGGCGATCGGGGTCGCCAAAAGCAGGGCCGCGAGGGCCAGAGGGAGTGTGAATGCCGACATCGGAGCCCCATCGTTGCTTATTGCCAATGAAAACATGTTAACATATAAATCAGATAACGATCCAGTAGATGATCGACGGGCGTCAGCCCTGGGAGGTTCCATGCGTACTGCGGCGATCAGCTGTCTGACCCTCATTGCCCTGTCTGCGGGCGCGACCACGGCCTTGGCCGGGACGGCCCAGCGTGCCGAGTTCGGCCGGATGCCGGACGGGCGGGTGGTCGAGGCGATCACCCTGACCAACGACGCCGGCATGACCGTTCGGGTCATCGCCCTGGGTGCCGCGATCCAGTCGGTGATGGTCCCGGACCGCGACGGCCAGATGGCCGACGTGGCCATCGGCTATGCGACCCTGGACGGCTATCTCGCCATGCCCGAGTATTTCGGCGCGACCGTGGGGCGCGTGGCCAACCGCATCGCGGGCGGCCGGTTCGAGCTGGACGGCAAGACCTATCAGACCCCCGTGAACAACGGCCCGAACGCCCTGCACGGCGGCACCGCCGGCTTCGACAAGGTGCTGTGGGAGGTGGTGGAGATCGAGAGCGGCGACGCCCCCAGCGTCACGCTGCGCTACGTCAGCCCCGACGGCGACCAGGGCTATCCGGGCGAACTCACCACGACCGCCACCTATGCGCTGAACGACGCCAACGAGCTGTCGATCGACTACCGGGCCACCACGGACGCCCCGACCGTCGTCAACCTTTCGAACCATGGCTACTGGAACATGGCCGGTGACGGCGCGACCGCCGGCGCGCTCGGCAATCTGCTGACGATCCCGGCCGAGGAATATACGCCCACGGACGCCACCGCGATCCCCACCGGCGAGTTCCGCAAGGTCGAGGGCACGGTGTTCGACTTCCGTACCGCCACGGCCGTGGGCGACCGCGTGCGCGACGCCTCCGACGAGCAGATCGTCTTCGGGCGCGGCTACGACCACAATTGGGTGATCAGCCGCGAGCGCTCGGCCGAGCCGCGCATGATCGCCCGGCTGGAGGACCCCGTTTCGGGCCGCACGATGGAGCTGATCTCGGATCAGCCCGGGGTGCAGTTCTATTCGGGGAATTTCTTCGACGGGACGATCGTCGGCAAGTCGGACCGGATTTACCGGATGGGCGATGCGGTCGTGCTGGAACCCCAGATGTTCCCCGATACGCCGAACCAGCCCGCGTTCGGCTCGGTGCGGCTGGATCCCGGCCAGACCTACCGCAACCACATGGTGTTCCGTTTTTCGACCACCCCCCGCCGCTGAACCGACCCGACTTTCCGAGGAGTTTCCCGACCATGCGTCCATTCCGTCTGCTGCCGTACGTCCTTGGGGCCAGCCTGTGCCTGGCTCTGCCCGGCATCGCGGCGGCTCAGGAGCCGTCTCCGCGCGCGGTGAGCCGCGCGATCGCCGGCGACTCCGATCGGTGGACCGTCGCGAAGGCCGACGCCTGGTACGCGGCCCAGCCGTGGATGGTGGGCGCCAACTACACGACCTCCAGCGCCATCAATCAGCTGGAGATGTTCCAGGCCGAGACCTTCGACGCCGAGGCGATCGACCGCGAACTGGGTTGGGCGCATGAGAAGTTCGGCATGAACGTCATGCGGGTCTATCTGCACGACCTGCTGTGGCAGCAGGACTCGGCCGGTCTGATCCAGCGCGTCGACCAGTTTCTGGCCATCGCCGACAAGCACGGCATCAAGGTCATGCTGGTGCTGTTCGACAGCTGCTGGAACCCGGACCCGGTGCTGGGGCCGCAGCATCGGCCGATCCCCGGCGTGCACAACTCCGGCTGGGTGCAGAGCCCGGGCCGCACCGACCTGATCGACCCGCGCAACGACGCCCGCTTCCGGGCCTATGTCGAGGGCGTGGTCGGGGCCTTCGCCCAGGATCAGCGCGTGCTGGCCTGGGACATCTGGAACGAGCCCGACAACCAGGGTGGGGGCAGCTATCTCGACGAACAGCTGGCCGACGAGATGAAGCGGATCGAGGAACTGCTGCCCCAGGCGTTCGACTGGGCGCGCAGCCAGAATCCGATCCAGCCCCTGACCAGCGGCGTCTGGATCGGGCCGGACTGGTCTCCGGGGTCGCCGACCCTGAACGGCATCCAGCGCGCCCAGCTGGCCAACTCCGACGTCATCACCTGGCACAACTATGAATGGCCCGAGCAGTTCGAGGGTCGCATCGCCCAGCTGCGCCCCTATGGCCGGCCCATGATCGTCACCGAATGGCTGGCGCGCGGCAACGGCTCGAACGTCGAGACCATCCTGCCGATCGCCCGGCGCGAGAACATCGGCATGATCAACTGGGGCCTGATCGACGGCGACACCCAGACGCGCATGCCCTGGGACAGCTGGGAGCGGCCCTACACGCTGCAGGAGCCGACCATCTGGTTCCACGACC
Source organism: Brevundimonas sp. LM2 (assembly GCF_002002865.1). Lineage (NCBI taxonomy): Bacteria > Pseudomonadati > Pseudomonadota > Alphaproteobacteria > Caulobacterales > Caulobacteraceae > Brevundimonas > Brevundimonas sp. LM2. The sequence goes on along the minus strand of NZ_CP019508.1, from coordinate 2,481,064 downwards.
TGATGCGCCGCGACGGCACGCCCTACCGCCAGCGCGAGGCGGAGGTGTTCAAGCGGACGATCTCGGAACCGGCGCCCACGGCGCCTTGAGCGACCGGCGGCCAAGAGGGCGGCCGCCAATAACAACCAGAAAAGACAGGGGAGAAAACACTATGCAGACCCGGACCCGGATACTCTGTTCGGCCTCGATGCTGGCCACGCTGATGGCGGCGCCCGCGCTGGCCCAGACGGCAACGCCAGCGCCGGCGCCGGCACCGACACCGGCCGCGCCGGCGGCGCAGGTGCAGGTGCAGGATGACACCGTCCTGGAAGAAGTCGTCGTCACCGGCTTCCGCCGGAGCCTGCAGACCGCCCAGGCGCAGAAGCAGAACGCCGACCAGATCGTCGATTCCGTCGTGGCCGAGGACATCGGCAAACTGCCCGACGTCACGGCGTCCGACTCGCTGGCGCGGGTCACAGGAGTCCAGGTCGAGCGCGGCGGGGGCGAGGCGGGACGGGTGCTGGTACGCGGCCTGCCCGATCTGACGACCACCTACAACGGGCGGGACATCTTCACGGCCGAGGCCCGTTTCGTGGCCATCCAGGACTTCCCGGCCGGCGGCGTGGCCGCGCTGGACGTCTTCAAGTCCACCAGCTCCGACCAGGTCGAGGGCGGGATCGCCGGCCTGATCAACGTCCGCTCGCGCCGGCCTTTCGACTTCAGCGGGCTGGAGATCGCGGGCGGCGTGCGGGGGACCTATGCGGGCCAATCCGAGGAGTTCGACCCCAACGCCAACCTGCTGGTCAGCAACCGGTGGGACACCGGCATGGGCGAGGTCGGGGCCCTGCTGAACGTGTCCTACACCCAGCTGCGCTATCTCGACTCCGCCCGGTTCAACGGTGGCGGCTTCATCGCCGACATCAACGCCGGCCAGGTGGGCGGCAACCCCGCCCTGATCGGGGCCCGTTACCCCGACGCCGTCGGAATCTTCTACGGCCAGGGCGACCGGTCGCGCCCGTCGGTCAACGCGGCGCTGCAGTGGCGCCCCAGCGAGACCCTCGAGCTCTATGCGGACTTCCTCTATCAGGGCTTCCGCAACCAGGTCTCCGACCGCCAGCTGTTCGTGCCCCTGTTCGGCGGCGTCCAGTTCAGCAACGTGGTGCTTCAGCCCAACTCCAACCGCGTCCAGAGCCTGACGGCCACCGGCGCTGTTCGGCCCGAGCTGTTCCAGGGGGCCAGCGAGAACCAGACCGACACCTATCAGTTCGCGGTCGGTGGGGCGTGGACCTCCGGCCCGGTGCGGATCACCGCCGACCTGGCGATGACGGACAGCCAGTACGACTCGTCGATCTACAGCTACGACACCAACTTCGCGTCCGCCCCGCCGGTCAACGTCAACTTCGACGTGGACGAGGAGGACGGCGGCGTCGAGTTCGACTTCGGGTCGTTCGACACCGAGAACCCCGCCAACTACATCTACCGCGGCTTCTTCGACCGGCATCTGCTGGCCGAGGGCGACGACATCCAGTTCCGCACCGACCTGACCTGGGACACCGGCCAGAACGGGATCACCCAGTTCCAGACCGGCTTCCGCTTCGTCGATCGAAACGGCTCGTTCAGCAACGGCGAGCGTTACAGCTATCAGGAGCCCCTGGGCCTGAACCCGGCCCAGACGCCCGTCGATTTCCAGCTGATCAACGGCGGCTTCAACGGGAGCGACGTCCAGCCGGTCCGCACCTGGTACAGCCCGACCTACGACAGCCTGCGCGACAACATCGCCGGCATCCGCACCCTGGCCGGCTTCCCGGCCGGCGAGCCGCCGTTCGATCCCTTCCAGGCGTTCGAGGCCAACGAGAAGTCCTACGCCGCCTACGCCCAGGTCAAATACGCGCTCGAAACGGCCCTGCCGATCGACGGCGTGATCGGCATCCGCGCGGTCAGGACGGAAATCGCGGTCGACGGGACTCAGCGCCGCTTCGTCGACGGCGCGCCCACCGTCTTCTCGCCGATCTCGAACGAAAATGACTATGTCGACTTCCTGCCCAGCGTCAGCGGCCGGATCCACTTCACCGAACAGCTGCAGCTGCGCCTGACGGCCAACCAGACCCGCACCCGGCCGAACTTCAACCAGCTGAACCCGGGCCTCTCGGTCGACCCGAACATCGACCCTGGCACGGGACGCCGCAACGCCAATGGCGGCAACATCGACCTGCAGCCGATCTTCTCGACCAACTACGACGCCAGCCTGGAGTATTATTTCTCGAGCACCGGCTTCGCCTCCCTGGCCGTGTTCCAGCGCGATGTGTCCGGCTTCATCATCAACGGGCCGGAGGACGTGGACGACCCCGTCCTGGGACCGCTGCGGATCAACCGGCCGATCAACCTGACCGACCGGACGCTGAAGGGGGTCGAGGCCAGCTTCACCACCTTCTTCGACTATGCCTTCGTGCCGGACTGGGCCCAGGGCTTCGGCGTGCAGCTAAACGGAACCTATATCGACGCCGACGAGGACCTGCCGGGCATCTCCGAGTTCGCCTACAACGTGGTCGGGATCTACGAGCGCGGGCCGATCTCGACCCGCCTGGCCTGGAACAGCCGCGACCAGTATCTGAACGGCTGCAACACCGGCTTCAACCCGGGCTGCGAATACACCGACAGCGTCTCGCGCCTCGACTTCGCGTTCAACTACACGCCGGTCGAGAACGTGACGCTGACGTTCGACGCCTCGAACATCCTGGGCGAGCCCTTCACCAGCTACCGTGAGTTCCAGGACGGCAGTGGCGCCGTGCTGGGCAGCTTCCCACGGGACGTCCGCTTCGAAGAGAGCATCTATTCGCTCGGCGTGCGCTTCCGTTACTGATCCAGGGAGGGGCGCGCAGCGATGCGCGCCTCCCGCCCGCGGGGTTCGACCTGGCGGCTGAGGGCGCTGGGTCGGCCTGACGTGAAGCACTCGAAATTGAGAGCCGCCTGCGCCCGTGGCGCAGGCGGCTTTTCGTTGCCGCTCGATCGTCTTTGAAACGCCCGAACCGCCCCCTCGCGGGGACGGCCGAGGTCAGTGATTGTCGCGGGGCAGGCCAAACTTGTCGATGATGCGGTGGTACTGGACCGCGGGCTCCAGCACGGCCCCGGTCTCCAACTCGCCGACCAGGCTCCGCTGGATCTCCTGCCAGGGGGTCTGGGACGCCGGATAGGCATAGCCCCCCGCCGCCTCGAACGCCGCGCGCCGTTCCGCCAGCTCCGCGTCGGAGATCAGCACATTGGCCAGGCCGGTGTTGAGGTCGATCCTCACCCGGTCTCCCGTTCGAAGCAGGGCGATGGCTCCGCCGGTCGCGGCTTCCGGCGAGGCGTTCAGGATCGAGGGCGAGCCCGAAGTGCCCGACTGGCGCCCGTCGCCGATGCAGGCCAGGGCCGAGACGCCCTTCTTGATCAGGTAGGCGGGCGGCCGCATGTTGACTACCTCGGCCGCGCCCGGATAGCCGACGGGGCCCGCGCCGCGCATGAACAGCAGGCTCTGCTCGGTGATGCCCAGGCTCTCGTCGTCGATGCGGGCGTGATAGTCCTCGGGTCCGTCGAAGACCACGGCCGGACCCTCGAAAGCATTCAGATCGTCGGGGTTGGACAGATAGCGGTCCCGGAACTCGGGACTGATCACGCTCAGCTTCATGATGGCCGAGTTGAACAGATTGCCGCTGAACACGACGAAGCCGGCGTCGGCGACCAGGGGATCGGCGAAGGACCGGATGACGTCGGGCAGGACGATCTCCGCCCCGGCGCAGTTCTCGCCGATGGTCTTGCCGGTGACGGTCAGGGCCTGGGTCTGGATCAGTCCCTGTTTCATCAGCTCGTTGACGACGGCGGGCACACCGCCGGCGTGGAAATAGTCCTCGCCCAGATAGGCACCGGCCGGCTGCAGGTTGACCAGCAGGGGCACATGCAGACCGTGCGTCTGCCAGTCCGTCAGCGGCAGTTCGACCCCGGCATGCCGCGACAGGGCCGCCAGATGGATCGGGGCATTGGTCGATCCGCCGATCGCGGAGTTGACGACGATGGCGTTGCGGAACGCCTCGGGCGTTAGGATGTCCGACGGCTTCAGGTCCTCGTGGACCATCTCGACGATCCGCCGACCGGTCTCATAGGCGACCTGAGCGCGTTCGCGGTAGGGGGCCGGGATGGCGGCCGAGCCGGGCAGGGACATACCCAGGGCCTCGGCCAGCGAGTTCATCGTCGTGGCCGTGCCCATCGTGTTGCAATAGCCGACCGAGGGTGCCGACGACGCCACGAGCTCGAGGAAGCCCTCATAGTCGATCTCGCCGGCCGCCATCATCTGGCGGGCCTTCCAGATGATCGTGCCGGACCCGGTCCGCTCGCCCCGGTGCCAGCCGTTCAGCATCGGTCCGACCGACAGGGCGATGGCCGGCATGTCGACGGTGGCGGCCGCCATCAGACAGGCCGGCGTGGTCTTGTCGCAGCCGATGGTCAGGACGACGCCGTCCAGCGGATAGCCGTAGAGGCTTTCGACCAAGCCCAGATAGGCCAGGTTGCGGTCGAGGCCCGCCGTCGGCCGCTTTCCGGTCTCCTGGATCGGATGGACCGGAAACTCCATGGCGATGCCGCCCGCCTCGCGGATGCCTTCGCGCACCCGCTCCGCCAGGATGATGTGGTGGCGGTTGCAGGGCGACAGATCCGAACCGGTCTGGGCGATGCCGATGATCGGCTTGTTCGACTGCAGCTCACGCCGCGTCAGCCCGTAGTTCAGGTAGCGCTCCAGATAGAGGGCCGTCATGTCCGGATTGTCCGGATTGTCGAACCAGGCCCGGGACCGCAGGCGTTTGGACTTCGTCACGGATGCCTCGGGATCCGCGGTTCCGCGGGCGATATCCACAGCGTTGTCGACCATACTGACTCCTATCCCGGCCGGTCGGCGCCGGACCACGCCCTCGTGCGCGGCCTTTCATTGCTGAAAGCCATCGTTGCCAGCGAAAATGCCTTTCGCGCGGGATCAAGTCAATTGGTCACGGGCGTCAGGCCTGCGAGACGGCCCCGGTGGCCCCTGAGATCGCCGCCGCCGCCTCGCGCAGATGACCCATGCAGGCGATCATGTCGCAGGTCGGCGGGGTCTGCTGGATGAAGGGCGTGATCAGGGTGGCGATGATTCCGTCCGCGCCCATGATGGGGGCCACCAGATCGGTCACGCCCTTGACGAAGTCGCTGTCCCGCTCGACGTGCCCCTGGTCGCTCGCGGCCTCTGCCGCCTTGATGAAGCGGCCGGTCTTTTGCACGCCGAACCGTTCGGTCAATTGCATCGCCAGGCGTTCCCTGGCCGAGGCGGAGGCACAGCCGTAGAGCAGCAGGCCCGAGGTCGCCTCGATCAGGTTGCGCCGGTAGCCGATCCGCACCGAATAGCCGAGGTCGCCCGGGCTTTCGATGCGCGCGATCACGACGATCTGGTCGCCGGATGGCACCACCAGGTGACAGGACTGACCCGTCACCGTGGCCAGGTCACGCATGACCGGCAGGGCGATCTCGGACAGGGATTTGACCGGCGCCTGGGCCATGCCGAGGGTGAACAACCGGTTGGTCAGCCCATAGCCCTGCGCCGACGGCTCGATATAGCCCCGGAACTCCAGCACCTGGATCATGCGGAACAGTTCGCTGACCGAGCGACCCAGCTCGGCCGACATCTGAGAGGGGGTCATCGGCACGCCGTGCGCCGACAGCAGCTCCAGAACGTCCAGGCCCTTTTCCAGGGCCGGGGCCCGATATTTCCGATCCTCGGTGTCCGGCTTCTGCAGCATGCGTTGTCCCCCGTCGCCGTCCCAGTCTTACGGGTTGGCGCGCCCAACCAAAAGTGACCAGCGTTGCGGCACCTGTAAACAGCAATCCGCATATGAAAAATCATTGCTCATTGCGGGCCGGTCACCTAGCGTCCGACCATTCGAGCCCGCAAAGGGCCGCACTGGGGAGATTATCCACATGTCGCTGGCGACCGTCGATCTTGTGATCCTGGGCATCTATGCCGTCTTCATCTTCGGTCTGGCCCAATGGGTGTCGCGCGACAAGGGCGGCGAGAAGAAGACCTCCACCGACTATTTCCTGGCCTCCAAGAACCTGCCCTGGTGGGCCATCGGCGCGTCCCTGATCGCGGCCAACATTTCGGCCGAACAGATCATCGGCATGTCGGGCTCCGGCTATGTGATCGGCCTGGGCATCGCCTCCTACGAATGGATGGCCGCCCTGACCCTGCTGATCGTAGGCAAGTTCTTCCTGCCGATCTTCCTGCGCAACGACATCGTCACCATGCCGCAGTTCCTGCAGCAGCGGTACGGACCGACCATCCGCAACGTGATGGCGGTGTTCTGGCTGCTGCTCTACGTCTTCGTCAACGTGACCTCGATCCTGTGGCTGGGCTCCATCGCGGTGAACACCGTCACCGGCCTCGACCAGATGTACGCCATCGTCGCGATCGGCGTCTTCGCCCTGGCCTATCAGCTGTGGGGCGGGCTGAAGGCCGTGGCCCTGACCGACATCGTCCAGGTGGCCCTGCTGGTCGCTGGCGGCCTGATCATCGGCTACATCGCCCTCAGCGAGATCGGCGGCGCGTCGGGGGCCCTGCGCGGCTTCACCACCCTGCTGACGCGCTTCCCCGAAAAGTTCGACATGATCCTGTCGCCCGACAACCCCAACTTCAAGGAACTGCCGGGCATCGCCGTCCTGCTGGGCGGGCTGTGGATCATGAACATCAGCTACTGGGGCTTCAACCAGTACATCATCCAGCGCGCCCTGGCCGCGAAGTCGCTGGCCGAGGCCCAGAAGGGCATCGCCTTCGCCGCCTATCTGAAGCTGCTGATGCCGGTCATCGTCGTGCTGCCGGGCATGGCCGCCCTGGTCCTGGCCCCGACCCTGTCGGCCCCCGATCAGGCCTATCCGACCATGATGAACCTGCTGCCCGCGGGCCTGAAGGGGCTGGTCTTCGCGGCGCTGATCGCGGCGATCGTGGCGTCGCTGGCGTCCAAGGTGAACTCGATCTCGACCATCTTCACGCTGGATCTGTACGCCAAGGCCAACAAGGGGGCCTCGGAACAGCATCTGGTGCTCGTCGGGCGCATCGCCGCCTTCGCCGCCATGGTCATCGGTATCCTGGTGGCCCGCCCGCTGCTGGGGGGCTTCTCCCAGGCCTTCCAGTTCATCCAGGACTTCACCGGCTTCTTCACCCCGTCGATCGTGGTCATCTTCATCCTTGGGCTTTTCTGGAAGCGGGCCTCCGAGGCCGGGGCCCTGACCGCCGCCATCGGCGGCGTGGCCCTGTCGGGCTTCATGTGGTGGCTGGACCGCGAAGGGATCTTCACCCTGCCGTTCATGAACCGGGTCGGCGTCGTCTTCTTGGTGGCCCTGGTCGCCGCCGTGATCGTCTCCCTGCTGTCGCCGCCCAAGGCCGGGACCATGCAGATCAAGCTGGACGGCGTCAGCTACAAGACGTCGCTGGGCTTCAACATCGCCGGCGCGGGGGTCCTGGCCTTCCTGATCGCCGTCTATGCCATCTGGTGGTGACATGAGCGCCCGCGCAGCCGACGACGGAGCGGCGCTGATCGGGTGCGACTGGGGCACCAGCAACCTGCGGGTAATGCGTATCGCCCCCGGCGGCGCGGTCCTGGCCACCCGGTCCGATCCGCGTGGCGCGGGCGGTCTCGAGGCGGGCGCCTTCCCGGGCGTCCTGGCCGAGACGGCGGGCGAGTGGCTGGAGGACGGCCTGCCGGTCCTGGCCTGCGGCATGGCCGGCGCGCGCGCCAAATGGCGCGAGATGCCCTATCTGCCGACCCCGGCCACCGTCGGAGATCTGGCGCATGGTCTGGCCTCGCCGCCCGACCGGCCGGACGTGCGCATCGTGCCGGGCCTCAAGGCTTTGCGCGACGGACAGATGGTCGACGTCATGCGCGGCGAGGAGACCCAGGTCATGGGTCTGGACCTGGAGCCCGGCGATCACCGCATCGTCGCGCCCGGCACCCATTCCAAATGGATCGCGGCCCGCTGCGGTCAGCTGCTGTCCTACCGCACCTTCATGACCGGCGAACTGTTCGCGGCCATCCGCAAGGGCACCATCCTGGGGGCGGGCATGGGCGAACCGGGCGTCGACGCCGCGGCGTTCGTGACCGGCGTCCGGCGGGCCCTGACGGACCCGGCCCTGATGGCCACCCTGTTCTCGGTCCGGGTCGAGGCCCTGGCGGACCGGTTGAGCTCCGAGAGCGCGGCTGACTACCTGTCCGGCTTGCTGATCGGGACCGAGGTGTCCGCCGAGGCGCACGATCTCGCGGGTCCGGTGACCCTCGTCGGAACCGCGGTGCTGAACGACCGCTATGCCACCGCGCTCCGGATCGCCGGCTTTTCCGACGTCCGGATCGCCGACGGACCGGCCGCCACCGCCAGAGGGCTGTGGCGCATTCATGAGGCCAGCCAATGATCCAGACGCTCGACGCCCTGCCGCTGATCGCCATCCTGCGCGGTCTGGAACCCGAGGAGGCGGTGGCCGTGGGCGAGGCGATCGTCGCCGCCGGCTTCGTCTGCCTTGAGGTGCCGCTGAACTCGCCGCGGCCGCTGGAAAGCGTCCGCCGGCTGAGGGATGCGCTCGACGGTCGCGCCCTGGTCGGGGCAGGCACCGTCCTGACCGTCGAGGCGGCGCAACAGGTCGCCGACGCGGGTGGCCAGATCGTCATCTCGCCCAACACCAATGCGGCGGTGATCGCCGAGGCCAAGCGCCTGGGCCTGCTGTCCTTGCCCGGCTTCTTCACGCCGTCCGAGGCCTTCACCGCGCTGGACGCCGGCGCCGATGCGCTGAAGCTCTTCCCGGCGGAAATCGCCGGACCGCAGGGTTTGAAGGCCGTCCGCGCCGTGCTGCCGAAAGAGGCCCGCGTCTATGTGGTGGGCGGCGCCGACCCGGCCAGCGTCGGGACCTGGCGCTTGGCCGGGGCCTCGGGGTTCGGGGTGGGCTCGGCCATCTTCAAGCCGGGTCTGTCGCCGGCGGAGGTCGGATCGCGGGCTCGCGCCTTCGTCGAGGCCTGGGTGTCGGCCGGCCGCGCATCGACCTAGGTCGAGGTCGGACGCGGTTCGCCGGCGACTCCCGGGCGCCAGGATCGCCTGGCGGCGCCCAGCCGCCCCACGCTCATGGCGCGTCGAAGGCGAACCGTTCGACGAGGGCCCAGGGCCCGCCGAGATAGCGCCACAGCAGCAGGCCTTCGGCGAAGATGGGGAAGGGCTCGAACGCCATCTGCAGCTGCTCGAGCAGTTCGCGGGCCTCCTCCGGCTCGGCCTTGTTCTGGACGGTGATGTGGGGTCGATAGGGGGCCTGGTCCTGTCGCGTCAGCCAGGGCGAGAAGGCGTCCGCCAACTCCTGGCGCAGGTGATCCAGCTCGGGCGAGGCGAGCCGATAGGCGACGCCGCGCCCGAGGGACCAGGGTCCCCGCACGTCCAGACGGAGGGGTCGGTGCCGTCTACACGCCGTCCTCAGCGTCTGCGCCACGGCGTCCTCATGCTCGCCCGGAAGCGCGTGGAACAGCGTCACATGGGCGGGGACCTTGTTGCGGTGGCGCGGAAAGTGCGACTGGCGCAGGTCCTCGAACCAGGCGAAGGCCCCGTCATCCAGGGCGGCCGTGACGATCAGGGGCGGGGGGACGGTCATCGCTCAGGATCCCGGCCGGGCCAGGCCGTGGCGCCAGGCCTCAGCCGCCGCGCGGTGCAGGGTGGCGTGGCGGCGCGCCAGGCGGTCGATGTCGCTGTCATAGCCGCCGCCGATCACGCCGACGACGGGGGCCACGGGCAGGCAGGTCTTCAGCACATAGGCGTCGCGCGCCGCCAGGCCGTCGTCGCTCAGGGCCAGCCGGCCGAGACGGTCGCTCGCATGCGGATCGACGCCCGCGATGTAGAAGATCAGGTCCGGCCGGACGCGATCGAGCAGGGCCGGAAGCGTCGCTCGCAGTTGTGCCAGATAGGCTTCGTCGCCGGTCCCGTCCGGCAGATCGATGTCCAGATCGCTCGGTCCGCGTCGCACGGGAAAGTTCTTCTCGCCGTGCATCGAGAAGGTGAAGACGCGCGGCTCATGCTCGAAGATGAAGGCCGTGCCGTCGCCCTGGTGGACGTCCAGATCGACCACGAGCGCCTGCTGGATCTCGCCTGCGTCGATCATCGCGCGGGCGACCACGCCGATGTCGTTGAAGACGCAGAAGCCCGCGCCGCCCCCTGGTCCCGCATGATGGCTGCCGCCGGCCGTGTTGCAGGCCAAGCCATGGCGGAGCGCCAGGCGCGCGGCCATCAGGGTGCCGCCGACGGCCACCTGCACGCGATCCGAGACGTCGCGGGTCACCGCCATGCCGATGACCCGCTCGACGCCCGGCGGAACGGAGGCGTCCAGCACCTGTTGCACATAGTCGGGGTCATGCACGGCGGCGAGCATCGCGAAGGGGGCGGGGTCGGGCGTGTACAGCCCCTCCGGCCCGATCAGGCCTTCGTCCTCGAGCACCTGGGCCAGTCGCGCATACTTCAGCATGGGAAAGCGATGACCCGGCGGAAGCGAGGCGCTGTAGGCCGGGTGGTAGACGACCGGGGGAAGAGGGCGCGTGGGCATCTGCATGAGGGAATACACGGACGGCTGCGAGGCGATAGACGCCGCAGTGCTAACGCGAAGCGTCTGTTTTCCGGCCTTGCCCCGATGTCGCATGGACCGCGCCGGAGGCGGCAGTTTTTGAGGCGCCGTTCACCGGCGGGCATGCGCCCAATGGGTAACGTCGGTCTCAATATTTCGCTGATGGTGCAACCCAGCAGGTGACCCGCGCCCATACGCCCGCTAAAGGGGCAAATGCACGGAAAATGGGGGTGAGCGGTTGCAAAAGGTACTGGTAACCGGCGGAGCCGGCTACGTGGGGTCTCACGCCTGCCTTGCGCTGTCCGAGGCGGGGTTCGAACCCGTCGTGTATGACAATCTCACCAACGGGCACGCGGCGTTCGTCCAGTGGGGCCCGCTCGAGCAGGGCGACATCCGCGACGGGGCCCGGCTGGACGAGGTCATTGCGAAATACGCGCCCGTGGCCGTCCTCCACTTCGCCGCACTGATCGAGGTCGGCGAGTCCGTGAAGGAGCCGGGGCGCTTCTACGACAACAACGTCGGCGGCGCGATTTCCCTGATCGAGGCCGCGCGCCGCGGCGGGATCGAGGCCATGGTGTTCTCGTCGACCTGCGCGACCTATGGTGACCCCGTCGTCATGCCGATGGATGAGACCCATCCCCAGGCCCCGCTGAACCCCTATGGCCGATCCAAGCTGATGATCGAACAGGCCCTGGCGGACTATTCCAAATACGCCGACTTCCGTTCCGTCAGCCTGCGCTATTTCAACGCCGCGGGCGCGGACGAACAAGGCCGGATCGGCGAGCGCCATCACCCGGAGACCCACGCCATTCCGCTGGCGGTCCAGACGGCCCTGGGACAGCGCCAGGGCTTCAAGCTTTTCGGCAACGACTACGACACGCGGGATGGGACGGCGGTCCGCGACTACATCCACGTGCTCGACCTCGCCGATGCCCATGTGCGCGCCCTGAAATATCTGCTGGATGGCGGCGAGACCGCCGTGTTCAATCTGGGGACCGGGACCGGCACGACCGTGAACGAGCTGATCGACACCATTCGACGCGTGACCAACTACCCCTTCCCGGTGGAGGTCGTCGGGCGACGCGAGGGCGACGCGCCGCTTCTGGTGGCGAACAACAGCCGGGCCCGCGAGGTCCTGGGCTGGACGCCGCGCCGAAACCTGACCGATATCGTGAACACCGCGTGGCGCTGGCATGCCAGCGAACTGGAACGGGCCCAGGCCACGGCCTAGCCGTTCACGACGCCGGATCTGGAGGGACTATGGCGCTTTACCCTGTGATCATGTGCGGCGGGGGTGGAACGCGCCTGTGGCCGGCGTCGCGCCCGTCCCGGCCCAAGCAGTTCATGCCGATGCTGGGCAACCGCTCCCTGTTCCAGGACACGATCTCGCGGGTCGCCCCCCTCGCCGGCGACGGCGGTGCGCTGATCGTCGTCGCGGGCGTCGCCCACCGGCAATGGGTGCTGGAACAGCTCGACGAAGTCGATGTCCAGGCCGTCGTCCTGCTCGAGCCGGAAGCGCGGGACTCCGCCGCTGCCATGGCGGCGGCGGCGATCTGGACGCAGGCGGCCGACCGTCATGGGGTGAATGTCTTCGTCGCCTCGGACCATAGTATCCCGGACGCGGAAGCTTTTCGCGAGGCCGCGCGCGAGGCGGCGGCCAGCGCGGCTTCGGACGGCCGCATCGTGACGCTCGGCGTTCGACCGACGGCGCCGTCGGCGGCCTATGGCTACATCAAGGCCGCGGGCCACGGCCTGTCCGACGTCGAAGCCTTCGTGGAAAAGCCGGACGCCGCGCTGGCCGCCCACTACATCGCTTCGGGCTATCTCTGGAACAGCGGCAATTTCGTCGTATCGGCCAGGGTCCTTCTGGACGAGCTCAAATCCCATGCGCCGGCCGTGGAAGACGCGGCCCGGGCGGCCGTCACGGCCGGCGGACTGGCCGGCGTCCATGTGCTCGGCGCGGCCTTCAACCGATCGCCAAAGGTCTCGATCGACTATGCCGTGATGGAAAAGACCCACGCGGCTTCGGTTCTGGCGGTCGATTTCGCCTGGTCGGATCTCGGCGCCTGGGACGCGATCGCCGAAAGCGGCGAGGGGAACTCGGGTCTCCAGCTGTTCGAGGACTCGGAAGGCTGTCTGACCCGTGCACCCGACGGCGTCATCATCGCCGCCATCGGCGTCCGGAACCTCGCCATCATCGCCGAGCAGGACGCCGTTCTGGTCTGCGATCTGAGCCGCGCCCAGGATGTGAAGAAGGTGGTCGAGCGGCTCAAGCTGACGTCGCCGCGCCATCTGGACTTCGCGGCCGCCGAAGTCGAAGCCCTGGCCGCCGGAGCGGCGCGGTTCGCTGACTGGCTTCGCACGCGCGCCCTGCCCACCTGGTCCACGCTCGGACAATCGGAAGCCGGGGTGTTCCAGGAAAGCCTCAGCCTCGACGGCCGCAGTGCGCCGAGTTCCAGGCGGGCCCGCGTGCAGGCGCGCCAGATCTATGTCTTCTCCGAAGCGGGACGGCTCGGTTGGGCCGGCCCCTGGAGGCGGGCCGTGTCGACCGGGCTGGAGCGGCTGCACGTCGACTATCTGCGAAGCGATGGACTGTGCCGCACCCTGTTGTCAGCGGACGGCGAACCGCTGGACGAGACGGCCATGGTCTATGATCAGGCCTTCGTCTTGTTCGCCCTGGCCGCCGCCCGGCAGGCCGGCGTGCCGGGGGGGGCCTGGGGTGACCTGGACCAGGCCGCCGCGCGTCTCAGGGACGTGCTGCTGGCTCAGGCGCTTCCCAATGGGGCGCTGGTCGAGAGCGGGACCGATCCGTATCAATCGAACTGTCACATGCACCTGCTCGAGGCCAGCATGGCCTGGGAGGCCCTCACCGGCGATCCGGAGTGGGCCCAGATGGCGGATCGCCTGGTCGCACTGGCGTTCTCCCGCTTCATCGATCCGGCGGGTGGCTTCCTGCGTGAGTTCTTCGACGCCGACTGGGCCCCGGCCGAGGGCGAGGCCGGACGGCTGGTCGAGCCCGGTCACCAGTTCGAATGGGCCTGGTTGCTGGCGCGGCACGGCCGCGCCCGGGGCTCCAGCGCGGCGGTCGCCGCCGCCAAGAGCCTGTTCGCGTTCGGCCTTGGAGGGCTCGACGAGCGCCGCGGCGTGGCCCTGGACGCTCTGAATGACGACGGCTCCATCCGCAGCCGTCGCGCACGTCTGTGGCCACAGACGGAATGGCTGAAGGCCTCCCTGATCCTCGCGGAACTGTCGGAGGACGTCGAACGGGCGCAATATCTCAGGCAGGCTGCCGCCGCGCAGCGCGCTCTGTGGCTGTACCTCACCCCGGCCGGGCTATGGCATGACAAGAGCCTGCCGGATCGCAGCTTCATGGACGAACCCGCACCCGCCACGTCCTTCTACCATATCATGGCGGCCTTCGGTCAGCTGGTGTCCAGCTGGGAGCTCGCCGGTGGCGCAGGCCGCCTGGGTCTGGACTAGGCTTGATCGCGGCGAAGGCGTGCGGGCCGTCGCCGGGTCCAACGCTCTGCGTATGACCTGACCGGACAGGTGAGTGGCCTCGCGACCTTCGCGATCCTAAACCCCGACGCCATATGGAAAGGGCCGCGTCCCTTGCGAGACGCGGCCCTGACAGGTGCGTGGGCGCGAAGCTTTTAGGTGATGTCTTCGTTCAGCAGGCCGACCTTGTAGAAGCCGTTGTCCTGAAGCTCGTTCATCACTTCCATGAACTGGTTGTAGCTGACCTCGGCGTCGGCGCGGACGAACACGCGCTCCTGCTTGCAGCCGGGGTTGCCGCCGCCGAGGGCGGAGCAGACGTCTGGAATCAGGGTCTCAATCGTCGTCTGCTGCGAGGCGATGAAGATCGAGCCGGATTCCTGGATGGTGATGTAGACCGGCTCCTTGGGCTCGGCACCGGTGGGCGGGGTCGCCGGGGGCAGGTCAAGCTTGATGGAGACGGTGGCCAGCGGCGCGGCCACCATGAAGATGATCAGCAGCACCAGCATGATGTCGACGAACGGCGTGACGTTGATGTCCGCGTTCTGCTGGATGGTCTTGCCACCCTGCGATCCTCCGAGCTTGGCACCCATGTGATGTCTTCTCCATGCAGGCTCGGCGGCGGGGCGCGAGCATCGCGAATGTTCGAACGGTTTCTGGCGGCTGGCGCCCGGCTTGTAAAGCGGTCTCGGGCGCGATCCGGTTCCAGGGCTCCGGTTTTCGCGCCCGAGGGGAAGATCAGCCTTTGGCCAGCTTCAAAAACCGCTCGATCAGGGCCGGATCGGTCTTGAACGCCCCGGTGAAGCGGGTGGTGATGGTCGAGACGTGGCGGTGGTGAACGCCGCGCGTCGTCATGCACTGGTGCTCGGCGTCGATCAGGACGGCGACCCCGGCCGGCGACAGGTGGTCCTCCAGCGACCCGGCGATCTCCTGGGTCAGGGTCTCCTGGGTCTGCAGGCGTTTGGAGAAGATCTCCACCACGCGCGCGATCTTGGAGATGCCGACGACCTTCTCGGTCGGGATGTAGGCAACATAGGCCTTGCCCAGGAACGGGGCCATGTGGTGCTCGCAATGGCTCTCGACCTCGATGTCGCGCAGCAGCACCATGTCGTCATAGCCCTGCACGTCCTCGAACGTGCGGCTCAGCTCCTTGGCCGGATCGGCGGTATAGCCCTCGAACCACTCGCCATAGGCGTCGACGACGCGCTTGGGCGTGTCCAGCAGGCCCTCGCGATCGGGATTGTCGCCGGACCAGGCGATCAGGGTGCGGACGGCGGCCAGGGCCTCCTCGCGGGTCGGGCGGGACAGATGATCGTTGCCGACGAGCGTCGGCCTGGAGGCGTTGGCGTCCATGAGGTGTTTTCTTAGCGACCAGTAGCGCCGGGACGGGGGCCCCGGATTGACGCGCGTCGCTCTCCCTGTTCGATGCCACGGCTGTTCGCGGCGTCAACTCGGCTATATGGGACGCGCGCACCGTCCCGCAAGAAAACGAACTGCTACGCTTCAAAATGACGCTTTTCCTTCACGACACCCTGCAGCGCCAGAAGCGGGCCTTCGTGCCGCGCGACCCGGAGCGGGTGACCCTCTATGTCTGCGGCCCGACGGTCTATGACTATGCCCACATCGGCAATGCCCGGCCGCCGGTCGTGTTCGACGTGCTGGTCCGGCTGCTGCGCCGCGAATACGGGGCCGACAGCGTCGTCTATGCCCGCAACGTCACCGACGTGGACGACAAGATCAATGCGAAGGCGCATCGGGAAGGCGTGCCGATCGGCCAAGTCACGGAGCGCTACGAAGCCGCCTATCTGGCCGACATGACGGCGCTGAACGTCACCGCCCCCGACCTCGCCCCTCACGTCACCGACCACATGGCCGCCATCGTCGAACAGATCGGCCAAATCCTGGACCAGGGTTGCGCCTATGCCGCCGAGGGCCATGTGCTGTTCGACGTCTCAAGCTATCCGGCCTACGGGGCGCTGTCCGGCCGCAACCTGGACGACATGATTGCCGGGGCTCGGGTCGAGGTCGCGCCCTACAAGAAGAACCCGCACGATTTCGTCCTGTGGAAGCCCTCCAAGCCCGACGAACCCTCCTGGCCGTCGCCGTGGGGGCAGGGGCGGCCCGGCTGGCATATCGAATGCTCGGCCATGATCGAACAGACCCTGGGACTGCCGATCGACATTCACGGCGGCGGGATCGACCTGGTGTTTCCGCACCACGAGAATGAGATCGCCCAAGGGGTCTGCGCCCACGGCCATGCCCATGACGACGCCGCGCACGACGCCTACAGTCGCTACTGGATGCACAATGGCTTCCTGACGGTGGACGCCGAGAAGATGTCCAAGTCGGTCGGAAACGTCCTGCTGCTGCACGACCTGGTGCAGACCATGCCGGGCGAGGTCGTCCGCTGGGCCCTGCTCAGCGCCCACTACCGCCAGCCGCTGGACTGGAACCAGAGCCTGCTGGACCAGTCGCGCAAGAATCTGGATCGTCTGTACGGGGCCCTGCGCCGGGCCGAGACCGTCGCGGCGCTCGGCGACATGCCCTCGCCGGAGTTCCTGACGGCCATCTCCGACGACCTGAACACCCCGGGGGCCATGGCCACCCTGTTCGCCCTCTCCAGCGAGATCGAGCGCGCCATGACTGCCGGCGACCACCACGCCGTCGGCATCGCCAAGGCCGAGCTGCTGGCCTCGGGCCAGATCCTGGGCGTGCTGCTGTCCAGCCCCGATCAGTGGTTCGAGGGCGGAGCCGACGACGCGCTTAAGGCCGAGGTCGAGACCCTGCTGGCCGAACGCGTCACCGCCCGCGCGGAGAAGAACTGGCCCGAGGCGGACCGCATCCGCGACCGGCTGACGGCGCTGAACGTGGTCGTGATGGATGGCCCGACGGGCGCGACCTGGCGGCTGAAGGAGTAGGGCTCGGTCTTTTCCCTCCCCCCGCGGGGGAGGGGGGTCGGAGCGTAGCGGAGACCGGGTGGGGGCGGCCAGGCAAGGTCCTTCAGTTCGTCGCCACGTCGCCGGCCGTTCCCACCCCGTCGCTTCGCGACGACCCTCCCCCGAGGGGGAGGGAGAGGTCTCGCGCGGCCCTACATCCCCCGCATCAGCTCGTCGGCCAGGGCCGCCGTCAGATAGCCGTCCGCCACGCGTCCGTTGGCGACCTGCCACTGCTTCAAGGCCCGGCGGGTGCCCGAGCCGACCACGCCGTCGATCGTGCCGGGGTCGAATCCCATCCGCGCGAGGGCCGTCTGGGCCCCCAGCCGCTGCGCGCGCGAGATCGGGCCGTCGTCGGGCCAGGTGGCGACCACCCCCGGCTTGCCGGCGATACCGTCGGCGGTCAGCCCGATCGCCAGGGCATAGCTGACCGAGTTGTTGTAGCGGCGGATCACATAGTGGTTGGGCAGGGCCAGGAAGGCCGGGCCCCGCGCGCCCTGAGGCAGCAGGACGATGCCCGCCTCGGCCGCCTCGGCCGCGTTCGGGGCCCCGCCCTGGGCCAGGGTCACGCCTTGCCGCGCCCACTCGCTCCAGGGCCGGCCTTCGGCCTCGGCCAGGGCATAGTCGAAGCCGGCCGGCAGCACGATCTCATAGCCCCAGCCCTGACCCCGCTTCCATCCGGCCTGGGCCAGCAGGTTGGCGGCCGAGGCCAGGGCGTCGGCGTCCGAGCCCCAGATGTCGACCTTTCCGTCCTCGTTCTGGTCGATGCCGAGGCGCAGATAGTTGTCGGGCATGAACTGGGTTTGGCCCATGGCTCCGGCCCAGCTCCCCTTGAGCCCGGACCGGTCGCGTCGGCCGTCGATGACGATGTCCAGCGCGTGTTTCAGCTGGTCCTCGGCCCAGTCGCGGCGGCGGCCGTCATAGGCCAGGGTCGCCAGCGAGCGAATCACGTCGTTGTCGCCCTGGACCTGGCCGAAGCTGGATTCATTGCCCCAGATCGAGACCAGGATCTCGGCCGGCACGCCGAATCGCTGGGTCACGGCCCAGGGCACGGCGTCGATCCGGCGGCGGGCCTCAGCGATTCGGGCGGCGGAGGCGGCGTTGGCGATATAGGCCCCCGCCGGGCGGCTGAACTCGGGCTGGTTGCGGTCCAGGCGGACGACGTCCGGATCGGGCGTGAATCCCTCCAGCTGCTGCGCATACTGGGCGCGTCGGCCGCCGCCGTGCCGGGTCAGAAAGCCGTCCTTCCAGCTCGCCACGCTGGCGTAGCTTTCGGCCGGCGAAGGTGTCGGGCTGGCGGTCGGGGCGGCGGAGGGCAGGGGCTGCGGTCTGGCGGGTGCCACAGGGGTCACCGGTGGGGCGGCCGGAAGCATCGGCGCGCAGGCCGAGACGCAGGCGATCAGGACGAGGCGATAGTCTAGGCGCATGGCTCTGTAACGTCTCCGCAGCCTGTGGGGCCCAACCATGATCCCGACAAATAGCGCACCAGTAAGGCGAACCGTCGAGCCGTCTGAAGGAAGGACCCGTCAACCGTGTCCGTCGGGACACTTTCCACGGCCCGCCACCCTTCACGCCGGGACGAGTCAGAGTAGGCTGACGGCATGCTGACCGCCGCCGAAGCCATCGCCCTGTTGAACCTTCAGCCCCATCCCGAGGGCGGCTATTACCGTGAGACCTTCCGCGACCCGCGCGAGGTCGATGGGCGTTCGGTCGGCACGGCGATCTATTTCCTTCTGACCCGGGACGAGGCCTCGCGCTGGCATCACGTCGACTCCGCCGAGCTCTGGCATTTCTACGACGGCGCGCCGATGGAGTTGCGGATCGCCGACACCACCGAGCGGCGGCTGACCCTGGGCGACGACCTGCAGGCGGGGCAGAGGCCCCAGGCCGTGGTCCCGGCCGGGGCCTGGCAGATGGCGCGCAGTCTGGGCGACTGGAGTCTGGTCGGCTGCACGGTCGCCCCGGGCTTCGACTTCGCCTTCTTCAACATCGCCCCGGACGGCTGGTCGCCCCCGCCAGCTTGACGTCGGCTGTATCGCAACGCTTCAGACGGCGCTAACAGGCGGCGCGTGATCCCGCCTCTGCCCGCACCCCCGTTCTCGCCGCGCCGTTTCGAGGCCCTGGACTCCCTGCGTGGCCTCTGCGCCGTGCTGGTGGTGATGTTCCATATGCCGATCGCCAGCCACTGGCGCGACTGGGGCCTGGTCCAGCACGGCTATCTGTTCGTCGACTATTTCTTCGTCCTGTCGGGTTTCGTCATCGCCCATGCCTATGCCGGGCGACTGGCGACCCCGCGCGACGGCGGCCGGTTCATGGTGCGTCGTCTGGGCCGGGTCTGGCCCCTGCATGCTCTGATGCTCGCGCTCTTCGTCGGGCTGGAGCTGGCCCGGCTGTGGTTCAATGTCGACTCCGCGCCGCCGTTCACGCGCGATCGCTCGGTCGAGGCCATCGTCACCAATCTGCTGCTGGTCCAGGCCTGGCACGTGCACCCCTACCTGACCTGGAACGGGCCCGCCTGGACGCTCAGCGCCGAGGTCGCCTGCTATGCCGTCTTCGCCGGCCTGGTTTTGGTCGCGCCCCGGCGGTTTCGCGGGATCGGGGCCGTGCTGGCGGTGATCGGCGCGATCCTGGTGCTCGCCTATGCCCGGCGCTGGATGAACACGACCTACGACCTCGCCGTGCCCCGCGCCGTTTATGGTTTTTTCCTCGGCTGTCTGCTCCAGGGCGTCTGGACCCGGATCCCCAGACTGAAGGGCCACGCCGCCACGGCGCTGGAAGTCGCCGCCGTCCTGGCGATCTGCGGCTTCATCGGCTGGGTCACCGGGCCGGTGACTGTTCTGGTGTCGCTTCTCTTCCTCGGCGTCGTCTGGGTCTTCGCCGGCGAGGACGGCGCCCTGTCCCGGTGGCTCGACCATCCGGCCCTGGTCACGCTCGGCCGCTGGTCCTTCGCCATCTACATGGTCCACATGTTCGTCCTGACCGTGCTGATGATCGCGGCCCACAAGGTCGGATGGGTGCCCGGCGGTCGTCGCATCGACTTCGGCTCGGTCTGGATCAACGACCTCTTCGCCCTCGGCCTGTTCGGCCTTATCCTGGTCCTGGCCGTGGCCGCCCACCGTCTGGTCGAGACCCCGGCCCAGCGCGTGATCGACCACTGGACGGCCCGGCCGCGCGTCGGAAGCTGAACGGAGAGGTTGAGCCATGGTGGAAACGAAGACCAAGCCGACCGCCGGGTCGGTCGAGGATTTCATCACGGCGGTGGAGCAACCCGGACGGCGCGAGGACGCCAGGGCGCTGCTGGCTCTGCTGACCGAGACGACCGGCCATCCCCCGAAGATGTGGGGCCCGTCCATCATCGGCTTCGGCACCTATCACTACCGCTACGCCAGCGGCCATGAGGGGGATGCGCCCCTGGTGGGCTTCTCGCCACGCAAGGCCAATCTGGTCCTCTACCTTGCGGCCGATGATCAGGCCCGGGCCGACCTCCTCAGCCGGCTGGGCAAGCACAAAAGCGGTCAGGCCTGCGTCTATGTGAACCGACTGTCCGATATCGACCTCGACGTGCTGGCCGAGATGGCCCGCACCAGCGTCGAGACGCTGCAGGCTCGCTATCCCGCCTGATCAGGCCGCCATGCGGTAGTCGACCTCGGCCGCGAACGAGGGCCGCGCCTCGTCCCACAGGGCGTCCTCGTCCGAATAGCGGGCGGAGGCGCCGGCATCGATGACGTCTACCACCTGCTCCTCGAGCCGGTCCCAGATCACCGCCAGGTCAACACACCCCTCGGCCTCGCAGGGCACGATCAGATAGCGGCTGGCATTGATCCGGGCGGTCGGGGTCGAGGCGGCGAGGGCGGAAGGCGAGGAAGCGAAAGCGCGGGCCATGGTCAGTCTCCGATGTCTCGGCGGTTGCCGTTGAGCCTGTGATAAGGCACTGATGCGTCATTATCGGACGTATCAGATCTCGGGGCGCGTATGCGGCACGACAAGGCGGCCACCGTCATTGAACTGGCCCGTCGCATGGCGGCCTCGGCCGAGGGTCTGACCCTGGACGAGATGGTGCGTGACCTGGACGTCGGCCGGCGCACGGCCGAACGCATCCGTGACGCGGTCATCGCCCTGTTCCCCGCCACGGAGGAGGTCTCCGACTATCCGCACAAGCGCTGGCGCATTCGGGGCGGCCTGTCCGCCTTCGAACAGGCCCCGACCACCGTCGAGCTGATCGAGCTGACCCGCGCGGCCCAGGGTCTGCGGGCGGCGGGCGAAGCGGGACGGGCGGCGGCGCTGGAGGAGCTGGAGCGCAAGCTGAAGTCGGCGATGCGTTCGACGACCCTGAACCGTCTGGCCCCGGATCTGGAGGCCCTGGTCCGGGCCGAGACCATCGCCATCCAGGCCGGGCCCCGACCGGGGGCGGACGAAGGCGTCCTGGCCACCATCCGCAACGCGGTCCTGGCGCAGTCGCCGCTGGGCTTCACCTATTCCCGACCGGGGGCCGAGGCGCGCCGGCGCTCGGTGGCCCCTTGCGGCGTGATGTTCGGCCGCGCCAACTATCTGGTCGCCGCCGATCGGGACAGCGGCCGGATCCAGACCTTCCGGCTGGACCGGATGAGCGCGGTGGAGGCCCAGGACGGCTCCGCCCCGCCCCCCGCCGACTTCGACCTGTCGGTCTTCGCCAGCCAGTCGTTCGGCATCTATCAGGACGAGATCGAGGACGTGACCCTGCGCGTCTCGTCCCAGGGCGCGGCCGAGGCCAAGGGCTGGCGCTGGCACCCGACCCAGACGCTGGAGGACCAGGCCGACGGCGGCGTCCTCGTCCGCTTCCGCGCCTCGGGCATGCGCGAGCTGGCCTGGCACCTGTTCACCTGGGGCGAACAGGTCACCATCCTGGGCCCGCCGCGCCTGAAGGCGGTGATGGCCGGCGAGCTTGCGGCGGCGCAACGGGCTTTGAAACCAGGGTGATGGTCCCCGTTCATGAGCGATCCTTAAGATGATGGGCCGCCTCCGGATTGCTATCGGGCCGCGGACAGACCGGAGACACCGATGCGCACCTTGATGATGGCCCTGGCCGTGGCGACCACGACGGGCGGCTGCGCCCTGGCTGCCGCGACGCCTGCCGTTCAGGCCGTGTCGGTCGACGCCCCGGTCGCCGTGACCGTCGAGCGGGACGGCGACCGCTGGACCGCTGATTTCGTCCTGAACCGCGACGCCCCCGTCTGGTTCTTCCAGCGCTCGGCCCTGCTGCGGGTCGGCCGCACGCCCTGGCGACCCGCGACCTGGACGGTCGAGACCCCCGGCGTGATCCTGGACCGGCAGGGCCGGTACGATGTCCTTCGCACCGTCGACGGCGGTCCAGTTCCCCGCGAGGTGCGCGTCCGCCTGAGGCCCAGCGCGGGGGATCTCGAGGCCGACTACGACCCGGCCCTGATCTTCTCCGACGGGGCGGTGGCGCTTTACTCCGGGCAGTTCGACGTCTCGCCTCTGGCGTCGGTGGACCAGGTCCGGGCCCTGCCGCTGGACCTCAACGGGATCGACCTGCCGGGCGGCCCGGCCGAGGTGACCTGGCGCGACCGTGCCGGCCCGGTCCTGTTCAAGGGCGAGCGGCTGGCCGAGGTCACGGCCCTCGACGCCGACACCTATGTCCTGTTCGGCGACGCCCGCACGCGCGAAGGGCAGGGGGTCACCACCGTCATCGACCCCGGCCTGCCGACGTGGCTCGGCGACCAGCTGGGTGGATTCACGCCCCTGGTGATGGACTTCTACGCGTCGCGTCTCGGACCCCAGGCGGGGCCGAAGCCGACCCTGATGGTCAGCTGGACCGGCCCGACCGAAAGCCTGTCTAGCATGGGCGGCAGCGTCCTGCCGGGCCTGATCTCGATGAATTTCGAGGGCGAGGGGGTGCTCAATCCCGAACCCGCCGCCCTGGCCCGGGCGCGCTGGTTCATCGGTCACGAGAGCGCCCATTTCTGGCTCGGCTCCAGCGGGCTGAAATACCAGTACGCCCGCGACGCCTGGATCACCGAGGGCGGGGCCGACCTGATGGCGGTGCGCGCCATATCGGCCATCGATCCGTCCTACGACGCTCTGGGCGAGTTGCAGCGCGAGGTCGACGACTGCGTGTCCTTCGCGACGGGCCAGCCGATCGCCAGCGCCGGCGAGCGGGGCGACAACCGCGCCTACTATGCGTGCGGGGCGGTCTGGGCCCTGGCGCTGGAGGGGGCGCGGCGGGAGCGCTCGGGCGGCGACATCTTCGACGTCATCGCCGATCTGCAGCGTCGCAATGCCGACGACGGCGTCCTGACCCGCGAGGAATGGCTGGAGGCCTTGACCCGCGAATCCCGCGACCGGTCGCTGCGCATCGGCATCGAGCGGATGCTCGACGTCGGGTCGGACGCCCCGGCCAGCGAGATCGCCCGGCTGTTCGACCGCACCGGCGTAGCCTTCCGCATGTTCGAGGGCCGGGTGGTGCTGGAGCCGGAACGGCCGGGTCTGCGGGGCTGAGCGCGCTGATCGCCGCTGAATAGCGCCGCCCAAGGCGCATCAGCGGCGGACCGGGGGCATAAGACGGGTACGCAGCCCTTAGCGATGCTCACGCATGTGGAAGACGCGAGCGACGACAAGATGCTCTGCCTCGACCCGGTAGCGTACGACGTAGCCGCTGTTTCCGAAGGGGATCATAAGCTCCGGCAAGCCGTCCGCGCAGAGATGACCACTGAGGGGGTGGTCGGCGAGGGTGGATATGCCGGCGACGATGGCATCCACCGCTCGCATCGCGGCAGACGGGCTGTGCTCGGCGGCGAGGAAGGCAGCGAGCCTGACGCGATCGCGCTAGGCTGCCAACGACGTCAGGATCAGCAAACCCATCTCTTAGCTAAACGTGCCTCAACGTCAGCGCGGAACTCTGTCGCCCACTCTTCGAACGGGAAAGAGATGCCGGTCCGGTCGTACTCTTCCAGGGCCGCGAGAGACGCCGCGTGCTGAAAGGCGCGGGCTTCGGCTGTGCGGTCGTCTACCCATCCATCGACGCGGGCGTCCGCGTCGAACACGGCCGCATCCTCGTGCATCCCATGAGCCACGAGGGCGTCCGTAACCCTCATCGTCGCCCAGGCTTCCGCGGAAAGGCCGGCCAGCGCAGCGGCTGCCTCCACGCGGGTCAGAAGCGCGTCATCAAGCGTGAGGGTCAGCGGCTTGGTCATGGCGTCAGCCTACCACAGTCGATCGATGACGGAAATCGCCTCACCCCGCCCCGAACGGATAGGGGCTGACCGACTTGGACCAGTCGTCGACGGCCAGAACGCGGTCCACCGGCGGGGCGGCGCGCTCGGCGCAGGGGTGGCGGTGGCACAGGCGGCAGGCGGGGCCGATCGGCGTGACCTCCGGGGCGGTCAGGTCGAGGCCCCGGGCCTGGACCAGCCGGTGCGCGTCCTTTAGCTCGCAGCCCAGGCCGATGGCCAGGTCATAGCGCTCGCCATGGCCGTCGTGGCCCTGACGGTCCACCGTCCGGGCCAGGGTGAACCAGCGCCGGCCGTCCGGCGTCTCGATGATCTGGGTCACCAGGCGCCCGGGCGTGCGAAACGCCGAATGCAGCCGCCAGCGCGGACAGGCCCCGCCGAAGCGCGCGAACGGAAAGGCTCCGGCGGCATAGCGTTTCGACACATTGCCTGCCTGATCGACCCGTATCAGGAAGAAGGGCACGCCCCGCGCCGTCGGTCGCGACAGGGTCGTCAGCCGGTGCGCCACCTGCTCGAACGAGACCGCGAACCGGGTCTGCAGTCGGGCGATGTCATAGCCGGTGGCCTCGGCCATCCGCTGGAAGGCGGCGTAGGGCATCAGGATGGCGGCGGCGAGCGTATTGGTCAGCGACACCTTCAGCAGGGCCCGCGTCGTCACATCCGGCGGCCGGGCGGCGTCGGTCAGGGCGTTCAGCTCGCCGTCGTGCTCGGCCAAGGCCAGCTGATAGGCGATGGCAAAGGCGCGCGACGAGTGGTCCAGTGTCTCCGACAACAGCAGGCGGCGGCGGTGCGGATCGAACCGGCGGGTCCATTCCACCATGACCTCGGCCGGCATGACCTTGACCGCCAGATTGTGCCGGGCGGCCAGTCGCTGGCGGGCCAGGGCCTCGCATCCCTCGCCGGTCATGGTCGGATCAAGGGCCGCGTGCAGGGTCTCGCCCAGGCCGTCCAGCTCGGGAAAATAGTTGGAGCGGGCCTGCACATGGTCCCGCACCCAGTCGGCGGGGGAGGGGCCGTCGGCCGCCTGCCCCCCGTCGATCAGGGCGGCACGGGATTTGTCCCTTTGCGTGGCGAAGGCACGGTACAGCCTCAAAATCGCCTCCGCCGCCCCCGGGGCGTCGTCCACCAGTTGCAGCAGCTCGTGACGCGGCACGTCCAGCCCCTTGAACAGGGGATCGGCCAGGACCTCGGCCAGGTCGGCCTCGCCCGCCGCGCTGGCTTGGCCCAAAGACCTCAGATCGACATCGTAGGCCTCGGCCAGCCGCAGCAACAGCTGGGCCGAGACGGGTCGCTGGTTGCGCTCGATATGGTTGAGATAGCTGGGCGAGACCCCCAGGTCGCCGGCCATGGCCGTCTGGGTCAGGCCGCGATCCCGCCGCAGCCGCTTGACCCGCGCGCCCAGGAACAGTTTGCGATCGGCTGTGACGTCCATCGGCACAGCTTGTCACAGCGTGACCGTGAAGTCGAGGTCACATCGTGACATGATGACATCGCAGGAGGGCTGGAACCTGTATCAAAAATGACAGGTCCGTGTTTGATGGTCCGGTCGCTGCGACGTTCGCCGCGACCACGACCCGGAGCCCGCGCCATGACCACCTTCGCCGATCTCGTCCCCTCGCCCGCCGGCCGTTTCGACGGCATCGAGCGCCCCTATACGCCCGAGGATGTGCTGAAGCTGCGCGGCTCGGTGCCGATCACCCACACCCTGGCCGAGCGCGGGGCCAACCGCCTGTGGGAGCTGCTGCACAGCGAGCCCTATATCAACGCCCTGGGCGCGGTGACCGGCAACCAGGCCATGCAGATGGTCCGCGCCGGTCTGAAGGCCATCTATCTGTCGGGCTGGCAGGTCGCCGCCGACGCCAACACCGCCGGCGCCATGTATCCGGACCAGTCGCTTTACCCGGCAAACGCCGCGCCGGAACTGTGCCGCCGCATCAATCGCACCCTGCAGCGCGCCGACCAGATCGAGCATGCCGAGGGCGGGGCCAAGCGCGACTGGTTCGTGCCGATCGTCGCCGACGCCGAGGCCGGCTTCGGCGGTCCGCTGAACAGTTTCGAGATCATGAAGGCCTTCATCGAGGCCGGGGCCGCCGGCGTCCATTTCGAGGACCAGCTGGCGTCCGAGAAGAAATGCGGCCACCTGGGCGGCAAGGTCCTGATCCCGACTCAGGCGCATGAGCGCAACCTGATCGCCGCCCGCCTGGCCGCCGACGTCATGGGCGCGCCGACCATCACGGTGGCGCGCACCGACGCCGAGTCGGCCCAGCTGATCACGTCCGATATCGACGAGCGGGACCAGCCCTTCATCGATCGCGAGAACCGCACCCAGGAGGGCTTCTTCCGTCTGAAGGAAGGCACGGGCCTCGACCACTGCATCGCGCGCGGCCTGTCCTACGCCAACATCGCCGACCTGCTGTGGTGGGAGACCTCGCACCCGGACCTGGACGACGCCAAGAAGTTCGCGGAAGCGGTCCAGAAGCAGCACCCCGGCAAGCTGATGGCCTACAACTGCTCGCCCTCCTTCAACTGGAAGGCCAAGCTGGACGACGCCACCATCGCCAAGTTCCAGCGCGAGCTGGGGGCCATGGGTTACAAGTTCCAGTTCGTGACCCTGGCCGGCTTCCACGCCCTGAACAACTCGATGTTCGAGCTGGCCGACGGCTACCGCGACCGCGGCATGGCGGCCTATTCCGAGCTGCAACAGCGCGAGTTCGCCAACGAGGCCATCGGCTACACCGCCACGCGCCACCAGCGCGAGGTCGGCACCGGCTATTTCGACCAGGTCGCCACCGTCATTTCCAGCGGGCAGTCCTCGACGACCGCCATGAAGGAATCCACCGAAACCGCCCAGTTCGTGGCGGCGGAATAAGGAGAGACACCATGGACCCCATCAGCCGTCCCCAGGCCATCATCGACTTCTGCCTGGCCCCCCTCGACCTGGACCCCGGCTCGGAGTCGGAACGCGAGGTGCGCCGCCGCCTGGAGCACGTCATCAAGACCTTCCAGGCCAAGGCCGCCACGCCCGTCGCGGTCGACTTCTCGCGCATGCCGTCGCAGGTCATCAACGAAGCGGCCCACGGCTACGAATAGGCGGTTCAGGCGGCGAGGGCGCGTCTCTCGCCGCCGAGCGCGCTGACCAGGCTCAGCAGTTCGGCTGCGTCGAAGGGCTTGGACAGATGCCGGTCGGCTCCGGCCGCCTGGCCGGCCGCGATATGCTCGGGCAGGGCATTGGCGGTCAGCATGACGATCGGTGTGCGTGAAGCCGTCGTCGCTACCTCGTGCCGCCGGATTTCGCGCACGGCGGTCAGGCCGTCCATCACCGGCATCTGCATGTCCATCAGGATCAGGTCGAAGGGCTGGGCCATGGCCATGGCCAGGGCTTCGGCACCGTCCGCGACCGAGACCAGGTCGACCGGCGCGGACCCCAGGATCAGCTCCACGACCTTGCGGTTGGTCGGATGGTCGTCGGCCAGCAGCACCCGGATCCTCGGCCCTATCGTGTCAGACACCTCGGCGCTCGACGGCTTCGGCGCCGAAGGGGCGTCGGCCGGGACCATCGGCAGGGTCAGGATGAAGGCCGATCCGCCCCCGGCCTCGCTTTCGCAGTCGAGATCGCCCCCCATCATGCCGGCCAGCTGCCGACAGATGGCCAGGCCCAGGCCGGTGCCCCCGAACCGGCGGGTGATGGTGCCGTCGGCCTGTTCGAACCGGTTGAACAGCCGATCCTTGGCCTCGGAGTCGAAGCCGACCCCGGTGTCCTCGACGGTGAAGCGCAGGATGGCGGCCCCGGTGCGGTCGTGACCTAAGCCGGCAGTCAGGCTGACGAATCCCGTGCTGGTGAACTTGACCGCGTTCGATACCAGGTTGGTCAGCACCTGTTTCAGCCGCACCACGTCCCCCCGGACCCAGACGGCGGCCGCAGGCTCGATCTCGACGAAGAACTGCAGGCCCTTGTCCGCGGCCGGGGCGGCATAGAGGTGGGCCGCGTCGTTCACCGCGCGCGCCAGGTTGAAGGGCTCATCGGCGATCTCGAGCCGGCCCGACTCGACCCGGGCCAGGTCCAGAATGTCGCTCAACAGGGTCTGCAGTGTGTGTCCCGACGACTGGATCAGATCCAGCATCTCGCGCTGATCGTCGGCCAGCGCCGTCCGCGCCAGGGCCTGGGTCAGGCCGATGACACCGTTCAGCGGCGTGCGGATCTCATGGCTCATATTGGCCAGGAACTCGGACTTGGCGCGATTGGCCGCCTCGGCCGCGTCGCGGGCTTCCGCCAGAGCCTGGGCGTCGTGCTTCAGGTCGGTAATGTCGTTGACCACCGTCACCACCCCGCCCTGGGCCGTACGGCGGTCCTGGACGCGCAGCCAGCGCTGGCCGGCGATCTCCTGCTCCAACGTGTTCGAGAGGCGTCCGCGGGCGGCCAGCCGCTCTTCCAGCCAGGCCTGTTCCCGCCCGACGGCCTCGGGATAGAGGCCCTGGTCGATGCCCATCTGCAGCATCTCGCGGAACCGCACCCCGACCTTCAGCGCGCTGGCCAGTTCTGCGTTCACTTCCGAATACCGGGCATTCCAGATGACCAGGCGGTCATTGGCGTCGTAGAAGCCCAGCCCGTCCGGCATGGTGTCTATGGCCTCGCGCAGTTGCGACAGCGAGGTCCTGCGGCTCCACAAGCCCATGCCCGTGATGATGGCCGCGACGCCCACCACCAGGGTGACGCCGCCGACCACCCAGAGCATCAGTCCGCTCTCGCTGATCGTGGTCGTGGGGGCCGTCGCGCCGGTGTCCGCCACGACGCGCAGCGCCGCCATGGACCCGAAATGCAGGATGACGACGCTCAGCGTGGAGAACGCCGTATTCGCCAGGATGCGCCAACGCCGCAGGTGCTTCCGGCTCCACAGGGCGGGGCAGAGCGCCGCGGCGACGCTGAGCGAGACCGCGGCCGCGACGCCGACCGGATCCCAGGTCAGCACATGACCGTCGATGCGCACCGCCGCCATGCCGATGAAATGCATGGCCGTCATGCTGAAGGCTGTCACGGCGGCGGTCAGCAGGCGAGCCGCCCGTGACTTGTCCTTCAGGACCGCGCACGCGCCCAGGGTCATGGCGACGATCACGAGGGCGAGCGACGCCAGGGTCTCGCCGGCCTGATAGTGGACGGCCTGAGGAAACCGGTATCCCAGCATGGCCAGGAAGTGCGTGGCCCAGATGGACAGCCCGGCGACGACGCCGGCCAGGGCGGCCAAGGCACTGCGCCGCCGTCCGGACGAGCGATCGGCCATGCTGACCAGGTTGAAGGTCGTGGACGTACCGGTGACGCAAACGGTCAGGGCCAGCAGCATCAGCCGCCCGTCATGCAGTCCCGTCAGGCCGTTCACGATCCACTGCAAGGCCACTTCCCCGAAACGATGGAGGAGCCTTGGCAGGGAAAGGTAAAAAAACCGGTCGAATGTGACAAACTATAGCTTCGCGATACCCGTGTTCGTCATCATGCCGTGGTCGGATGATGCTAAGGCAGATTCGGCCAGCCGGCGTTGCGGACGGTCCAGATCAGGTTGCACCCGACCGAAATGCCGTTTGACGATTCGCCATCCCCCGTCGCCCCGCTGCCGTCCTCGCGCCTGTGGACCGCCGGGACCACCGGCGGCATCGCGGTCATCATCATGCTGGTGATCGCCGCCGCCCGGCCCGACATCTCCATCTGGCTGGTGGGCGGCGCGGCCGTCGTCGCCCTCGTGACCTGGCTCGGCAGTCGACAGGCCCCCACGATCGATCCGACGGCGAGCGCGCAAGCGCCGCAGGCGACCGGCGGTCTGGATGACGGGCGGCTGCTGGACAGTGTGTTCGAGGCGCTGGACGACCCCGTTCTCATCATCAGCGGCGGCGAGGCGGACGACATCGCCGGTCGCCGCATCGTGCTGGCCAACCGTGCGGCCCGCGAGGTCCTGCGGGTGCCGCGCGAGGGCATGCTGCTGGTTTCGGCGATGCGGGACCCCAATGTGCTCGAGGCGGTCGACGAGGCCCTGTTCGGCGGCGTCAGCCGCACGACCGACTATGCGGCGGGTGGCGCCCGTACCCGGCACTGGAAGGCCTGGGTCCGTCCCCTGCCGGCCCCCGAGGGGGCACCCCTGGCGCTTCTGGGACTGCGCGACGAGACCGACGTGCGCCGGATGGAGCTGATGCGCGTCGACTTCCTGGCCAACGCCAGCCACGAGCTGCGCACCCCCCTGGCCTCCCTGAGCGGCTTCATCGAGACGCTGAAGGGACACGCCCGCGACGATCCCGCGGCCCGGGACCGATTCCTGGACATCATGGCGGCCCAGGCCAATCGCATGAGCCGCCTCGTCGCCGACCTTCTGTCGCTGAGCCGGATCGAGCTGAACGAACACATCCCGCCGTCCGGCCGCATCGACCTGGGCCGGGCCGCGGCCGACGTCGTCGATGCGCTCAGCGTCCTCTCCCAGGACCGGGGGGTGTCGATCCATCTGGACGTGGCCAGCGAGGCCCGCATCACCGGGGACCGCGACGAGATCGTGCAGGTGATCCAGAACCTGACCGACAACGCGATCAAATACTCCACCCCGGGGGCGGCGGTGGAGATCGGCCTTGCCGTCGACCTGGACGCCGATGGCGCAACCCGCGCGCGGATGCCCGGAGCCACCCGCCTGTCATTGCTGACGCCCGATCGGGAGGTCGGCGTCCGCTATGCCGCCATCACGGTTCGGGATCACGGCCCGGGCATGGCGCGCGAGCATCTGCCGCGCCTGACCGAGCGGTTCTACCGCGTCGAGGGTCAGAAGAGCGGGGAACGGGCCGGCACAGGGCTCGGCCTCGCGATTGTGAAGCACATCGTCAACCGCCACCGCGGCGGGCTGATCGTCGAGAGCTCTCCGGGCGAAGGCGCTCTATTCACGGCCTATTTTCCGCTGGTCCAGGAGCGGTCGCGGCCCGAGGTTCGGGCGGCCTGACCGCATTTCGCGCCGGCTGGCTACGCCGTTGCAGAACTGTCATGCTTGCGTCGTAATCCGCTGACCATCCGAGGGCAGTTTCCGCCCCAATCCGCGCCGATCCTCGGTGCGGTCTGATTCTGGAGCCTCCGGTCCAGAGTTCGGTGTCTGGGGCACAATGATCTGGTTCCTTCTCCCCGTGCTGGCCGTCCTGGCGGCGATCGCCTATGGCCTGGGTCGCGCCCGGGCCCAGACGCTTGCGCGCGGCCTTCCGAAGCGGGACAAGCCGCATTCGCGCCCTGAACAGCACGGCTACTACGCCCTGATCTGGGTCGCGGTTCCGGCGCTGGTCGTGGTCATCGCCGCCGGCATCTTCTCCGCCCCGATCGAGCACAGCCTGATCGCCGCGGGCTCTCCCGACGTCGTCACCGCCCTGGAACCCTTCCGCCGCGAAGCGTTCATGAGCGACGCGCGGGCCGTGGGCGAGGGCGGCCGGGCGCTGCAGGCCTGGCCCGGCGAACTGGGTCAGGCCCTGGTGACCGAGGCGGCCCGGACCGCCCGTATCCATGCCACCCTGGTCTGGGGCGCGGTCGTGGCCGCCGTCCTCGCGGCGATCATGGGCGGGCTGTTCGCCTTCGGCCAGATCAAGCCGACGCTGCGGGCCCGAAACCGGGTCGAAGGATGGATAGGGGGCCTGCTGCTCGCCTGTTCGGCGGTGGCCATCCTGACCACGGTCGGCATCGTCTTCTCGCTGTTGTGGGACAGCTTGCGCTTCTTCCAGACCGTGCCCGTGACCGAGTTCCTCTTCGGCACCCAGTGGAGCCCGCAGATCGCCATCCGCGCCGATCAGGTTGGGTCAACAGGGGCGTTCGGGGCCGTGCCCCTGTTCGCCGGCACCTTCCTGATCATGCTGATCGCCATGGCGGTGGCCGCGCCGGTCGGCCTGTTCTCGGCCATCTATCTGTCGGAATACGCCAGCAGCCTGTCACGCGGAATCGTCAAGCCGCTGCTGGAGATCCTGGCCGGGGTCCCGACCGTGGTCTACGGCTTCTTCGCCGCCCTGACCGTGGGGCCGGCCTTCCGCGAATTCTTCAACGGCATCGGGGCCCTGCTGGTCGGCGGCCCACTGGACGGGATCGGCCAGTACCTGATGCTGGTCCAGAACCAGATGGCCCTGGTCGCCGGGGCGGTGATGGGCATCATGCTGATCCCCTTCGTCTCGTCGCTGTCGGACGACATCATCAACGCCGTGCCCCAGTCGCTGCGCGACGGCTCCTATGCCATGGGGGCGACCAAGTCGGAGACCGTCAAGCGGGTCCTGCTGCCCGCCGCCCTGCCGGGCATCGCCGGGGCCCTGCTGCTGGCCATGTCGCGCGCCATCGGCGAGACCATGATCGTGACCATGGCCGCGGGCCTGGCGGCCAATCTGACGCTCAACCCGCTCGACACCGTCACCACGGTGACGGTCCAGATCGTCACCCTGCTGACTGGCGACCAGGAGTTCGACAGTCCCAAGACCCTGGCCGCCTTCGGCCTCGGCCTGACCCTGTTCCTGGTGACCCTGATGCTCAACATCGTCGCCCAGCGCATCGTCCAGACCTATCGGGAACAGTATGACTGAGGCCACCCCCGACACCCTGGCCACTGGCGAGCGCGACAGCCTGCTGAAGCGCGGGCTCAAGGCGCGCTATGCTCGCGAAGGCCGGTTCAAGCTGTACGGCCTGCTGGCCATCTCGGTGGCGGTCGGCTTCTTGCTGCTGCTGCTGGCCCGCATCATCGAGCAGGGACACACGGCCTTTTATGCCAACGAGATCACGGTGCCGGTCTATATGGACCCGGCCCGCATCGATCGCGCCTATCCCCAAGGCACCAATTTCCAGCAGATGGTGGCCCAGCAGTCGCTGACTCGGATGGGCATCACCGACGACGCGAGCGGCAGCCTCAACACCGCCTATCGCGCTCTGCTGTCGTCGGAGCTCAAGTTCCGCGCCGCGGACCTCATTCGCGAGAATCCCGCCCTCATCGGCCAGACCGTCCAGGTCACCGCGCCGGTCTCCGACGAGGCCGACCTCTACTACAAGGGCGAACTGACCCGGGACATCCCCGCCGACCAGCGCCGGGTCACCAATCAGCAGATGGACTGGCTGGACGGTCTGAAGCGTGACGGGGCGGTGTCCACCAGCTTCAACACCCTGCTGTTCACCAATGGCGACTCGACCGAGCCGGAACTGGCCGGCGTGCTGGGGGCCCTGGTCGGGTCCGCCCTGATGCTGCTGGTCACCGCCAGCCTGGCCATTCCCCTCGGCGTCGGGGCGGCCGTCTATCTGGAAGAGTTCGCCCGCAAGGGCCGGATCACCGACCTGATCGAGGTCAATATCAACAACCTCGCGGCCGTGCCGTCGATCGTCTATGGGCTGCTGGGCGTGGCCCTGTTCATTAACTGGGCCCATCTGCCGCGCTCCTCGCCCCTGGTGGGCGGACTGGTTCTGGCCCTGATGGCCTTGCCGACCATCATCATCGCCACCCGGTCGGCCCTGAAGGCCGTGCCCCCCTCCATCCGCGAGGCCGCCCTGGCCATGGGGGCCAGCCGGACCCAGACCGTGTTCCATCACGTCCTGCCCCTGGCCATGCCCGGCGTCCTGACCGGCACCATCATCTCCATGGCCCATGCCCTGGGCGAGACCGCGCCCCTGCTGCTGATCGGCATGGTCAGCTTCGTGCCCGGCATTCCAAGCTCCCTGACGGAGCCGACCGGGGCCCTGCCGTCCCTGGTCTATATCTGGGAGAACGCGTCCGAGCGCGCCTTCCACGAACGGACGGCCGCGGCCATCCTGGTTCTCCTCGCCTTCATGATCGTCAT
Organism: Brevundimonas sp. LM2; assembly: GCF_002002865.1. Lineage (NCBI taxonomy): Bacteria > Pseudomonadati > Pseudomonadota > Alphaproteobacteria > Caulobacterales > Caulobacteraceae > Brevundimonas > Brevundimonas sp. LM2. The sequence goes on along the minus strand of NZ_CP019508.1, from coordinate 2,447,000 downwards.
GAACGCCGCCGCCATCCTGCTGCGTCGGCGCTTCGAACGCCGGTGGTAAGACAATGAAATTCCCCTTCTTCCGCGCGCCCGATGGCCGTGAGGGCGGCCCCGCCGACCCGACCGCCGTTCCGATGATGGGCGGCCAGGTCCTGCCGTCCGCGGCGACGTCGTCGAAGGCGGACACGTCCTCCGACGAATCGATGCTGACGCCTCAACCGGAGACGGGCGGAGCCCTGGCCGGTCGCGTGCCGCCGGTGAAGTCGCCGGCCGCCCCGGCCGGTCCGACCAAGATCGCCGCCCGCGACGTCTCGGTCTTTTACGGCGACAAACAGGCCCTGTTCGACGTCAGCCTGGACATTCCCGACAAGACGGTCACCGCCTTCATCGGCCCGTCGGGCTGTGGCAAGTCGACATTCCTGCGCACCATCAACCGGATGAACGACACCATCCAGGGGGCCAAGGTCACCGGCCAGATCCTGATGGACGATCAGGACATCAACGCCCGATCGGTCGACCCGGTGCTGCTGCGCGCCCAGGTCGGCATGGTGTTCCAGAAGCCGAACCCCTTTCCCAAGACCATCTATGAGAACGTCGCCTACGGCCCGAAAATCCATGGCCTGACGACGTCGAAGGCCGAGCTGGACGCCATCGTCGAGAGCTCGCTGAAGAAGGCGGGCCTGTGGGACGAGGTCGCCGACCGCCTGCACTCCGCCGGCACCGGCCTCTCGGGCGGTCAGCAGCAGCGTCTGGTCATCGCCCGAGCCATCGCGGTCAATCCCGAAGTCATCCTGATGGACGAGCCCTGCTCGGCCCTGGACCCCATCGCCACGGCGCGGATCGAGGAGCTGATCGACGAGCTGCGCGAACGCTACTGCATCGTCATCGTCACCCATTCGATGGCCCAGGCCGCCCGGGTGTCGCAGCGCACGGCCTTCTTCCACCTCGGCCGCCTGGTCGAGACCGGACCGACCGAAGAAATCTTCACGAATCCCCGGGAACGGCGCACGCTGGACTACATCACGGGACGCTTCGGTTGAACCAGCATACGGTCAAGGCTTACGGCGACGAACTGAACCAACTGACCGCCGAGGTCGCCCGCATGGGCGGCCTCGCCGAGGCTCAGGTGGCGGATGCGGTCGACTCCGTCGCGCGTCGCGACATCGCTTTGGCCCGCGCCGTCGTCGAGCGGGACGTCAAGCTGGACGCCATGCACCGCGACATCGAGAAGAAGGCCATCCGCCTGATCGCGCTGCGCCAGCCGGTCGCTTCCGACCTCCGCAAGACCCTGTCGGCGATGAAGCTGGCGACCGATCTGGAACGCACCGGGGACCTGGCCAAGAACATCGCCAAGCGGGCGCTCAGCCTGGCCGAGACCGAGCCGATGCAGCCCCTGACCCGCTCGATCGAGCGGATGGGCAAGCTGGTGTCGATGCGGCTGCGCGACGTGCTGGACGCCTATACTGCCTCCGAGATCGACCGGGCTATGGCGGTCTGGGCCTCCGACGACGAGGTCGACGAGCACTACAACGCCCTGTTCCGCGAGTTGCTGACCTACATGATGGGCGACCCGCGCACGATCAGCGCCTGCACCCATCTGCTCTTCATGGCCAAGAACCTGGAACGGATCGGCGATCACGCCACCAATATCGCCGAGGTCATCCATTACGAGATCACCGGCGACGAGATGACGGGGGAGCGGCCGCGCTGGACGCCTTCGCCCGGAGACTGGGATGCGGACACCAGTTATCTGACGACCCCGCCCCCCGCGACCTGACGCCTGAGCCGACGGAGACCACGACATGCAGCCCTATATCCTGGTGATGGAAGACGAGGACGCCCTGGCGACCCTGCTTCAGTACAACCTCGAAAAGGAGGGTTACGACGTCGTCGTCGCCGCCGATGGCGAGGAGGGGCTGGTCCAGATCGACGAGCGCCAGCCGGACCTGGTCCTGCTGGACTGGATGCTGCCCAAGGTCTCGGGCATCGAGGTCTGCCGCCGTCTTCGGGGTCGCCCCGAAACCCGCAACCTGCCGGTCATCATGCTGACGGCGCGGGGCGAGGAATCGGACCGTGTGCGCGGCCTTGACACCGGTGCCGACGACTATCTGACCAAGCCTTTCTCCATGACCGAGCTGATCGCCCGCATCCGCGCCGTGCTACGCCGCATCCGGCCGGGCCTCGCCGACGACCGCGTGGGTCACGGCGACATCGTCATCGACCGCGTCGCCCACCGCGTCCGCCGCTCGGGCAAGGAGGTCCATCTGGGGCCGACCGAGTTCCGTCTGCTGGACCATTTCATGCGCCACCCGGGCCGGGTCTTCAGCCGCGAGCAGTTGCTGGACGCCGTCTGGGGCTCCGACGTCTATGTCGAGGCCCGCACCGTCGACGTCCACGTCGGCCGGCTGCGCAAGGCGCTGAACGTCGAGGAAAGCGCCAACCCGATCCGGACCGTTCGCTCGGCGGGCTATTCGCTGGATCTGGAAGGGTAGGTCAGAACAGCTCTGGTCGCAGCAATCTGCCGCGATAGAGAAATCTCAGGACGTCAACCCGGCCATCGCCGATCAAGTAGGCGATGGTCACGCAGTTCTCGAATACGACCATGCGAAGCCCAGGCTTCAGATCGCTGCGGGCCCGCCCTCGTTGCGGCGCGTTCGAGCCGTTCGCTGTAGTCACGCAATCGCGCGATGACGCTATCAGCGACATCAAGGCCAGCTTCTCGCGCAATGTAGGCATAAATGCCGTAGAGGTCTGATCTGGCCGCTTACTCGTAAGCGACGACGTGACGGATCACGATGCGTCGCGGGCCAGATATCGTTCTCTGAGGCCCCCGAAGACCAGTTCCGACGTCAAGTTCGCAGGCCCGTCCCGCTCGATCCGTTCGATCGTGGGCAAGACCTCGGTGCGCAGCCAATGCTCGATGACGGGATCAATGCGAACGGCGTGTTCCAAGGCGTGTGCGATGACATCCGACGGATCGGTAAAATCGCCAGACGCGACCTGGCGGTCGATGTCCTCGGCGAGATGCTGCGGCAACTCGATTTAGATCTTGCGCATGGCGGCCATGCGCTAGCGTCTCATGACTCCGCTTCCGCCGCCAACGCCTCGGGGTCCAGCTTGTAGACGCTGGCGCAGTACTCGCACGTCACGTGGATCTTGCCGTCCGGCTCGACCATGTCTGCCCGTTCGGCTTCGGAGAACGATCCCAGCACCGACTGAATGCGGTCGGGCGAGCAGCGACAGATGGCCTTCAGCGCCCGCGCGTCTTCCAGCCGCACGCCATCCTCGTGGAACAGGCGGAATAGCAGGGTCTCCGGCGTGATGGTCGGGTCGATCAGCTCGTCGTCGCCCAGGGTCTGGAACAGGGCGCGCGAACGATCCCAGACCTCCTCGGTCGAGCCGCGCGCGTCGTCGGCGGCGATCAACTGGATCAGGGCCCCGCCGGCCCGCCAGGCCGTACCGGTCTCGGTGGTCACCGAGCCGACCGCCAGATGCACCTTGGTCGGGACCTGTTCGGACTGGACGAAATAGTGCTCGGCCGCCAGCGACAGGCTTTCGCCCTCGATCGGGGTGATGCCCTGGGTCCGCTCGAAGTCAGGACCGCGATCCAGGGTCATGACGAAGACGCCCTGGCCCAGCAGGGCCCGGGCTCCGGGCCGGACGAAGCCCTTCGACGCCTCGGCGACCTCGGCCTCGTCGAACCGGCAATAGCCGCGCAGATGCCCTTCGGTGTCGTAGTCGGCGACGACGTAGCGGACGGGCCCGTCGCCCTGGGCCTGGACGATCAGCCGGCCCTCGAACTTCAGCGCCGAACCAACCAGAGCCGCCAGGGCACAGGCCTCGCCCAACAGGGCGGCGACGGGCTCGGGATAGGCATGGGCCGACAGGATGGTGTCGATCGCATCGCCCAGCCGGACCAGACGGCCGCGCACGGGCCAGCCCTCGATCTGGAAGGCGGCGGCCAGGTCGTCGGCCGGATGACCCAGCGAAGCGGTGGCGTAGGGCGAGGCGGGCTCGTGATCGGTCACGGCGAGGTCCTTGGACGGGCGAAATGTGGATAAGGGGGCAAGATAGGAAACCGGAGGCCGCTTGGTAAGGGCCGGGGGCGGCGTGCTATCGGTCGGAACCGCCTGCAAAGCGACATCGTTTTCCCCGTGCTCCTTCGAAGCCGCCCCGCGCGAAAGTCCGAGATGCCCAATAAACCGACCCTCAAGCCGCTCGACCAGCAGGCCATCGTCATCACCGGCGCGACCTCCGGCATCGGCCTGTCGACCGCCCGGCGCGCCTCCGCCGCCGGGGCCTGCGTCTTTCTGATCGCGCGCGGCGAGCAGGACCTGAAGGCCCTGTGCGAGGAACTGCAGCGGGACGGGGGCCGGGTGGCCTATGCCGTCGCCGACGTCGCCGATCCCGACGCCCTGGCCCAGGCCGCCGACAAGTGTCGCCGGCTGTTTGGCGGGTTCGACACCTGGGTCAACAACGCCGGGGTCTCGATCCACGGCCCCCTGCGCGAGACCACGCTGGAGGATCAGCATCAGGTCTTCGAGACCAACTACTGGGGCGTGGTCAACGGCTCGCTGCTGGCGGCCGAGCACATGCGCGCGGTGCCGGGCGGGGGCACGATCATCAACGTCGGCTCGGTCCTCGGCGATTCGCCGATCCCGGTGCAGGGCGTGTATTCCGCGTCCAAACATGCCGTGAAAGGCTTCACCAACGCCTTTCGCATGGAGCTGATGCGCGAGAGGGCCCCCGTCGCCGTCAGCCTGGTCAAGCCGTCCGCGATCGACACGCCGTACAATCGGCACGCCCGCAACCTGACCGGCCAGCCCTTCCGCAATCCCCAGCCCGTCTACGCGACCCGTGTGGTGGCCGACACCATCCTGTGGTGCGCCACCCACCCAATAAGAGAGATCACCGTGGGCGGCGGCGGGCGGATCATCGCCAGTTTCTACGCCCTACTGCCAGGCTTGGCGGAACCACTTTTCGCTCGGTTCGCTCCTAGCCTCATGCGGGACAGGCGTTCCGCCTATCAGCCGTACGACGACGGGCTCTATGAGCCGACCGACGACGGCCTCGACGAAGAGGTTCATTATCCCATGGTTCGACAGTTCAGCGCTCTGGCCGAAGTTCGCAAACACCCCGGCATCACCGCCGGTTCGCTGGCGGTCGTCGCCACCGCCGCCCTGGCGACCTACCTGCTGACACAGCGCACCGGGCCGCGCCGCTATGAGACGCTGCGCAGCCGCGTGGATCCGCGCGGCTGGATCGACGCCGAATCCCTGCGGCATCGGTTCGAGGACATTTCGCGCGGTCTCAGCGCGCGCGCCGGCGAGCTCGGCGACAGCGTCGGCGAACTCAGCGACGACGCCCGTCATCAGGCCAAGAAATTGGTCAAGCGCAGCCAGCGCGCCATTTCGGACAAGCAGCGCCGCAAATACGCGCGCGAGGCTCGCCACTACGCCGAGCAGACCGGTCGCTCGGCCCGCCGCTACGCCGACGACGCGGGACGCTATGCCAAGGATCACGCCCGCGAAGGCGGCGCGCTTCTGGCCCTGGCAACCATCGCCGCCGCCATCGGGGCCGCCGCCCTGGAAAGCCAGCGTCCGGACAGCCGCATCCGTCGCGTCACCGGTCTCTGATCGGCCGACGAAACCCATTGCTGCGCTAGCGAAGGTCAGCGAAAGAGGGGTATGGCCGCTCCGACGCTGATCTTCGACTTCGACTCCACCCTGGTCCGCATCGAGACCCTCGAGGCGTTGGCGGATATCGCCTTGGAGGGCTCGGCCGATGCGGTCGCCGTCCGGGCCGAGATTGCCGCGATCACGGACCAGGCCATGTCGGGCCAACTGGACTTCGGGCAGTCGCTAAGGGCGCGTCTGGCCCTGATCCCCCTGACCCGGGCCAATGTTCTGGCTCTGGCGGACCGGATCCTGGAGGAGGGCACCCCCTCCGTTCGGCGCAATCTGCGCTTCTTCCATGACAACGCCGACCATCTCTACATCCTGTCCGGCGGCTTCCGCGAAATCATCGCCCCCATCGCCGAGCGGCTGGGGATCTCGGCCGATCGCGTCCTCTGCAACGACCTGACCTACGACGCCGAGGGCCGGGTGACGGGCGTCGACGAGACCAACCCCCTGTCGCGCGAGAACGGCAAGCCCACAGTCATCAAGGCGCTGGGCCTGACCGGCCCCGTCGTCATGGTGGGCGACGGCTGGAACGACGCCGAGGTCAAGCTGGCGGGAGCCGCTGACCGATTCTATGCCTTCACCGAGGTCGCGCGGCGCGAGACCGTGGTCGCTGTGGCCGACGGAGAGGCCTCGTCCATGGACGAGTTGCTGCACGCCGAAGGCCTGGCCGGCCGCTGGTCCTATCCGCGCAACCGGATTCGTATGCTTTTGCTGGAGAACATCCACCCCGCCGCCGTCGAGCGGCTGGAGGAGGCCGGCTATTCGGTGGAGACCCGCAAGGGGGCTCTGGACGAGGACGACCTGATCGCGGCCATCAAGGGCGTGCATGTTCTGGGCATCCGGTCCAAGACGAATGTCACCGAACGGGTCCTGGCCGAGGCGGATCGCCTGCTGGCCATCGCGGCCTTCTGCATCGGCACCAACCAGATCGATCTGGACGCGGCGGCGGCCCGAGGCGTGGCGGTGTTCAACGCCCCCTATTCCAACACCCGCAGCGTGGTGGAACTGGCCATCGGCCTAACCATCACCCTGATGCGCGACGTCGCCGACAAGTCCGCCGCCATGCACCGCGGCCAATGGAACAAATCGGCGGAGGGTTCGCGCGAGCTGCGCGGCAAGACCCTGGGCATCGTCGGCTACGGCGCCATCGGCTCTCAGCTGTCGGTGCTGGCCGAGGCCCTCGGCATGCGGGTCCTGTTCTACGACCTGTCTGAGCGGCTGGCGCTCGGCAATGCCCGCCGGATGCGCAGCCTCGACGCGCTGCTGGCCGAGTCGGACGTGGTCTCGATGCACGTCGACGGTCGGCGCGAGAACACCAATCTGATCGGCGCCGCCCAGTTCCAGACCATGCGGCCGGGCACCCTGTTCCTGAATCTGTCGCGCGGCCATGTCGTCGACATCGGGGCCCTGTCGCAGGCCATCGGGTCGGGACGGGTCGGCGGGGCCGCGCTGGACGTGTTCCCCGACGAGCCCCGCACCAATGCCGATCCGTTCGACAGCCCGCTGATGGGTCTGAAGAACGTCATCCTCACCCCGCACATCGGCGGCTCGACCGAGGAGGCGCAGGAGGCGATCGCCGAGTTCGCCGCCGAACGCCTGCTGGGCTACCTGAACCGGGGCGACACGACCTTCTGCGTGAATCTGCCGAACGTGCAGCTCAGCGACGTCTCGGGCGGGCACCGGATCCTCCACATCCACAGGAACCAGCCGGGCGTCATGGCCGAGTTGAACCGGGAGCTGTCGGCGGCCGGGCTCAACATCCTCGGCCAGCATCTGAAGACCGACGAGCGGACCGGCTACGTCATCACCGACGTCGACCGCGACTACGACCCCCAGGCGCTCCGTGTGCTGAAAAGTGTGGCCGGAACGCTGCGCTTTCGACTTTTGCACTAAAAGGCTGACCTTACGGCATCTTGCGTCCTGATTTCAGGGGCGCAGACTGCCCTCCAACGGTCGCAATCAGCCGACCGATGGGAGGTTTCATGTCACGCTTTCATCGCGGTGCAGCCCTGGCTGCGCTGACGCTTGCCGCATCCGCCAGTCTGGCCGGCGCGGCTTCGGCCCAGTCCTACAATCGCCTGGTCGTGTTCGGGGACAGCCTGAGCGACAACGGCAATCTGTTCGCCATCTCCGGCCAGCCGCCGGCCCCCTATTTCCAGGGGCGATTCTCGAACGGTCCGGTGTTCACCGAGCTGCTGGGCTTCACGGCCGGCCGCTTCACCGCCGGCGCCCCCGTGACGGGCAGCGTCAACTATGCGTTCGGCGGAGCCCGGACGGATTTCGCCGCCTCGCCGCCGGGCATGCGCGCCCAGCTGGCCGCCTATACGGCCGCCGGAGGCCGGTTCGGATCGGGTGATCTGGTCAGCGTGCTGGGCGGCGCCAACAACATCTTCCAGGCCTTTCCGGGTGCGGCCGCCAGCCCGGCCACGGCCCAGGCGACCATGGCCAACGTGGCCGTCGCGGCGGCGGGCGACATCAACCTGATCGTCAACACCGTGGCCCAGGCCGGGGCCGGGACGGTCCTGGTGACCAACCTGCCGCGCCTCGGCATCACGCCTCAGTTCGCCGCCAGCAACCCGCTGGTCGGAGCGCAGGGCTCGGCCCTGGCCGATTTCGCCGGCAGCACGTTCAACAGCGCCCTGTCGACCGGCCTGATGGCCACGGCGCCGAACCGGCCCGGCACCAACATCATCCTGTTCGACATCGCCAAGATCAGCGACACCCTGGCCTCGGACCCCGGTCGCTTCGGGCTGAACAACGTGACGGCGCCCTGTTTCAACGGCGTGACGCTGTGCGCGACCCCCGACACCTATCTGTATTTCGACGGCGTCCATCCGACGGCGGCCGGCCATCGCCTGTTCGCGGCCCTGGCCAACGACTACCTCTATTACGGCGATCTCGGCTCGGCCAGCACGCTGCAGGGCGAGACCGCCTTCCGGCATCACGAGGACACCCTGTCGACCGCGACCGACAGCCTGTCCGGTCGCGGCCCCTGGGAGGCCGGCACCCAGATTTCGGTGACGGGCGGCTATGACCGCACCAAGACCGACGCCCGCACCGATGTGGCCGAGGCCACGGCGGATGGCGCGATCGTCCGTGCGGCTCTGGAGTCCGGCACTGAAGCCCTGCGCTTCGGTCTGGCCGGCACCTTCCGCGAAGGCGATGTCGAGGCCGGCCCCAACCGCTTCGCCCTGCAGTCGATCGGGCTCGACGTCTACGCCGGCTATCGCTCGGGGTCGGCGTTCGTCAACGCGGCCGTCGGGTTCGCCGGCGACGATTACAACGACATCGAGCGCGTCTCCACGCTGTCGCCGGTCGTGATGATGGCGACGACGCGCGGTCAGAGCACCGGGGCGCGTGTGCAGGGCGGCGTCTGGATGGAACTGGGCGGCATCGCCGTCTCGCCGCGCGCCGCGGTCAGCTACGTCACCGCCAATGTCGACGGCTATCGCGAACAGGGCGTCGCCGCGGCCTATCAGTACGGCAACCGCACGGTGAAGGCCGTGACCGCCGAGGCCTCGGTCCGGGCCGAGGGCGAAATGGGCGGCTTCGGCGTCTTCGTCGAAGGCGGCTATCGCGACAGCCTCGATGACCAGAGCACCGATGTGCGCGTCGGCATCGCCAACAATCCGGCTCAGATCGTGGCGCGCGGGTTCGACGATCCCTTCGGCGGGCAGGTCCTGGCCTCCGCCGGTGTCTCCGGCGATCTGGGCCCGGTCAAGGTCGAACTGTCCTACAAGGGCCGGTTCGGGGACCGCGCCAACAGCAATATGGGCGGATTCACCTTCACCCTGCCGCTCTGACGATCGAACGATTCCCTCCTCGCTGATGTTTGGCGGGGAGGGAACTCGACGCGGCGCGCAATTTCGTGCATTAGCGCCGACTTCTTACGGCTCGCGCTTTCGCCCGGCGCGAGCCTTGATTCGTATTCACCGGGCGCGAGAGGCCGCATGGCTAAGGAAGAACTGCTCGAGTTTCCCGGCGTGGTCAGCGAACTGCTGCCCAATGCCACGTTCCGCGTGCTGCTCGAGGGGAACGACCACGAGATCATCGCCCACACCGCCGGCAAGATGCGCAAGAACCGCATCCGCGTCCTGGCCGGCGACAAGGTCCTGGTCGAGATGACGCCCTATGACCTGACCAAGGGCCGCATCACCTACCGCTTCAAGTAAGGGTCGCGTGCCGCGACCCGACCTCGTGCTGGCCTCGGCCAGCCCGCGCCGCATCGAGTTGCTGGCGCTGATCGGCATCACCCCCGATCGCATCGACCCCGCCGACATCGACGAGACACCGCTGAAGGACGAGACGCCGGCCCGCCTGGCCGTCCGTCTGGCGCGGACCAAGGCCGGCGCGGTCGCCGCGAGATGCCCCGACGCCGTCGTCCTGGCGGCCGACACGGTCGTCGCCGTCGGTCGCCGGCTGCTCGAGAAACCGGCGGACCCCGCCGAGGCCGAGCGCTTCCTGCGCCTGCTGTCCGGCCGCAATCACCGGGTCTTCACCGGGGTCGCCGTGGCCGTCGGCGAGCGGGTCACCCACCGCTGCGTCGACACCCGGGTCGCCTTCAAACGCCTGTCGGAGGCCGAGATCGCCGCCTATGTCGCCGGCGGCGACTGGCGCGGCAAGGCGGGCGGCTATGGCATCCAGGGCCCGGCGGCGGCCTTCGTGCTCCGGATCATCGGCAGTCATCCCGCGGTCATGGGCCTGCCGCTGCCGGAGACGGTCAACCTGCTGGCGGGCGCGGGCTGGCGACGGCCCGCGACGGACGCGTGAGCGCGCTCGAGGTCTTTCTGGACGACACGCCCGGCGAGGTTCGCGGGGTGGTCGCGCGGGAGGGCCGCTTCGAACGTCTTATCCTCCAGCGCGAGATCGACCCGCCCGCCCACCGCCTGGGGGCCGTATCGGTCGGACGGATCGCCCGCGTGGAGGGGGCTTTCCGCGCCGCCTTCGTTGATCTGGGCGGTGACGGGCCGATGGGATTCCTGCCGCTGACCAAGGGCCGGATGTTCGCGGAGGGCGAGGCGGTCGAGGTCGAGGTGACAGCCGAGCCGCGCGAGGCCAAGGGCCCCGTCCTGACCCTTCTCGGCGCAGGGCAGGGGGCACCGCGGCTGCTGGCCCCCGGCCCGACCGTCGAAGAGACCCTGGCCGCGCTCGCGCCCGGATGCACGCCGACCACCGGCGCCCACGCCATCCGCGCCGGACAGGAGGCCGAGGAGGAGGCCTTGGGCGATCGGCATCTTTTCCCCGCCTTCGCGCTGGACCTGGCGGTGGAGCGGACCCGGGCCCTGATCGCCGTCGATATCGACTATGCCCACCTCCCGGGTCGCGATCCCCGCAAGGGGCGGGAGCGGGCGAATCGCGAAGGCCTGCGCCAGGCGGCTCGGTTGATCGCCCTGAAGAGCTGGGGCGGTCTGGTGGCCGTCGATCTGGTGGGCACGGCCCTGGACCCGAAGGTCGTGGCGGATATGGCGAAGGCGGCATTCGGCGCGGACGTGACCCTGGGTCCGGTGAGCCGATTCGCGGTCCTGCAGCTGGCCTTGCCCTGGCGTGCCAGACCGGTCGAGGATCTGCTCCTGGACGGGCGGGGGCGCAGAACCCTGGCGACCCGTGCCCTGGACGCGACCCGCGCGCTGCGGCTGGCCTTGCTGTCGGACACGGCCTCGCCCCGGATCCGGATCCGCTGCGCGCCCGACGTCGTCGAGGCCGCCGGGCCCCTGGTCGCGCGGCTGGGCCCGCGCGCCGCTCTGCAGGCGGATCCCGGCCTCCCGCCGGACCAAACCCTTGTCGAAAGAGACTGACCGCCATGGCGACCTGTCCGATCTGCCGCCGGAACCCCACGGTGGAAGCCTATAAGCCGTTCTGCTCGAAGCGATGCGCCGACCTGGACCTGCAGCGCTGGCTGGTGGGGGCCTATGTCCTGCCGGACACCGGCGAGGGCCTGCCCGATGCCGATCCTGAAAACGACGACTGATCCCGGCTGGACACCCCGTTTCGGCTCGCCTATAGACCCCGCTCCCGCATTTCGATGCGTGCGCCTGGGTAGCTCAGTTGGTAGAGCAGCGGATTGAAAATCCGCGTGTCGGTGGTTCGAATCCGCCCCCAGGCACCACCTTTCCCCTGCGTAAGGCTTCGACTGCCAAGGTCACGCTTTGGGGTCGGTCAATCTAACGGCGAAATGCAGCAGTGGTACGACATTGCGAGTTTTCTCCCCATCGCTCGCCCACGGGGCGAAAAGCACCCTTGCGCCCTTGACGCTCATGTATGGGTTCGCCAAAGGAGCTTGAGCGCTTTCTTGGCGTGATCGGTCTGACGTTTGCCGGAATCTCGTCCGGCGTTCGTACGACCAACCGCCGAGGGGGCCGTTCCGGCAACCGGACGCGACAGAAGGCGTTCCGCTGTCGGGCCCATCAGGCCCAAGGCGGGATACAACCGAATTTCATCAGGAGCTGCAGCGTTCTGACGCGTTGCAGGTCTAGGGTTCCACGAGTCAGACCAAAAAGCAGGAACTGGCGACACATGCAAAAGACCAACATTCTTCTCGCCCTGGCCGGCGCTGCCGTCCTGATGGCAAGCTCGCCGGCTCTGGCCCAGACGCCAGCTCCGACGGCCGACGCTGCCGCTCCGGCCGCAACGACTGCCCCGGCTGCCGATGCCGCCGTCGCTCCCGCTCCCGTCGTCGATGAAGCCGCTCCGGCTGAAGAAGGCGCCGGTCACAGCGGTGGGATCACCCCGGTCTCCATGTTCATGGAAGCCACCCCGGTCGTTAAGGTCGTCATGATCGGCCTGCTTCTGGCCTCGGTCTTCTCCTGGGCCCTGCTGATCATCAAGCTGCTCGAGTACGGCAGCCTGAACCGCAAGACGGACCGCTTCCTGGAAGAGTTCCGCGGCGCCCGCACGATCGCCGACATGCGTAAGGTCGCGACCTCGGACGACTACGACGGCAACCCGCTGGCCGACATGGCCGCCGCCGCCACCGAAGAAATCGAACTGTCCCGCCAGGCCGGCCTCTCGGTCACCGGCGACCACCAGGACTCGGCTCTGTTTCGTGCCCAGCAAGCCGTCTCGGCCGTGCAGGCCGGTCTGGCCTCGCGTCTGTCGGGTGGCCAGCAGTTCCTCGCCTCGGTCGGTTCGACCGGTCCGTTCGTGGGTCTGTTCGGTACGGTTTACGGCATCATGAACTCGTTCATCGGGATCGTGGAATCCAACACCACCAACCTGGCGTCCGTCGCCCCCGGTATCGCCGAGGCGCTGCTGGCCACGGGTATCGGCCTGTTCGCCGCCATCCCCGCCGTGGTGTTCTACAACTACTTCAACACCCGCATCTCGGCCTACGGCACCCGTTCGGATGGCTTCGCCGCTGAACTGCTGAACAGCATCTCGCGTCAGCTCGACAAGGGAGCTTAAGCCAGATGGCCGCCAAACTCGGAGGTTCAGGCGGCGGTAAGTACCAAGTCGAGCAGACGGCTGATATCAACGTCACGCCTTTCGTTGATATCATGCTCGTCCTGCTGATCATCTTCATGGTGGCGTCTTCGGTCGCCACTGTGTCGGTGGTGGTGAAACTTCCCGTCGCGCTCGCCCCGCCTGCCGAGAACCCGCCCAAGCCGGTGTTCATCTCGGTTCAGCAGGACGGGCGGGTCTTCATCGGAGACGGTGAGACCAGTTTCGATAGTCTCGGTGCCGAACTATCCACGATGATCGGTCGCCGTGATCCGTCCAAGGAACGCATCTTCATCCGTGCGGACCAGCAGACGCGATACGGTGACTTCATGCAGGCGATGAACGCGCTACAGGATGCGGGCTTCTACAGCGTCGCGCTTGTCGGCGAAGACAAAGCTCCGGCGTAGGGACGGGAAATCACATGAGCGATACACCCGTCGAATATCACCGCAGTCGTTATGACGCGCCGCGCACCAAGGTCTCGCCGGTCACCTGGATCATCGTCCTCGGCGTCGTCTCGGTCCTGTTCGCGATCCTGTTCTTCTGGATCCAGCAGACCCGTTTCGAGCTGAAGAAGATCGAGTTCGTCGACGACGCCGTGGATGTCGAGATCATTGAGCCGATCCCGCCGCCCCCGCCGCCGCCGCCGCCTCCGCCGCCGCCGGACACGCCCCCGCCGCCCAAGCTGCAGGTGCGTCCGCCGGTGATCAACACCCAGGCTCCGCCGCCGCCGATCACCCTGCCGATCGAGCCGACGAAGAAGGAAGACCGCCAGGTCTATACGGGCCCGCCCGTGATCGTCCCTGGTCCTCCGCCTCCGCCGGCCCCTCCGGCGCCCGTTCGTCCGCCGGTGATCACCAACCCGACCTGGTCGCGCACGCCTTCGCCGACGTATCCGGACCGCGCGCTTGAGCGTGGCATCTCCGGCAGCGCCGATCTGAGCTGCCAGGTCCAGGCCAACGGCTCGGTGACCGGTTGCTCGATCGTCAGCGAGAACCCCGCGGGGGCTGGCTTCGGCCGCGCCGCCGTGGCCGCCGCCCGCAGCGCTCGCCTGTCGCCCCGCTCGGTCGACGGTGTGGCGACCGGTGGACAGGTTCGGTTCACGGTCCGGTTCAATCTGCCGGACTAGGCCCTGGGCTCTGTCAAACGTCAGGAAAGCGCCCCGGGGGAAACCCCGGGGCGTTTTTCGTCGGGTCGGTCTGATCGTCCCGAATGCGGTCTTGATCGCCCCGATCAGGACCGCTAGAGAACGCCCCTCGCGCTGCCCACGGGTCGCTGCGCCGCCTTAGCTCAGTTGGTTAGAGCGCCGGTTTGTGGAACCGGAGGTCCTCAGTTCAAGCCTGAGAGGCGGTACCATCCTTCGTCTCGTCCCCGGCCTCGGTACCCTGGCTGTCTGAGGGACGACGGTAGGCGGGGCTGAACCGCGCCGCCGCGCGCCGCGCCAACTCGTCCTTTCGCCGCAGGCCTTCGTCCAGCCCTGCATTCGCCCGGGCCAGGCGGTCGAGCAGGGTCGATCGGGCCGTCTCCAGACGGACTGCGTCCGGTCGACGCGTGCGCGCCCCGCGCGCCGTCAGACCCAGGGCGTCGTCCCATTCGGCCTGCCACGCCAGCACCCCGTCCCGGACCTCGAGCAGTTGGCCTGGGAGCACGTGCTCCGCGTTTCGCGCCGCGCGCAGGTCCGCCATCCGGCTCAGGGCGATCTGACGCTCGGTGGGCGCGTCTCCGTTCCCCGGATGGTCGTCCAGAGGGTCTGGCCGGTCCGGCACGACCAGAACTGCGGCCGGAGGCGGAGCGCTCGCCGTGACCGCGTCCCGCAGCGCCGTCCAGAGCCCGCTCAGGGCCTCGTGTCGCGCGGTGAGGGCCCCCGCTCCCCGCGAAAGGGCGTCGGCGAGCTCGGACATCCGGCCGGCGCTGGCGCGATAGGCGTCGCGGAAGGCCTTCGCACGCCGGGACCGGCTGTCGAACAGGCCGGCAAGACCTTGGCGCGGGATCAGGGACGCGGGGTCTAGCGCCGCCAGACGCCCCTCCAGCTGGCCCAGATGCGTCTGCAGGTCACGCAGGCCGCAGGCCCCCGCCAGCGACAGCGCCTGGGCCGACAGAGCGGTGAGCTCCGCTCCGCCCCGGTCCGCCGCCCGGAGCTTCGCTGCCTCCGACGGGGAAGGGACCGGGTCCGGCGGACCCTCGACGGTCTCCAGCCTGTCCCGCGACGGATCCCCTGCACCCATCATCGCCTTGCGCTCCCTCGTCCGGACCTCTGGCGGGTCCGGTAACGGGGGTCACTATGGCGCCGCTTCCAGCATTTGCGAAACGGTGTAGCTGGCCTCGGTCTTGGCGGCCACCTCGTCCAGGGTCACGCCCTCGGCCAGTTCGACCAGCTCCAGGCCGGTCCCGTCCGCCTTGACGTCGAAGACGGCCAGGTCGGTGATGATGCGGCTGACCACGCCGGCCCCCGTGAGGGGCAGGGTGCAGGCCTTCAGGACCTTGGACTGGCCGTGCTTATTGGCGTGCTCCATGACGACGACGACGCGCTTGACGCCGGCCACCAGGTCCATGGCCCCGCCCATGCCCTTCACCAGCTTGCCGGGGATCATCCAGTTGGCGATGTCGCCGTTCTCGGCCACCTCCATGGCCCCCAGGATGGACAGGTTGATGTGGCCACCCCGGATCATGCCGAAACTGTCGGCGGAGGAGAAATAGCTGCTCTCGGGGATCGCGGTGATGGTCTGTTTGCCGGCGTTGATCAGGTCGGGATCGACGTCCTCGTCATAGGGGAAGGGACCCATGCCGAGCATGCCGTTCTCGGACTGGAGGGTGACCTCCATGCCCTCGGGGATGTAGTTGGCGACCAGGGTCGGAATGCCGATGCCGAGGTTCACATAGAAGCCGTCCTGGAGCTCGCGGGCGGCGCGGGCGGCGAGCTGGTCGCGGGTGCGGGGCATCAGGTTTCTCCGGAAGGGGGCAGGGGGCTGACGCCCCGGTCGGCGAAGACGCGCTTGGCGATGCGCAGGCCGTTGGTGGCTGCGGGGAAGCCGGCATAAAGGGCCACCTGCATGATGGCCTCGACGATCTCGGCCGGGGTGACGCCGACGCTGAGGGCGCCGTTGATATGGCCCTTCAGCTGATCGACGGGGTGACCCAGCGCCGTCAGGGCTCCGATCGTGACCAGCTGGCGCGCGCGGGGATCCAGGCCCGGCCGGCTCATCATCTCGCCATAGCCGAACTGGACCATCATGTCGGCGAAGTCGGGGGCGATCGGGGCCATGCCCTTGCGCAGGGCGTCCTCAAGACCCGAATCGAGCGTCGCCATATAGGCCGCGCCCCGGTCGGCGCGTTCGGACGACATCCTAGGCGTCCGCGCGCTGGCGCACGGTGCGCTGTTCGATGCGCTTCTCGAACGTGCCGGCGAACAGGCGGTCGACGTAGATGCCGGGGGTGTGGATGGCGTCGGGGTCCAGGGATCCGGTCGGCACGATCTCCTCGACCTCGACCACGGTGACCTTGCCGGCCGTGGCCATCATCGGATTGAAGTTGCGGGCGGTCTTGCGGAAGACGAGGTTGCCGCGTTCGTCGGCCTTCCAGGCCTTGACGATGGCCAGGTCGGCGACCAGGCCGGTCTCCATCACATAGTCGCGGCCGTCGAAGGTGCGCACCTCCTTGCCCTCGGCGACCAGGGTGCCGACGCCGGTGGCGGTGAAGAAGGCGGGAATGCCCGCGCCGCCCGCGCGGATGCGCTCGGCCAGGGTGCCCTGGGGGTTGAATTCCAGTTGCAGCTCGCCGGCCAGGTACTGGCGTTCGAACTCCTTGTTCTCGCCGACGTAGGACGAGATCATCTTGGCGATCTGGTGGGTCTCCAGCAGCTGGCCCAGGCCGAAGCCGTCGACGCCCGCATTGTTGGAGATGACGGTCAGGCCCTTGACGCCGGAGGCCTTGAGACCGGCGATCAGGTTCTCGGGGATGCCGCACAGGCCGAAGCCCCCGGACATCACCGTCATGCCGTCGAAGGTCAGCCCCTCGAGCGCGGCCGTGGCGTCGGCGTAGATCTTGCGCATCGCATCCCCTTTTCACCGTCTAATGAATATCGCGGCGTCGCCCGCTGAATAGGGGGCGGCTGTCGGTTCGGCAAGATGCGCGGGTTTGCGGTCGGTTCGCCAGAAAAAAGGGGTCCGACCCGTCCGACCCGTCCGACCTGTCCGACCTGTTCGCCTGCTCCCCGTCGGCGAACCGCGATCTGGGGACGACCAAGACGGTCCGCAAGATCGTCGCTGGCGATCAGCGGGACTGACCGAGCGTGACGGGCGCGACCGGGGGGCGGTCCCGGTGCCGATAGCGCGCCCCCTTGAGCAGGCCGCGCAGCGCCTCCCAGTGGATGCCGGCGATGACTTTCCAGGTCAGGAGGGGATGGCGGAGCCAGGCACGGAGCAGGGCGCGGTCGGTGAGGGGACGGCGGTCCCCGGCGAAGGCGGCGGTCAGGATGGGCGTGTCGCCGCGGCGAACGGCGACGACCACGGACACGGCCTGGCCCGGGGCGTGGACGGTGAAGTCGTAGGTCAGGTCCATGTCCATGAACGGCGAGACGAAGAAGGTCTTGTCGGTCGTCTGGCGGGTCGGGCCGGGGGGCGCGTCGGCCGGGACGGCGACGAGATAGCTATGCCGCTCGTGGAAGGTGTTGGTCACCTCATAGAGCAGGGCGGCAAGGGTCCCGTCGGGGCGGTGGCAGAAATAGACGGCCAGGGGGTTGAAGCCGTAGCCGAGAATACGGGGCATGCAGAGCAGGTCGATCCGGCCTCCGGCGAGATCGATGCCCGCAGCGGCCAGATGGGTCTCGACCTGCTGGCGCAGCGGGGTGGCGGAGCGGTCGCCGTGGTCGCGGGCGCGCCAGCTCATCAGGCCGAAGCGGCCGTGGGTCAGCCAGCGCAGGGGGCGGATGGCGTCCTCGGCCGTGTCGATGTCGAGCAGCAGCATGAAGAGGCGGTAGCGCAGGGTGTGGCGAAAGCCGTGGACGCGGTGATGGACGACCTCGCCGACGTAGAGGGCGGATGGATCCTCCCCCGAGAAGCGCAGCGAAACGGGGGAGGGGGACCGCGAAGCGGTGGAGGGGGCGACCCCAGACGCGGTGCGTGCGTCCGCCCCCTCCACCACGCTTGGCGCGGTCCCCTCCTGGACACGGCTTCGCCGCGCCTGCGTCGACCCCCGCTGCGCGGGGGAGGATTGTTGGCCCGCCGTCACGCCGCCTCGGACAGCGCACCTGGTGCGCCAAGCACGATCCGCCCGCTCTCGTTCTCAACCGACCAGGGCCGGCGGACGCCGCCCAGCTGTTCCGCCACGGCCAGCCCGGCCTGCAGCCCGTCCTCGTGAAAGCCCGAGCCGAACCAGGCTCCGGCGAACCAGACGCCGGCCCGGCCCTGGAGCGACCAGAGCTCCGACTGTGCCCGGACGGCGGCGGTGTCGAAGACCGGGTGTTCATAGGCCCATTCGCCGATCACGAGGGCCGGATCCGGGTCGGTGGCGGGGTTCAGGCTGACAAACAGGGGCGGCCCGGGCAGGGACTGCAGCTCGTTCATCCAGTAGGTGACGCCGCCTTCGCCCGCGCGGTCGGAATAGCCCTTATGGGTCCAGGCGGCCCAGGCCTTGCGCCGATTCGGCATCAGGCCGGCGTCGCGGTGCAGGACGGCGCGGTTGGGGCGATAGCGGATCGCGCCCAGCAGGCGGTGCTCGTCGGCGCTGGGCCGGTCCAGCAGCCGCAGGGCCTGGTCGGAATGGGTGGCCAGGACCACGGCGTCGAACCGTTCGCTGCGTCCGTCGGCGAACCGCAGGCCGGCTCCCGTGGCGTCGCGGGTCACCCCGACCACCCCCGCGTTCAGGACCGTCCGGCCGGCGAAATCGGCGTGCAGGCGGCGGACGTAGGCCCGGCTGCCGCCGTCCACCGTGCGCCAGGTCGGCTTCAGGTCATAGGTCAGCAGATTGTGGTTCATGTAGAACCGCACGAAGGAGGCGGCCGGATAGCCGGTCATCTGATCCAGGGTCGAGGACCAGATGGCGGCGGCCTGGGGCAGCAGGTGGGCGTCGCGGAACAGGCGCCCATAGCCCTTGCGCGCCAGATATTTGTCCAGGGTCTCGCCCGACCGGTCCATCTCGGCCAGGTCCTTGGGGGCCTGTTTCTGGAACCGCAGCAGGTCGCCGATCATGCCCCAGAATTTCGGACTGGCGCAGTTGCGCTTCTGGGCGAACAGGGCGGCGATGCCGTGGCTGGAGTATTCGAACGCGCCGTCGTCCAGCGACACGGCGAAGGACATGTGGGCGGCCTTGGTCGGCACCGACAGGCGTTCGAACATCGCCTTCAGGTTCGGATAGTTGGCCTCGTTATAGACGATGAACCCCGTGTCGACCGCCACGGGGGCGGAGGGGCTGGGGGCCTCCACCGTGTTGGAATGGCCGCCGATCCGCTCGTCGGCCTCGTACAGGGTCACGTCGTGCGTCTTCGACATCAGCCAGGCGCAGGACAGGCCGGCGATGCCCGCGCCGACGACCGCGATGCGCCGCCGGGCCACCGGATGGTCGGTCGAGGCGACGAGATGGGCGCTCATGAGATCTCCAGACGGTCTGCGGTGGAACGGCGAAGCTACGGACCCAGATCGGCGACGGATGAGATCATCCGTCGCGCCCCCAGCCGCGTAGCTGGGTGGTCTTCGCCAGCGTAGCCGTTACACCTTGGACAGGCGTAAGCGGCCGTTCCCGCCCGCGCAACGTCAGGATCGTCGCATGAACGTCGCCAATGTCGCCATTCGCCAGCTGCAGGACGCCCCCTTTCCGGACTTCATCACCCGGCGCGCGATCGCCAGCCTGGTGACCGAGGCGCGCAAGAAACTGGATCGCGACGGTCCGCACGACAGTGCCGCCTTCGCGCGCGCGATGGCCGAGCGCGCGATCGCCGAGCACACCGACGCGGCCAACGACCAGCACTATGAGCTGCCGCCCGAATTCTTCCGCATCTGCCTGGGGGCGCGGCTGAAATACTCGTGCTGCCTGTATGGCGACGGGGCCGAGACCCTGGACCAGGCCGAGGACAAGGCCCTGGCCGAGACCTGCGCGAACGCCGGATTGGTCGATGGGCAAAACGTGCTGGAGCTGGGCTGCGGCTGGGGCTCGCTGTCGCTGTGGATGGCCGAGCGCTATCCGAACAGCCGCATCACGGCGGTGTCGAACAGCCACGGGCAGCGCGGTCACATCGAGGACCAGGCCCGGGCGCGGGGCCTAACCAACCTGACCGTCATCACCTGCGACATGAACGATTTCGAGGCCCAGGGCGCGGGGACCTGGGACCGGATCGTGTCGGTCGAGATGTTCGAGCACATGGCCAACTGGCGCGCCCTGCTGACCCGGGCGCGGGGCTGGCTGAAGCCAGACGGGCGGATGTTCGTCCATGTCTTCACCCACCGCGAGGCCCCTTACCGGTTCGATCACACCGACAACGGCGACTTCATCGCCCAGCATTTCTTCACCGGCGGGGTCATGCCCAGCCAGGCCCTGATGCACCAGTTCCCCGACCTGTTCGCGGTGGAGCGGCAGTGGACCTGGAACGGCGGCAACTACGCCCGCACGGCCGAGGACTGGCTGGCGCGGATGGATGCCGAGCCGGAACGCGTGATGGCCCTGATGCGCGAGACCTATGGAGCCGAGAACGCCCGGCTGTGGGTGCGGCGCTGGCGGCGGTTCTACCTCGCCACGGCCGGCCTGTTCGGCAACGACGAGGGCCGGACCTGGGCCGTCACCCACTATCGCCTGAAACCTGTCTGAAGGAGCCGACCCATGCTGAAATGGATCATCGCCTATGTGGCGACCGGCCTGTCGTTCGCGGCGGTCGACTTCGTCTGGCTGTCGACCATGACGGACCGGCTGTACAAGCCGGTTCTGGGGCCGATCATGGCCCCCAAGCCCGACATGGGCGCGGCCGTGCTGTTCTATCTGATCTATATCGGCGGGGTGGTCTTCCTGGCGGTCCAGCCGGCGCTGCGCGAGGGGGCGTGGACGCGCGCGGCGCTGAACGGGGCCGTGCTGGGTTTCGTCGCCTATGCCACCTACGACCTGACCAACCAGGCGACGCTGGCCGTGTGGCAGTGGAAGCTGACGATCATCGACCTGATCTGGGGCACGGTCCTCACCCTGGCGGCGGCGACCGGGGGCTATCTGGCGACCGCCGCCATCACCGCGCGCGGCTGACCATCCCCAAGGCCGTGATCCCAGACGGTTGTCTTTGACCAGCCGTTGATATCTGGTGCGCCCAGGGACGGAAGGTCCGGGGGAGGCGATTCATGACGCGGATGTGGATACTGGGTGGCGCGGCGGCGGTCTGTCTGGGAGCCGTCGCACCGGCGGCCCGGGCCCAACAGGTCGATGCCTCGGCGACGGCGACCTATGGCGAGATCGAGCTGAGCTCGGGGTTCGCCAACGACCCCTATCGCGTCACGGTCACCTCCGGAGGCACCATCGACGCGGCCTCGATCTCCAGCGGCTGCACCGGCATGGTGGCGTCCGCACCCGATTTCGAGGTGACCTATGAGGCCGACAGCCTGCCGTTGACCTTCGGGGTCGATGCCAGCGTGGACACCACCCTGGTCATCAACGGGCCCGACGGAGACTGGACCTGCGACGACGATTCGGGCGGCGGCACCGACCCGGAAGTGACCTATGCGCGGCCTCGTTCGGGCACCTACGACGTCTGGGTGGGGGCGTTCGGCGGCGACAGCGGGTCGGCCGAACTGTTCGTGACCGAGCTCGGCCGCGACGGCGCCGGAAGCGCCGCGTCCGGCGACGGTCATCCGGACGCCAGCGCGACGGCGGCCTATGGCGAGATCCGCCTGAGCACCGGGTTCAAGAACGATCCCTATCGGGTCGACGTGCTGGCCGGAGGCAGTCTGAATGCCTCCGCGGTCGACGACGCGTGCGCCGGCACGATCGCCACGGCTCCCGATTTCCAGCTGACCTTCGAGGCCGGCAGCCTGCCGCTGACGATCCGGGCGACCTCGGACGGCGACGTGACCCTGGTGGTCAATGGACCGGACGGCGAATGGCACTGCGACGACGATTCCGGCGGGGGCAGCGATGCGGAGCTGACCTTCCAGCGTCCGGCGTCCGGCGTCTACGACGTCTGGGTCGGGGCGTACGACGGCGACAGCGTGGCGGCCGAGCTGTCGATCACCGAACTGCGTTAACGTTTTCCCTCGCGCGTGGCGCGTGTGCCATGGCGGGACGCGGTCGGTCCGGGCTATAGACCACGGGTCGGTGGCGTCGGGGGACTGCAACAGTGAGGGCGGGCATCAATGCCGTGACAGCCGCGTTGGTCGTGGGCATCGGGATCGGACTGATCCTGACGCCGGACGGTCGCGACTGGCTGCGTCATCCGACCCTGATGCTGGGCGGCAGCGCCAATGCCTCGGCGGGGCGCGCGCCGGTCGCGCCCAGCGCCATGGCGGCCGCGCTCCCGCCCGTGCCCGTCCTGCCGGCCCCGACGCCTCTGCAGCAGAAGGTCGAACAGGGCGGCCTTCGCGTGGGCGTGTTCGGCGACTCCATGGCCGACGGTCTGTGGACGGCGCTCTATCGCGACCTGGACGGGCGGCCGGGCGTCACCGTGACCAAGTTCAGCGAGGTCTCCACCGGCCTGTCGCGCTACGACTATGTGGACATCCAGGCCAAGACGACGCGCCAGATCGCCGAGCAGCCGGTCGATGTGGCGGTGATCCTGTTCGGCACCAACGACGCCCAGCCCATCAGCCTGGACGGCACGATCCACGATTTCGGCACCGAGGGCTGGAAGGCCGCCTATGCCCGGCGTGTCGACGACCTGGTCACCCTGCTGCGCGGGCGCGGCGTCGCCGTCTACTGGGTCGGCCTGCCGCGCATGAAGCGGGACGGGTTCGACGCCAAGATGGTGCTGATCAACCAGGTGGTCTCGGCGCGGATGGCGGCGCTGGGCGTGCCGTGGATCGAGACCGAGACCGCGACCGAGAACGCGGCCGGCGACTATCAGGCCTATCTGCCCGAGAGCGGCACCGGGCGGCGGCGGCTGATGCGGGCCAACGACGGGATTCACATGTCGATGGCCGGCTATCTGCGGCTGGCCGAGCCGGTGGCCGCGCGGCTGAAGCGCGACGCCGGCCTGGCCGCCGCCGCCCCCGCCGCCGGGGCGTGATCCGGACCGTCCTGATGATGGGGAGCCTGGGGGTCCTCGCGGCCGCCAGTCCGGCCCAGGAGCGGCCCTATGCCCCCCTGGCGTCGCCGGTCAGCGCCCTCTGTCCGGACGGCCTGTGCCAGCCGCAGGGCCTGGCGTCCTTCTTCACCGCCCTGGACCGACCGGGGCCCCCGGTGCGGATCGTCCAGTTCGGCGACAGCCATACCGCCGCCGGGGACATCGAGGCCGCCTTCCTGTGGCGGCTGCGCGGGCGGTTCGAGCGCCGCGCCATCGAGCTGAGTTCCTACGGCCTGGTCGGGGTGACGCTGCGCGACCTGGCCGCCCGCGCGCCGCTGCTGTCGCCCGACGCGCCGGCGCCCGACCTGGTCGTCCTCGCCTATGGGACCAATGACGGGTTCGACGACGGGCTGGACGCGGTGGCCTACGAGGCCCTGCTGCGGGCGCAGGTCGAGCGCGTGCGTCAGGCCGCGCCCGGCGCGTCCCTCCTGATCCTCGGGGCGCCCGAGGCCCTGCGCGGGGCCGGCGAGGGGACCTGTCCGGGCGATCTGGAGCGTCGCTGGACGGCCCCGGCCGGGCTGGCGGTGGTGCGCGAGGTGCAGCACCGGGTCGCGGCCTCGGAAAGGGTGGCCTTCTGGGACTGGAAGGGGCGGATGGGCGGAGACTGTTCGGCCTTCGCCCTGGCGCAGGGGGAGACGCCCCTGATGCGCGGCGACGGCGTGCATTTCACCCGCGACGGCGGGGACTGGATCGGCGGCCTGCTGTTCGCCGACCTGATGACGGCCTACGCCCGGCGGGGGGGCTGAGATGCTGTTTCCGACCCTGGCCTTCGGCGTCTTCTTCCTGTTCGTCTATTTCACCGCCTGGTCGCTGGACCGGGAGAACGGGCGGCGGAAGCTGTTCCTGCTTCTGGCGAGCTGGTTCTTCTACGCCCAGTGGGACTGGCGGTTCGTCGCCCTGCTGATCGCCTCGGCGGTGCTGAACTGGGGCGTGGCGGTGCTGATCGCGCGGTCGGACCAGGACCGTCGGCGCCGCTTGCTGGTCGGGCTGGGCGTGGCGGCGAACCTGCTGATCCTGGGCTTCTTCAAATACTACGGCTTCTTCGTGGAACAGGCGGGAGAGCTGCTGGCCCGGGTCGGGTGGGAGCGCGACCTGCCGCTGCTGCAGATCGTGCTGCCGGTGGGCATCTCCTTCTTCACCTTCCAGGGCATCTCCTATGTCGTGGACGTCTATCGGGGAAAGACGCCGCTGGCGCGCAGCCTGCTGGACGTCATGCTGCTGATGAGCTTCTTCCCGCATCTGGTGGCGGGGCCGATCGTGCGGGCCTCGGACCTGCTGCCCCAGTTCGACCGCGTGCCCCGGCTCACGCGCGAGATGGCGGCGCACGGCCTGCTGCTGATCGTCTGGGGGCTGTTCAAGAAGACGGTGATCGCCTCGGAGCTGTCGGTGCGGCTGGTCGACCCGGTGTTCTTCGATCCGGCCGCCTATGGGGCGCTGGACCTGATGGCGGCGGTCTATGGCTATGCGGTTCAGATCTATTGCGACTTCTCGGCCTATTCGGACATGGCGATCGGGATCGCGGCCCTGCTGGGCTATTCGTTTCCGAGGAATTTCGACCAGCCCTACCGGGCGTCGTCGATGCAGGATTTCTGGCGGCGCTGGCACATCAGCCTGTCCAGCTGGCTACGGGACTATCTGTATGTGCCGCTGGGCGGGGGGCGGAAGGGGCTGGCGCGGTCGTGCCTGAACGTCTTCATCACCATGCTGCTGGGCGGGCTGTGGCACGGGGCGGCCTGGACCTTCGTGGCCTGGGGCGCGCTGCACGGCGCGGTGCAGGCGGTCGAGCGGCTGGGCCGGGCGGTGATGGGAAGTGAAAGGCGCGTACCGATATGGATCGGGACGCTCGTGACCTTCCACATCGTCTGCCTGGGCTGGATCCTGTTCCGGTCCGAGACGTTCCCGATGGCGATCGAAGTCTTGGCCGGTCTCGGCCGGTTCGAGGCGGCAACCCTGGTGACGCCCTTCCTGCTGGTGCTGATCGTCGGCGGGCTGGCCATGCATGTCCTGCCGCCGCGGGCCGTGGAGGGCGTGGCGACCTGGCTGACGCCGGCACCGTCCCTGACCATGGGGCTGCTGGTCGGTGCGGCCATCCTGCTGGTCGAGGCGGTGCGGCCGGACGGCGTGGCCCCCTTCATCTATTTCCAGTTCTGACGGAGGCGAGCCGATGACCGACCGTCCCGACGATCCCGAGATACCGCTGGCGCCGTTCCCCTTTGCGCCTGCGGGGTCACCGTTCCCGCCTCCACGACCAGCGCCGGTAGAGCCCCTTCGCGAACAGGTGCCGGCCGATCCGCCGGGCGACTGGATCGCGGCCGCCGATGCGCACGATCGGCCGATCACGGAAGCGCCTCGGTCTCAGACGGGTGCCCTGATCGCCCAGCCGCTGATCGCCCTGGGCCGGTTCGCCTTCCCGCCGGGGCCGCCGACGGACGACGAGGGCCTGTCGGCCCGCGACCGGCGCTGGGCCAGCCGGACGATCGTGATCGCGACGGGCTTTCTGCTGATCTTCAATGCGGTCTCGATCCAGAACTGGTCGCGGCAGCAGGCTCCGGGCTGGGTCACGACGACGGTCCGGCGGCTGGCCGATGTCTGGGTCGAGCAGATCTCGCAGCTTGGGGCGGACCAGCCGCGCGAGGCGGTGCGCGACGGCTATGAGGCGATGCGGGATGGGGGCAGGGCGGAGCGCTAGTCCTTCCCCCGCAAGCGCGGGGGAAGGACTAGCTCCGCACCGGTGCCGTGATCCCATCGCCGTCCCGCTTCACGGTCCAGGTCGAGCCCGTGGCCGCCGTATAGGGCTTGGCCAGGATGGTGGAGACGGTCTGCAGCCTGGCCTCGGCGGTGTCGGGCGTCAGGGTCAGCAGGATATAGCCCTTTCCCGTCTGGTCGCAGAAGACGACCTCGTCGTTGTTGGCGCTGAGCAGGGGACCCAGGGGCAGGGGAGCGACGGCGTCGCCGGGCGAGGGGCTGGTGATGCCGCTGGTGCCGAACTCGACCGCGCGGCGCGCGCCGGCGGCGTCCTTCAGCTCGTTGACCCAGAAGGCATGGCTGTCGCCGGCCAGGACGATGGGCTGGACCTCGGCGGCCTTGAAGGCCTGGTACAGGCGCTCGCGGCCAGCCGGATAGCCGTCCCAGCTGTCGAGGCCGAAGGGGACGCCCAGGGTATAGAGCTGGATCATCTGTCCGACGCCCGCGCGGACGTCCTCCGGCAGACCGGCCAGCAGGCCCTCGATCTGGGCCGGGGAGGCGATCTTGGTCACGTCGGGCCCCTTGACCCGGGCCATGACCACCTGGTTGCCGATCACCTGCCACGGACGGCCGGCGGCCTTGGAGGCGGCCAGGGTGCGCTGGATCCAGTCGCGCTGGGGGTCGCCCAGCAGGTCGCGGTCCGGGTCGTTCAGCAGGGCCCCAAAGGCCTCGAGGTCGGGCTTGCCGTCGACCATCGGCATGTCGGTGGCGTAGTCGAGCTGTTTCTGGCGCGCGACCAGCCGGGTCTCGACCATGGCCAGGGTGGCCAGGTCGCCGAAATCGAAGCTGCGATAGATGGCGTCCGGCGTCAGGCCGGCCCTGGGCTCGCGGATCGGCATCCATTCGAAATAGGCGCGCAGGGCCGTGGCCTTGCGGTCGGCGAAGGCCCCCTCGGTGGCGTCCGTATGGTTCTCGGCCCCCATGGACCAGGCGTCGTTGGCGACCTCGTGGTCGTCCCAGACGCAGATGAAGGCGGCGCGGGCGTGGGCGGCCTGCAGGTCCGGGTCGGACTTGTACTGGGCGTGACGCAGCCGGTAGTCCTCGAGCGTGACGATCTCGCGCGGCGGCTGGTGCAGGCGGCTGAGCTGGGCCCCCGTCGCGCCGCCGTAGTCGCTCTCGCGCGCGCCATACTCATAGATGTAGTCGCCGAGGTGGATGACGGCGTCGAGCCGCTCCAGCTTGGACATGGCGTCGTACGCGTTGAACAGGCCGCCCGGATAGAGCTGGCACGAGGCGACGGCCAGGACGACGTCGGGCGTGGCGCCCTCGGGCAGGGTGCGGACCCGGCCCGTGGGCGAGACGACGTCGCCCGCCTTGAAGCGATAGACATACTCCGTTCCCGGCTCGAGGCCCTGGCCGTCCAGGTCGTGCTTGACCGTGAAATCGCGGGCGGCGCGGGCGCGCAGACCGCTCGAGGTGCGGACAATGTCGGTGAAGCCGGCGTCGCGCGCGACCTCCAGCGTCACCTCGATGTCGGCCCCCGAGGCGTCGCCCGGGGTGACGCGGGTCCAGAACACGGCCGACCGGCTGTCGGGATCGCCGGAGGCGACTCCGTGCAGGAAGGCGACGGTCGCGGCCTGGTGGGGCGAAGAGGCGAAGGCCGGTCCGGAGACGACGGCGGCGCCGGCCCCGATCCCGCCCAGAAGGCCGCGACGGTCGATGATCATGGTCGGATCCCTTAAGCGCAGTCGAAGATCAGTAGCGGATGGTCAGGTTGACGCCGTAGGTCAGGGGCTCGCCGGCGATGAAGGTCGGCAGACCCAGGCTGTCGCCGGTGTTGCCCGCGTCCTTGAGGAAGGCTTCATCCGTCAGGTTGTCGCCGAAAGCCTCGACCTCCCAGTTCGCCCCGGTGGGCACGTAGCGGACGCGTAGGTTCAACAGGCCGTAGCCGTCCTGAACCTCGTCCACGAGGACGTCGGGCACGAAGCCGGTAGTCTGCAGGCTGGTGCGGTCGTTGTTGTCGTCGAAGAAGACCCGCGACTGCCAGCTGTAGGTCGGCTGCACCTCGATCGCGCCGCCGCTGACGGCCAGGGTCGCCAGGGCCCCGATCGAATAGCGGTGGTCGGGTGCCAGACGGAAGCTGTTCCCGTCCCGCGCGCCGGTCTTGAAGCGGGCGTGGTTGTAGGCATAGGTCGAGAACAGATCGAGCCAGTCGGTGGCGGCCCAGGAGGCCTGGCTTTCGAACCCATAGGCCTCGGCCTCGCCGGCGTTGGTGGTGATGAACTGGGTGCCGACCTGTTCCGTGGTCTGGAAATTTTCGTAGCTGTAGAAATAGACCGCGCCGTCCAGGCGGATGCGGCCGTCGTTCAGCACCGTCTTGAAACCGGTCTCATAGCTGTCGACCGTCTCGGCCGGCACCTCGGTGAAGACGGGCGCGCCGTAGGGGATGGTCGGAACCGTGACGGCGAGGACGGCGGGCCGGCGGCCACGGGCATAGGTGGCGTACAGGCTGGCGTCGTCGCTGAGCGCGTAGCGGCCGGTCAGACGATAGGTCAGTCCGTCGTCATCCAGATCGCGCGTGGTGACGTCGCCGTTGTTGGCCGTCGGCTGGAAGGTCAGGCCGAAGACAGGAATGACGGAGGCCGGGAAGTTGACCGCGCCGGGCGTGGCGAGCGCGGTCACCAGACCGTTGATCGTGGCGTTCAGGGCCTGGGCCTGAGCGAGGGCTGCGGGCGTGCCCTGGGCGGCGAGCGCTCGGGCCTGAGTGCCCAGCTGGACGACAGCCAGCAGGCCGCCGGCGATGGACCGTCCGTTCAGCACCGAGGAGCTGAAGCCGGTGGTCTTCTGGTCGGAGGTGTAGCGGACGCCGGCGGCGAACTCGAGCCGGTCGGTGGGCTTCCAGGTCAGGTCGCCGAAGACGTCATAGGATTCCAGCTCGCTCTCGGTCCCGGCCGTTTCGATGTGGCTGGCCTTCAGATTGCGCGAGATGCCGGGGATGGCAGCCGACGGAAGACCCAGGCCGGTCAGCAGCGGCGTCAGGAAGGCCGAGGAGCCGTAGGCCGCGAGCGGAAGGGCGGTCGGGAGGACGGCGAGGTTCGTGCCGTCCAGAACGCGGCCGAGCTGCGCCAAGGCCAGACGCTCGTCGATCTCGATCGGCGAGTCGGACTGGTTGTCCTCGCTGAAATAGCCGACGCCGGCGAAGCCCGACCACTGGCCGCCGTTGTCCCAGTTCAGCCGCAGCTCCTGGCTGAACTGCTCGCCGTCGGAGTTGCCGACGCCGTTCAGGATCGGCAGGGAGATGCCGTCCGGATCGAAGGTCTCGGACGTCTCGAACGTGCGATAGGCGGTGGTCGAGTTCAGCGTCAGGCTGTCGGACAGGTCGTAGCGGGCGATGCCGGTCACGCCCCAGACTTCGCGGTCGATGCCGAGGGTGCGGCCGCCGTCGATGTTGGTGCCGGGCGTCAGGGCCGCGCCGTCCTCGGGGTTGCGCCCGCCCAGGACCGCGCCCGTGGTCGGGTTCTGGGGGTTGTAGTAGATCGAGCGGAAGCTGACGCCCGAGGGGTTGTCCTGCTGGTAGTTGGCGATCAGGTCGAAGCGGAAGGCGTCGCTCGGGGCCCAGGCGAACAGGCCGCGGAAAGCCTGGGTGTCGATGCTGTTGTAATCCTTGCCGCCCAGCAGGTTCTCGACATAGCCGTCGCGGCTCTTCAGCCGGGTTGCGACCCGCACCGCCGTCGTGTCCGACAGCGGCATGTTCAGCATCAGCTCGGCCATGCGGTAGTCGTAGCTGCCGACGCCGGCGCGGGCCTCGGCGTCGAAGCCGGTGAGGTCGGCCTTGTTCTGGATCACGTTGACCGCGCCGATCAGGGCGCCCCGGCCGTAGAGGGTCGATTGCGGCCCCTTGGCCACCTCGACGCGCTCGATGTCGAACAGTTCGACGAAGGCCCCGGGGGCGCGCGAGATCGAGACGCCGTCCTGATAGATCGACACACGGGGCTCGTCCGACGAGCCGGTCGAGTCCGAGGTCAGGCCGCGGATCTGGAAGCCCGGGTTGTTCGGGGACTGGTTCTGCACCAGCAGGCCGGGCACGAAGGCCGACAGCTCCTCGAAGTCCTGCACGCCCAGGCGGTCCAGGAATTCGCCGTTGTAGGCGGTCAGGGCGAAGGGCACCTCGATCGGGTCCTGAGCGCGCAGCTGGGCGGTGACGATCACCTCTTCCAGCTGGCTTTCCTGGCCGGCGTTCGATTGGGCGTGCGCCACGTTGCCCAGCGCGCAGGCCGCCACGCAGCCCATCAAAAAGGTCTTGGTGTGGTTCGAACGGATCATGACAGCCCCCAGGTTGCTGTCATGCCCCTAGCGGCCGTCGGCGGCGGCCTGACGACGGTTGCGCGATGGACGGGTGACGCTTGAGCCGTGTTCGGAGCGTTGCCTCAGCCGAGGAAACCCAGCCCCCGCGCGGCGAAGCCGCTCAGATTGGGGAAGATGGTATCGAGGTTGAATTCCGAGACCCCCATCCAGCGCCCCATCGTGGCCCCGTACTGATCGACCGAGGTCGTCGGCACGAACGCCGAGCCCGCCATGTCCGGGTTGCGGAAGGTCCCGAGATCGGTGCCGACGGTGGGAAACTGGCCATAGATGTCGCCGCCCCGAACCGCGCCGCCCATGACGAAATGGTGGCCGCCCCAGGCGTGATCCGTGCCGTCGCCGTTGGTGGTGAAGGTCCGCGAGAAGTCGGAGGCGGTGAAGGTGGTCACCGCCTGGCGCATGTTCACTCCGCCCAGATTGCCGAGCACGCCGTCGAAATAGGCCATCGCATGGGCCACCTTGGCCAGGTTGTTGGCCTGGGTCGTGTTCTGGAAATCATGGGTGTCCCAGCCGCCCAGGCTGACGAAGAACACCTGGCGCTTGGTGCCCAGGGTCGGGCCGGCGGCGATCATCCGGGCGACGGTCTGCAGCTGGACGGCCAGCGAATTGGTCTCGGTCGCGCGGGTGATCGGATTCACATAGGCCGTGGCATTGGGGACACTGGTCACCGTGGAGGAGGCGAAGACCGAGTTCAGCGAGGTGGCCGCGCCGATCGACCGATCGGTCGTGGTCGCATAATCGGTCGCGAACAGGCTGGCCGAGGAGGTGTCCCGGACGATCTCGCGGACCCGGCCGGGGGCGACGGTCGAGCCGAACAGGCTGCTGCCCGACTGACCGGTGATGACCACGGCGGGCTGGGCCGAGGTCGTCATCTGATACTGGACCACGTTCTGGCCGGACAGGAAGACGGCGTTGCCCGCCGTGGAGATGGCGGTGAACAGGGATCCGTTGCCGTTCAGGCTGGACAGCAGGTCGCCGTAGCGACCGCCCCAGCCGACGCGCGCCCCTTCGCCCTGTCCGGCCTGCCAGGTCGACTGCTGATCGTTGTGGGAGAACAGGTTCGCGGGATAGGCGACCGTGCGACCCTGATACTGGGCCTTGGTGATCGGACGCACCAGGGTGCCGACATTGGCCACGACGGCCAGGCGATCGGCATCGAACAGCGTCTTCAGCGGGGCCAGCATCGGGTGCAGGCCGAAGGTGCGGACCGAGGCGTTGGTGCCCGCCGGGATCGGGTTCGGCGTGCGCGGCACGATCGGCAGAACACCGCCCCAGGCCTCGGGCGTATTGGCCCTGGCCACGCGGCCGGTGAGGGCGTTGGTGGCCCCGACGGGCGTGGGCGGGGTGCCGACCGGCATCAGGGCGATCGGGTCGCCGCCGGTGTTGCGCGCGGCGAAATACCGGCCCCAGGAGTCGGGATCCGTGGCCAGGACGGCGTTGTTGCTGTCGTTGCCGCCGAACAGGAAGATACAGACCAGGGCCTTGTAGTCCGGGGCGCTCTGGCTGGCGGCATTGCCGGCGGCGAGCAGCTGGGCCGCGAAGGGGCTGGCGGCCCCCAGCATCGACATGGCCCCACCGATGCGGAGCAGCTGGCGGCGGTTGTGGATTCCGTGGGTCATCGTCGCGTCCTCACCGCTGAACCAGATAATCGGGCGACACCATCGTCATGTAGACGGCCAGTTTGGATCGATTGAGCAGGGCCGTGTCGATCGTCGCCTGGTTGGTTCCCGTCGTCGCCGGGACGGTGACGCTGTTGAGGCTCTCGACCAGTCGGGCCCGCAGCGCGGTCGACATGGTGCCGTTCAGCAGCAGCCGGTTCATCCGGTCCGCGAGGGCGTTGGCATCGCCGGCGATCGCGATCTCGCGGGTATAGGCGGACCGGACATCGTTGCCGCTGCCGATCCCGTTGCCGATCGCGGCCTGCATGGTGTTGGCATAGCCGGCCACGGTCACCTCATCGACGATCTGCATTTCGGGCGCCGTCAGGTTCTGGGCGCTGAGCCGGGTGTTCGGCGGGACGTAGCCGGGCCGGAAGAAGTTGAAGACCGAGGACGACGCCAGCGCCGACTGGCCGAGCGAGGTGTTGGCGCTGGTGGAGTTCAGCAGGTAGTTGCCGCTGGCCGACGTGGCCCCGAAGGCGCGCATCCAGTGGGCCATGCGGACGACCGGTTCGCGCACCTTGCCGTAGGTCGTGACCGCGCTGGCCGAGGTGTCGCGGGCCTCGGCATCCAGCAGGATCGCGCGCACGACCGCCGCCAGATCCCCCCGCACGCCGGAGCCGTTGTTGACGAAGCTGGCCGAGCAGCGGCCGACGTAGGCGGGCGAAGGATTGGAGGTCACCAGCCGCTGGATCAGCTGTTTGCAGATGAAGGGCGGGACGTTCGGATGGGCGAAGATCGTGTCCAGGGCGATCTTCACGTCGGTGCCGGCGTCGTTGGATCCCTGCGGGATGGTCGTTCCCAGGAAGGTCTTGGCCGAGGTCGAATGGAAGCTGGGATAGGCGATCATGGGCCGCACATAGCTGTCCGGCGTCCGGCCTGCGCCGGAGAAGGTCGCGGTGGTCGGCGTCGCCGAATACCAGCTGAGTCCGGTGAAGACCCGGGCCAGGTTCGAGATGTCGGACGGCGTATAGGTCGGGATCGGGTTGTTGGCCCCATCGCGCCTGACCGTGCCGTCGGCGTTGAGTTCGTGGACGCCCAGCGACATCAGCTGCAAGACCTCGCGGGCGAAATTCTCGTCCGGATTCCGGCCGGTGCGGGCATCCTCCTTCTGATTGCCCATGAGGGTCAGGTAGACCCCCATCATCGGATGCAGGGCGACCTGCTCCAGCAGGGTCCGATAGTTGCCGAACGCATTGGCGCCGAGCATGTCGTAGTAGGAGCCCGCTCCGCGGACATCGATGTTGGCGTCGACGACGGAGATCACGAAGATCTCGGACAGGGCCAGTTTCATGCGCTCGCGCAGCTGCGCCGGGCTGGTGGCTGAATACAGCCAGAAACTCTCGTAGAAGTTGTTGGCCCCGAGGTTGGCATTGGCGTTCGTCAGCCGGAGCTGCGCCAGACGGTTGTCGAGGTAGGTCAGGTGGGACGACGACTGAGCGGCGATCTGCTGGTCGATCCAGCCGCTGTAACCCGTGGCCAGGACGGCCTCGATGTCGGCGTCGGTCGGTCCGAAGGTCGCCTGGGTCAGCAGACGACCGGCATCCGCCGCCGTCGGTCCCGCGGGCACAGGCGCCGGCGCCGGACCGGCGGGCCCGCCGCCCGACCCGCTACCCCCGCCGCCCCCGCCGCCGCCGCCGCCACAGGCGGACAGCGCGACCATCATGGCCAACGGCACGATCAGCCGTCTCGCACGATCGAAAGTCTGTGAGATGCGCACGCCCGTCCCCCGACACGCGGCCGATCCGCCGGCCTGTTCGACGGCACAACCTGTGGTCTATAAGGATGAACAAATTGCTTGCAAACAGCGTTCTATGGGTCACGCAATCGGGAGCAGCTTGACCTTAGGGGCTCCGCCGCGCGGCTCAGGCCGGGGGCGTCGTCACGGCATCACGCGGCTGCGGCGGGACGGGATTGGTCCCGTCCGGGTTGGGCGTCACGTCCGGCTGGGAGGCGTCGGGGACGCCGGCCCCCGGTTCGGCGGGAGACCCGACGCCGGGTTCGATTGCGCCCGTCGCCTCGTTCTGGCCTTCGGCCATCGTCGCCGCCGTCTCCGGCACGGTCTCGGCTGTATCGTTCGCTTGGGTACAGGCGGCCAGCGACAGCGCGACGGCACAGCCGATGAGCAGAACGGAACGCGTCTTCATGGCTGTGTCCTGGCCCGCGTGTCAGGCGGCGAGGTTGCCGCTCGTCTGGACAACCGCCGATCGGCCGGTCAGGTTCCAGGAGCGACGATGGTGGGTGATGTTGGGTTCGAACCAACGACCCGCTGATTAAGAGTCAGCTGCTCTACCAACTGAGCTAATCACCCGTACCAGTCGTCCTCGCGTGCGAGCCTCTACAGCGCGAAGGGGGCGAGATAGAGAGATCGGGCGGCGGATGCAAGGCTTTTCGGGGCGGTTCCGCATTACGGAAGGGCACGCTAGCATCGCGCCGGGATTCGCCCGGGTCGGGCGTGGGAGTGTGTGAATGGCCTTCTGGAACCGGCGCAAGTCGATCGACGCATTGCATCAGGCGTCGGATGGGCCGCGCCTGAAGGCGACGCTGAGCTGGCCGCACCTGCTGGCCCTGGGCGTGGGGGCCATCGTCGGGACGGGGATCCTGACCCTGATCGGGGTTGGGGCGGGGCTGGCCGGGCCGGCGGTGATGATCAGCTTCGCCCTGGCCGGATTGGTCTGCGCCTGCGCCGCCCTGGCCTATGCCGAGCTGTCGACCATGATGCCGCAGGCGGGCAGCGCCTATGCCTATTCCTACGCCGTGCTGGGCGAGGGGATCGCCTGGATCGTCGGGTGGAGCCTGATCCTCGAGTATTCGCTGGTGGTCTCGGCCGTGGCGGTGGGCTGGTCGGGCTATGCGGTCGGGTTCCTGACGGGGATGGGGATCGACCTGCCGACGGCCCTAACGGTTGGGCCGCATGTGGCGGGCGGGGTGGTCAACCTGCCGGCGGTGGCGATCATCGCCCTGGTCACCGGCCTGCTGCTGCTGGGCACGCGCGAGAGCGCGACGCTGAACGCCATCCTGGTGGTCATCAAGGTCGCCGCCCTGATCGGCTTCGTGGCCATCGCCCTGCCGGCCTTCGACCAGGCCAATTTCGTGCCCTTCATGCCCTATGGCTTCGGGGCGCCCTTCGTCCAGACCGGCGTGATGGCGGCGGCGGCGATCATCTTCTTCGCCTTCTACGGCTTCGACGCCATCTCGACGGCGGCGGAGGAGACCAAGAAGCCCGAGCGCGACCTGGCCATCGGCATCATCGGCTCGATGCTGATCTGCACGGTGCTGTATCTGGTGGTGGCGGCGGCGGCGATCGGGGCGCGACCCGTGGCCAGCTTCGCCGCCAGTCCCGAACCCCTGGCCCTGATCCTGCGCGAGCTGGGACAGGGGACGGCGGCCCAGTGGATCGCGGCGAGCGCGGTGATCGCCCTGCCGACCGTCCTGCTGGCCTTCCTGTTCGGCCAGAGCCGGATCTTCCTGGGCATGGCGCGCGACGGCCTGCTGCCGACGTCGCTGGCGAAGATTTCGACCCGGGGCGTGCCGGCGGTGGTGACGGTCTTCACCGCCATCGTCGTGGCGGCCCTGGCCGGGATCATGCGGCTGGACGAACTGGCCTCGCTGGCCAATGCCGGGACCCTGGCGGCGTTCGGGGCGGTGGGGGTGTGCCTGATCGTGCTGCGGCTGCGGGACCCGGCCCGCGAGCGCAAGTTCCGCGCCCCGCTGTTCTGGCTGGTCGGGGCGATCACGGTGGTGGGCTGCCTGGTCTTCTTCTTCAGCCTGCAGGCGCGCACACAGCTGTATTTCCTGTACTGGAACCTTGGCGGGCTGGTGATCTACCTGCTGTGGTCGGCCAAGAACGCGCGCCTGGCCAAGCACCCCGAACAGGCCGGCTGATGTCCCGGCGCGACCTGACCGGAGCCGTCGATTTCGCGGTGCTGGATCGCACGACCGGCGGCGACGACGCGGTGGCCGAGGAGGTGCTGGGTCTGTTCGTCCAGCAGGCCGGCCTGTGGTCGCCGATGCTGGATACGCGGCAGGAGGGCTGGCGCGACGCGGTTCACACGATCCGGGGGGCGGCGGCCGGCATCGGGGCGGGACATCTGGCCGCCGCCTGTCTGGAGGCCGAGGGGGCCGAGTCCGGGGTGGTGCCGCGTCGGCTGGACGAGGTCCGCGACGCCCTCAACGCGGCCCTGGCCGACGTCGCGGCGTGGCGGCACGAGCTGATGCTCCGATCGCTGAAGGGCTAGACGCCGTCGACGACATAGACCCGCGAGGTCGAGGCGGCCTCGCGGATGCGCAGGGCGGCCTGGTAGTCGGGCGAGGCGCGCCAGGCGAGGGCGGTCGGGCGGTCCGGGAACTCGAGCACGACGATGCGGGCCGCGGGCGGCTCGCCGACGAGGGCCTGGCCGGCGCCGCCGCGCACCATGTAGCGCCCGCCGAAAGCCTCCACCGTCGGCTTGGCCAGAGCCGCGTACTCGGCATAGCGGTCCGGGTCGGTGACGACGATCTCGTTGATGACATAGGCCTTGGCGGTCGGCGTATCGGTCATGGCAAGGCTCCGGGGCTAGGGGCGGGTGCGGTCGTAGGTCGCGAACTCGTGGGCGATGCAGCGGTCGATCAGGGTGCGCCAGACCGGCTCGGCGATGTCGGGCGACAGGTGGTGGGCCTGGGCCGCGGCCAGGACCTTTGTGACCACGTCCTCGATGCGGGCGTCGTCGTGGACGGCGTCGCGGTCCGGCTTGATGCGGGCGGCGGCGTCCATGTAGCGCTGGCGCTCGGCCAGCAGGGCGACCAGGGCGCGGTCGAGGGCGTCGACGCCGTGACGGACGTCGTCCATCGAGCGGCAGGCGGCGGGGTCGACGCGGGCGTCGACGGCGACGATCTGGGGCTTGTGCAGGGTCTCAGCCAACGAACGCGCGCTCCAGGACATAGTCGCCGGGTTCGGCGTTCGAGCCCTCCTTCAGGCCGAAGGTCTCCAGCAGTTCGCCGGCCTCCTTGATCATGGCCATGGAGCCGCACAGCATGACCCGGTCGCGCTCGGGCGAGAAGCCCTGCGGCAGGCCCAGGTCGGTGAACACGGCACCCGACTTGATCCGGTCGGTGATCCGGCCGGGCGTGTCGAAGGCCTCGCGGGTGACGGTGGGATAGTAGGTCAGCTGGGCCGCCGCCTCCTCGCCGATCAGGGGGTCGTCGTGGATTCCGGTGGTCAGGAAGTCGCGGTAGGCCAGGTCGGCGACGTTGCGCACCGTGTGGCAGACGATGACCCGGCCGAAGCGGCTGTAGGTGTCGGGATCGCGGGCGACGCTGAGCCAGGGGGCCAGGCCCGTGCCCGTGCCGATCAGCCACAGGGTCTGACCGCCGGTCAGGGCGTCCAGCACCAGGGTGCCGGTCGGCTTCTTGCCCATCAGGACGGTGTCGCCGGGCTGGATCCTGACCAGGCGCGAGGTCAGGGGGCCGTCCGGCACGGCGATGGAGAGGAACTCCAGCTCCTCGTCCCAGCCCGGACTGGCGATGGAGTAGGCGCGCAGGATGGGCTTGCCGCCGTCTTCGCCGGGCAGGCCGATCATCACGAACTCGCCGGAACGGAAGCGGAAATCGTCGGGACGGGCGATGCGGAAGCTGAACAATCCGTCGGTCCAGTGGTGGACGGACAGCACCTCCAGTTCATGGAAGGCGGAGGGCTTGGACGGGGGCGGGGCGAGGGGGACGTCGGTCATCACCGCGCTTTCTAGGCATTCGCGGACGCGGAAGAAAGGTGCGGAAATGTCGTCCCTCTCCCAGAGGGAGAGGGCTTGAGCGCCCGAGCGCCGTCAGGCGGTCGGTCTTGCGCGAAAGGGTGAGGGGTTATGCGCTCACTGGTTGGCACCGTAACCCCTCACCCTTTCGGCTAAGGCGCATCGCTGCGCTCTGCGAGCCTCAAGCCCTCTCCCTCTGGGAGAGGGAAGGGGAGTGACGGCGCAGGATTCGCCCGCTAGCGTCCCGCCCATGCGCACAATGCTTCTCGTCTCCGCCCTCGCCCTGACCGCCGGTTCGGCGCTCGCCCAATCCGCAAACCCCGCCGTGCTGACGCCGGAACGGGTGTTCGCCAACCCCGGTCTGAACGGACCCGTGGCCCAGGGGGTCAGTCTGTCGCCGGACGGCGAACTGGTCGCCTTTCTGCGGGCGCGCCAGGACGATGTCTCGGTGCTGGACCTGTGGGCCGCACCGACCGGGGCGGGCGAGCCGTTCAAGCTGATCGACGCCCGCGCCCTGGTGCCCGATGCCGGCGAGCTGTCGGAGGCCGAAAAGGCCCGGCGCGAGCGGATGCGGATCAGCCAGCGCGGCGTGGTCGAATATTCGTGGGACGAACAGGGCCGCTATATCCTGGCCCCGCTGGAAGGCGACATCTTCCTGGCCAGCCGGGAAGGGGGCGCCGTTCGCCGCCTGACCGAAACCGAGGCGGACGAGATCGACGCCAAGGTCAGCCCCAAGGGCAACTACGTCTCCTTCGTGCGGGACCAGGACCTGTTCGTCGTCAACCTGGCGACCGGGGACGAGACGCCCCTGACGACGGACGGCGACGCACTGCTGACGTGGGCCACCGCCGAGTTCATCGCCCAGGAGGAGATGGATCGCGACACCGGCTATTGGTGGAGCCCGGACGAGCGGTTCATCGCCCTGCAGCGGACCGATGAGTCCTCCGTCGACATCGTGCCCCGGCTGGACATCAGCGGCGGCGGGGCCAGCGTGGTCGAGCAGCGCTATCCCCGCGCCGGCCGCCCCAATGCGGTGGTCGAACTGTATGTGCAGGACGTGGCGGCCGCGCGCCGGGTCAAGGTCGACCTGGGCGACAACACCGACATCTATCTGGCCCGGGTCAACTGGTCCCAGGACGGGCGCACCCTGTACGTCCAGCGCCAGAGCCGGGACCAGAAACGTCTGGACCTGCTGAGCGTCGATCCCACGACCGGGGCGTCGCGCGTCATCGCCAGCCCGACCTCGCGCGCCTGGGTCGAGCTGACGGACGACTTCAAGCCGCTGAAGAACGGCGGCTTCATCTGGTCGGACGAGAGCACCGGCTGGCGGCACCTGTATCTGTACAATGCGGCGGGCCGGAAGGTGCGGGCCCTGACCGAGGGCGAGTGGCCGGTCCAGACCCTGGACGGGGTCAATGAGGAGACCGGTCAGGTCTTCTTCTCCGCCGCCATGCGCGACAACGTCGAGGCCCCG
Source organism: Brevundimonas sp. LM2 (assembly GCF_002002865.1). NCBI lineage: Bacteria > Pseudomonadati > Pseudomonadota > Alphaproteobacteria > Caulobacterales > Caulobacteraceae > Brevundimonas > Brevundimonas sp. LM2. The sequence goes on along the minus strand of NZ_CP019508.1, from coordinate 2,407,743 downwards.
CTGGAGCGGCGGCTGTTCCGGGTCGATCTGGCGCGGCGCTCGCGCCCCGTGGCGGTGACCGAGACCAGCGGCGCGTTCAATCTGAACAACACCGCCACCGCCTATGTGACGACCTATTCCGACGTCGACACGCCGCCGCAGACCGCCCTGTACCGCGCGGACGGGACCTTCGTGCGCTGGATCGAGGAGAACAAGCTCGACGAGACCCACCCCTTCTGGCCCTACCGTGAGCGCCGCATGGATCCGGAGTTCGGCACGCTGGAGAGCCACGGCGAGACCCTGGTCTGGCAGATGACCAAGCCCTACGGCTTCGATCCGACCAAGACCTATCCGGTGATCATGCAGGTCTATGGCGGGCCGTCGGGCGGGGGCGTCCGCCCCAGCTGGCAGCCGGCGACAACCCAGCTGCTGACCGAGGCCGGCTACATCGTCTTCCGGCTCGACAACCGCGGCGAGGGCTATCGTTCGGCCGCGTTCAAACAGGCCCTGCATCTGAAGATGGGCCAGCCGGAGATCGAGGATCAGGTCCTGGGGGCCAACTATCTGAGATCGCTGCCCTATGTGGACGACGCCCGGATCGCGATGATGGGCTGGTCCTATGGCGGGTTCATGAGCCTGATGGCCCTGACCGAGCCGGAGATGGGGCTGGCGGCCGCCGCCGTCGGGGCCCCGCCGACCGAGTGGAGCCTGTACGACACCCACTATACCGAGCGGTTCATGTCGACGCCCCAGGCCAATGCCGAGGGCTATGCGGCGTCGGACGCCCTTCCGCGCCTGGACAACCTGACCGGCCGGATGCTGCTGATGCACGGGATGGCGGACGACAACGTGATCCTGGAGAACTCGACCCGGGTGATCGACGCGCTGCAGGCCAAGAGCATCCCGTTCGAGCTGATGCTGTATCCGGGCCAGCGTCACGGCGTGCGGGGGAATGAGCGCCAGCTGCAGCAGTGGCGGACCTATCTGGACTTCTTCGACCGGACGATCGGGTCGCGGGCTCCGGGCGTGTCCGACTAAACCTATCCGCTCATCCCGGCGACCCTGAGAGCGGCGCGCAGCAGCCAAAGCCGGGATCCAGTCCTTTCGCTCATGCACGGTGGTCCGGATCAATGTCGATGCAAAACGGGTGGCAGACTTCGCCCAAAGCACTGGATCCCGGCTCTCGCCGATATGCGCGGAGGGGCGTGGCGTGTGTAGGTCTGCTAACTGCGCTGTTGCTTGCTGGCTGCGCGAGTTCGACGTTGCCGGCATTATCCGACGAGTATGAAGGTCCACCCTCGACCCCTGCGCAGGCCGCTGCTGCTGCGAGAGTCGCTGCAGCCGCTGCGGCTGACGCGGATGCGGCAGCTTCTGACCGGCGAGCTGCTGCAGGTTTGTCGTCGTCGCTCGCAAAATGCGCGGGCGTGACCGCGGATCGCGTAGCCCAATGTGAAGATGACGCTAGAGGCATGAACGCCGTCATCGCGTGGTCGTCCGGCGGAGCGGCATCGCCCGATGGGATGCTCTCCGAGATGCCGATCTTCCTCAAGGACAACATCGAAACCGCCGACATGCCGACCACGGCCGGGTCGATGGCCCTGCTCGACAACGCCCCCGGTCGCGACGCGCCGCTGGTCGCTCGGCTGCGCGCGGCCGGGGCGGTCATCCTCGGCAAGACCAATCTGTCGGAGTGGGCCAATATCCGCTCGTCGGCCTCCGTCTCGGGCTGGAGCGGGGTGGGGGGCCAGACGCGCAATCCGCATGCGCTGGACCGGAACACCTGCGGCTCGTCCTCGGGCAGCGGCGCGGCGGTGGCGGCGGGGCTGGCCCCGGCGGCGATCGGGACCGAGACGGACGGGTCGATCGTCTGTCCGGCGGCGATCAACGGCATCGTCGGCTTCAAGCCCACGGTCGGCATGGTCAGCCGCACCCATATCGTGCCGATCAGCCATTCGCAGGACACGGCCGGGCCGATGACCCGCACGGTCGAGGACGCGGCCCTCGTGTTGTCGGTCATGGCGGGGACCGATCCGGCCGACCCCGCAACGGCGGAAGCCGATGCGCGCAAGGTCGACTTCCGCGCGGCGCTGGACGCCGCATCGCTGCGGGGCACGCGGATCGGGGTGGCGCGGTTCCTGACGGGCTATTCGGCCGGCACGGACCGGGTGTTCGAGACGAACCTGCAGGCCCTGCGTGACGCGGGCGCGGTGCTGGTCGAGATCACCGACGGGCCCGACATGAACGCCATCGGGGCGGCCGAGACGACCGTGCTGCACTATGAGCTGAAGGCCGATCTGAACGCCTATCTGGCCTCGACGGACGCGGCTCAGGTCAAGACCCGCACCCTGGCCGACGTCATCGCCTTCAACGCGGCCACGCCGCGCGAACTGGGCCTGTTCGGCCAGGAGACCTTCCTCAAGGCCGAGGCGACGACGGGGCTGGACACGCCGGAATATATCGCCGCGCGCGAGACCTCGCTGCGACTGGCGGGTGTGGAGGGGATCGACCGGATGCTGGCCGAGCACACGGTGGTGGCGCTGGTCGCCCCGACGGTGGGACCGGCCTGGTCGATCGATGCGGTCAACGGCGACCACTATCTGGGCGCGGCCTCGACCCTGCCGGCGGTGGCGGGATACCCGCATCTGACCGTGCCGATGGGCTTCGTGCAGGGGCTTCCGGTGGGGCTCAGCTTCATCGGAGCCAAGTGGGACGACGCGCGGATCCTGTCACTGGGCTACGCCTTCGAGCAGGCGACGCGGGCGATCCGTCCGCCGACCTTCGCCCGGTCGGCGGACGACCTGCCGGACCTGGCCCCGCTGCTGGCGCCGCTCCCGCGGGACTAGGGCGCCGAAAGCCCGGGCGGTCGGCCGGGTCTTCGCTCGCCTCCGGCCCGGCGCGTGCCTTGACTCGGTTGAACGAACGACGATATCTCAATCCTGAGGCGCGGGGTCGGCTGCTTATCCGGAGCGCGGAACACAGGGATATCACCCATGCTGACCGTCCGGGACGGCGTCCTGCTGAGCGGCATGGCCGCGGTCCAGCAGATCAAGTCGCCGAACCACGGCGGCGCCTTCGCCCCACCGCCCGGGATCGTCGTAATCCACTACACGGTGGGTTCGACGGCGTTGCTGACCGCCAAATGGTTCTGCAATCCCGCCAACACATCGTCCTCCGCCCATGTGGTGATCGACCGCGACGGTTCGATCATCCAGTGCGTCAACTTCGGCGTGGTGGCCTGGCACGCGGGCAAGTCGAGCTGGGACGGCCTGACCGGCCTCAACCGCTATTCCATCGGCATCGAACTGGCGAACTGGGGGCCCCTGAAGGGCTCTGGATCCCAATGGCTGAACGGGGCGGGCAAGGCGGTGGCCGATCCGTTCATCGGTGTTCACCGCAACGGCAATCCGAACGGGTCGCGGACACGGATCGGTTGGGAAGCCTATCCGGACGCCCAGGTCGACGCGGCGGTCGCCCTGACGCTTGCCCTGAAGGACGTCTATCCGATCAAGACCGTCGTCGGTCACGACGACATCGCCCCGATCCGCAAGTCCGACCCGGGTCCCGCCTTCGACATGGCCCGGTTCCGCAGCCGGGTCTTCGACGAGCGCAAGGATGACGGGGGCAATATCGCGGTCGTGGATGCCCCGGCGGGGCTGAACCTGCGGTCCGGACCGGGGCAGGACTACGCCGTGCTGGAACTCCTGAAGGACAAGACCGTCCTGGAGCCGCTCGGCCAAAGCGGGAACTGGCTGGAAGTGACGGTTCTGGACGCCGACCATAGGCCCATTCGGACCGGCTGGGTGCATACGCGCTACATCCGGACGTAGGGGGTCTGGCCGGGCCTGACGGCTCGATCCGATGGACGACACAGGAACCGGGAGGGCTGGGCCGGGGTTTGGCGGATATGCGTTTCCCGTCATCCCTGTCCGGCCGAAAGATCACCCCATGAGCGACTGGATCGCCACCGCCTTCGGCACGGCCGCGGCCCTGTGCTCGATCACGAGCTTCGCCCCCCAGATGATCAAGATCTGGAAGGAGCGCGACGCCTCGTCGGTGTCGCTGCGCACCTATGCGCTGACGGTGACCTGTTTCGTGCTGTGGGTCGTCTACGGCGTCCTGACCGAGGCCTGGCCGGTGACGATCGCCAATGCCTGCGCCCTGGTCATGGCGGCGGGGGTCCTGGGCATGAAGTGGCGGTTCCGCGACGGGGACCCGGAAGCGGCGAAAGCCTAGGGCGCCGGCCGAGCCGGCCCAACCGTCAGGTCAATCTCGCGCGGACATCACGCCGCAGGCTGCATCGTCGGCGGCGGCCCCGGTGCGTCTACCGCGGCAGTTGGTCCGCCCGCGCCAGAGCCGCCTAGCACCAATCGGCTTGCAATCCGACAGCGCATGGCCTTAGGTTCGCCATTGATACCGGTGTCAGTAAGCATTCCGGCGCCCAATGATACCGGTGTCAATCGCGGATCACGCGTGGATCTGCACCAAAACGACAGACCGGCGAGAACGTCGGCAGAGACATTGACCCCCTGGGAGGAGGCACCATGACCCATACTCACACAGGGCGCAGCCGCGCCTATCGCACTGGCCTGGTGGCCGGCACATCAGCCATGGCCATCGTCCTGACGCTGAGCATCGGCGCGGCCGCGGCCCAGACGGCGCCCCCGCAGGATGAGGCGACGGAGGTCGACGAGATCGTCGTCACCGGGTTCCGCGGCAGCCTGAACGCCGCCCTGAACATCAAGCGCAACGAGGCCGGCGTCGTCGACTCCATCGTGGCCGAGGACATCGCCGACTTCCCGGACCTGAACCTGGCCGAGTCGGTGCAGCGCATCCCCGGCGTCTCGATCGACCGCGACGCGGGTGAGGGGCGCTCGATCACCGTACGCGGCCTGAGCTCGGACTTCACCCGCACCCGCATCAACGGCATGGAGGCCCAGGCCACCACCGGCGGGACGGACTCCTCGGGCGGCGCCAACCGCGGTCGGGGCTTCGATTTCAACGTCTTCGCCTCCGAACTGTTCAGCTCCATCAAGGTCCGCAAGACGGCCGCCGCCGAGACCGAAGAGGGGTCTCTGGGGGCCACGGTCGATCTGCAGACGACGCGGCCGTTCGACTATGACGGCTTCACCATGGCCGCCTCGGTGCAGGGCGGGTACAACGACCTGTCCGAAAGCTACGATCCGCGCGCGGCCTTCCTGCTCAGCAACACCTTCGCCGACGGCACATTCGGGGCCCTGGTCTCGGTCGCCTACAGCGAGCGCAACTCGCTGGAAGAGGGGTTCAGTTCGGTCCGCTGGGCGCCGGCCGTCGGCAACAACAGCTCCGGCGGATTCTGTTCGCCCCTCGGCGTGACGCCGCAGAACGCCGCCAACAATACGGCCGCCGGATCGACGGCGGCCGCCTGCGCCACCGGCATCCCCCGCCCGGCCAATACGGCCGCCAATGTGACCGCCTACAACACCGCCAATCAGGCCGATGTCTTCGTGCCGCGCCTGCCGCGCTACGGCCGGCTCACGCATGAACAGGAGCGCCTGGGCGTCACGGCCTCGCTGCAGGCCCGGCCGCGCGAGGGCACGACCTTCTCGTTCGACCTGCTGTATTCCAAGCTCGACTCCACGCGGCAGGAGGACTTCCTCGAGGCCCTGTCCTTCAGCCGCAACGCCGCGGCCGGGGGCCAGACTCAGGTCATCGTCCGCGAGGCCGCCGTGGACAACGGGGCCCTGGTCTATGGTCTGTTCGACAATGTCGATCTGCGCTCGGAGCAGCGCTACGACGAACTGTCGACCGAGTTCACCCAGCTGAGCTTCACCGCCGAGCACCAGTTCACCGACCGGCTGAGCGGCAAGCTGTTCATCGGCCGGGCCGAGTCCGTCTACGAGAACCCGATCCAGACCACGGTCACCCTCGATCGCAACAACAGCCAGGGCTATTCCTGGGACTTCCGGGGCAATCCGGAAACGCCGGTGATCGACTACGGCTTCGACGTCACCGATCCGGCCAACTGGGCCTGGCGCGCGGCCGGCGCGACGCCGCGATCGGAAATCCGGATCCGGCCCAACGGCGTGACCACGGTGTTCGAGACCTTCGCGGGCGACCTGGCCTATGAGGCGACCGACTGGCTGACCCTGCGGGCCGGGGTCAACTACAAGACCTTCGGCTCGCGCTCCTACGAGTTCCGTCGGACCGACGAGACCGTCATTCCGGCCCTGCCGGCGGGCGTGACGGTGGCCGACATCTCGTCGGTGCTGACCGGGTTCGGCAAGGGACTGACGCCGGACGGCGTCGATACGTCCTGGCTGATCCCGGACATCAACGCCGTGGCGTCGCTGTTCAACATCTATTGCAACTGCAACACCGGGGTGGCGGGGGGTGACTTCACCCTGACCGGGATCTCCAACGGCAATGCGCGGGGCGGCAACCGCAACATCGAGGAGGAGGACTTCGCCTACTACGTCCAGGCGGATTTCGAGACCGACGTGTTCGGCATGCCCCTGCGCGGCAATGTGGGGGTCCGTCAGGTCAACACCCAGCTGCTGGCCGAGGGCTTCTCGTCCAGCGCCGGCGGGACGCCGGTCTCGGGCACTAACGAGTATGACGACACCCTGCCGTCGCTGAACCTGGCGCTGGAGCCGATCGACGACGTGGTGCTGCGCTTCGGAGCCGCCAAGGTCATGGCGCGGCCGCAGATCGGAAACGCCCTGGCGGGCACCAACTACCTCGTGCCGACCACGTCTCTGGCCGCCAGCGGCCCGAACTTCACCGCCAGCATCGGCAACGTCGATCTGGAGCCGTTCCGGGCCACGACCTACGACCTGGGCGTCGAATGGTATTTCGCGCCGGAGAGTCTGCTGTCCTTCGCCTATTTCTACAAGGACATCGACACATACATCCAGATCCTGCGCCAGGACCTGCCGTACTCCGACCTGACCGGCCTGAATCCGTCGGCCTTCGCCCCGGGCCTGTGCACCGGCGTGTGCTCGCCCTCGACCATCTTCCAGCTGACCTCGGCGGTGAACACCGAGGGCGGGCCGCTGAAGGGGTTCGAGGTCAGCTACCAGCAGCCGTTCGCCTTCCTGCCGGGCTTCCTCGGCAATACGGGCGTGCAGCTGAACTACACGCGCGTCGAGTCCGAGATCGACTATTGCTCGAACGCCCTGTGCACGACCTTCGTCACCGACGACCTCGCCGCCCTGTCGCCCACGGCCTACAACGGCACGCTGTACTATGAGGACGACACCTTCTCGGCGCGGGTCTCGGCCTCCTATCGCGAAGCCTATCTGCAGAACGTCCCCGGACGGAACGGCAATGCGAAAGAGGGCAAGCAGGAGACGCTGAACTGGGACGTCTCGGCCAGCTACAACGTGACCGAGCAGATCAGCCTGACCTTCGAGGGGCTGAACCTGACGGACGAGGAAAACCACCAGTACGTCGGCGACGACAGCCGGCAGTCGACCTCGGTCTATCACCACACGGGACGCCAGTTCTACGTGGGGGCCCGCTACCGCTACTAGATTCGTTCTCCCCGGAACGTACACCTGGGCCGGGGACGCGCGAGCGTCTCCGGCCTCTCTTTGTCCGGTCTCAGGTCGGAGGCGGGGGCGGGGGGGCGGATTGATCTTCCATCAGGGGGATCGACACCACGCGGCGCAGGGTGGCTCCGGCCTGGCCGTCCAGACCGGCCATGACGAGATCCAGCCCGATGGCCGTGATGCCCTGAGAGATCGCGGACGGCGCCGGCGGGGCGCCCGGTGCGGCGACCGGGGCGGGGATGGCGACCGGCGGCGCGGGCTGGGGCCAGGTGTCGAGCCAGTCGCCGTGCCGGCGGTGGAAGGTCCATCGCACCGAGCCGACGTCTTCCAGCAGAATCTGGGTCCGCGCGCCGGCCGCCCCGGACAGGGTGCGGGTCAGCCGGTCGCCGGTCAGGTCGTACTGGACATTGACGACGGCGCCCGACAGGTCGGTCTTCTGCAGCGCCAGGGCCGCCCCGGATCCCGCCAGCGAGCCCGTGACCTGGTTCAGATCGGTCGAGATCACCAGCATGGCGCGCTGGATCTCGGCCAGGCGGGACAGACGGGTCTCGGTCGCGCCCTGGGTGCGCAGGACCCCGTCCAGCAGGGTAAATCCCGCGACCCCGATCAGGGCGAACAGGGCCATGGCGATCAGCACCTCGACCAGGGTGAAACCCTGGCGCGACCGTGCGCGCTTCATGCTAAGCGGCGAGGATTGCCGGAGAGACCCCCATGCTGAAAGTCTGGAGAACACGCGATGGCGAGGAGGGCCGGGCAGGGGGCGCATTTCAGTTCGAGCGTCTGACGGTCAAGGTGACCCGCTGGCGGATGGTGCTGGCCGGTGTGGGCGTCGGGGCATATGTCCTGGGCCTGATCGCCCTGGCTCCGTCGGAGATCATCGTGAAGCCGTCGTCGAACGGCGAACGCCAGGCCGTGGGCACAGTCTGGGCCGGGGAGCGGGGCATGCCGGGCGGGTTCGGCGCGGGCTGGACCCTGATGCCCTTCGCCTCGATCCTGCACCTGTCGGCGGCCGAGCGGATCACCCTGCGGGGGCCGGACACCGACGCCTCGACCCAGGTGCTGGTGCGGCCGGGCCGGGTCCTGGTGCGCGATCTGGACGGGACGGTGTCGATGCGGATGCTGAACGCCGTGGCCCCCGGCCTGCCGTTCGCCTGTTCGCCGGTCATGCGGATGGAGGTCGAGCGCCTGTCGCTGAAGGGAGCACCGACCGGCGAGGGGCGGATCACGACGGGACCGGGCGAGTGCGCGGCGAACGGGCTTGGGGTGACGCCCCTGGCGGCCCTGACCGGGACCGTGACGGCCGACGAGGGGGCGTCGAACGTGGTGTTCACGCGCGCGGGCGGGACCGAGCCGGTGCTGAAGGCGCGGGTGCAGGCGGACGGGACGCTGACGGCCTCGGTCGAGCCGGGCGGCGTCGGGCTGCTGCCGGGCATCGGGGCCCCGATGTCGATCGACACGACGCTGTAGGGCTGAGCCCTTCCCCCGCGCTTCGCGGGGGAAAGCCGTCCGTTTTCGAGCGGAGCTCGAACAGGACGGATGGGGGACTCTGTTCTTCCGCGAAGCCAGACAGGACTTCCCCCATCGGCCCTGGATCGCTGCGCGATCGACGGGCCGCTTTCCCCCGCAAGCGGGGGAAGGACTTGTCTCGCGCCTTCGGCGCTCACAACCCCGCCAGGTTGTTGAGGTTCACGATCGGCATCAGGATGGCGAGCACCATCAGCAGCACGATACTGCCCATCACCAGCAGCACCCCCGGCTCCACGAGGGAGACGAGCGCCTGGACCAGACTGTCCAGCTCCTGCTCCAGATCCTGGGCGGCGCGTTCCAGGCCGTGACCCAGTTTGCCGGACTGCTCGCCGGCCGCGACGATGGCCAGCAGCAGGGGCGGGAAGACGTCGGCCTCGGCCATGGCGCGGCGCAGGGAGGTGCCCTCGCGCACCCGGGCGGCGACCAGGACGGCGCGCTCGCGGGCGAAACGGTTGGGGGTGACGGCGGCCGAGGCCTGCAGCGCCTCGACCAGGGGCACGTCCGAGCGCACCAGGGTCGCCAGGGAGCCGGCGAACCGGGCCGCGTTCAGATGCTGGACGAAGCTGCGGAACGGCGGGGTCTTCAGCAAAAACTCGGCGAAGCGGCGGCTGTTGGCGGGCACGGCCAGCCAGCGGTTCCAGGCGACGCCGGCGAGCGCCAGGGCGATCACCACATACAGGCCGAACGCCTGGACGAAGGCCGACAGGGCGATCAGGGCCCGGGTCAGAAAGGGCAGTTCGGCCCCGCGCGAGACGAACACCTTCACGATGTCCGGCACCACATAGACCATCATCAGGGTGATCATAAGCAACGACACCACCGCCAGCAGGGCGGGGTAGAGCAGGGCCAGCTGCACCTTGCGGCGGGCCTTTTCCTGATTGCCGACGAACTCGGTCAGGTGGGCCAGGACGGTCGACAGCTTGCCCGACTGTTCGCCCGCCGCGATCGAGGCGCGGTAGAATTCGGGGAAGACCTTGGGGTGGCGGCCCAGGGCCGAGGCGAAGCTGCGACCCTCCAGGATGGCGGCCCGGACGTCGGTCAGGACCACGCCGATCGGCTGGCCCTCGGTCTGCTGGGCGGCGATGCGCAGCGCCTCCTCGATGCGGATGTCCGAGCCGATCAGGGTCGAGAGCTGTCGGGTGACGGCCGACAGGGTCTTGGCGCTGATGCCCCGCTGGAAGATGACGATTCCTTTGGACAGGTCGGTCTTGCGGCGTTCGCCGGCCAGGGCGACGCCGGTGGGCAGCAGGCCCCGGTCGCGGACCAGCTGGCGCGCCCCGACGTCCGAAGCGGCCTCGATCGTGCCCTTGTGGGCCTTGCCCTCGGTATCGACCGCCTGGAAGGCATAAACCGGCATCAGACGTCCTCGCGGACCACGCGGGCGACTTCCTGCACGGAGGTCTCGCCGGCCAGGGCCTTGGCCGCGCCGTCTTCCAGCAGGCCGGGGCCGCGCTGGCGGGCCAGGCGGATCAGGTCGGCCTCGGCGGTGCCGTCGTGGATGGCCTGCTGCATGGCCTGGTCGATCTCGATGACCTCATAGACGCCCAGCCGGCCCTTGTAGCCTTCGCCCCGGCATTCGGGGCAGCCGACGGGGCGGAAGATGCGGGCCCCGATCGGCACCACGCCGCCGGTCATCTCCGAGTCGGCCTGGGTGGCCTCGGCCGGGGTCTTGCAGTGGGGGCAGAGGCGGCGGACCAGACGCTGGGCGATCAGGCCCGACAGCATGGGGGCCAGCAGGTAGCGTTCGACGCCCATGTCGATCAGCCGGGTCACGCTGCCGACCGCCGTATTGGTGTGCAGGGTCGACAGCATCAGGTGGCCGGTCATCGAGGCGCGGACGGCGACCTCGGCCGTCTCGTGGTCGCGGATCTCGCCGACCATGATGACGTCGGGGTCCTGGCGCAGGATGGCGCGCAGGCCGCGGGCGAAGGTCAGGTCGATGCGGGCGTTGACCTGCATCTGGCCGATGCCGTCCAGCGCGTATTCGATCGGGTCCTCGACCGTCATGATGTTGCGGCGGCGGTCGTTGAGGCGCGTCAGGGCCGAATAGAGGGTGGTGGTTTTGCCCGAACCGGTCGGGCCGGTGACCAGGATGACGCCGTGCGGACGGGTGATCATCCGCTCGAAGGTCTCGAGGTCGCGGTCGCTCATGCCCAGCTGGGCCAGGTCGAGCGAGGTCGAGCCCCGGTCGAGCAGGCGGAGCACGACCCGCTCGCCGTGCTGGGACGGGATGGTCGACACGCGGACGTCGACGTCGAGGCCGCCAATGCGCAGGGTGACGCGGCCGTCGTGGGGGACACGCTTCTCGGCGATGTCGAGGCGGGCCATGACCTTGATGCGGCTGACCAGCAGGGGGGCGAGGGCGCGGGCGGGCTCCAGCACCTCGCGCAGCACGCCGTCGATGCGGAAGCGGACGATCAGCCGCTTCTCCTCGGCCTCGATGTGGATGTCGGACGCCCCGTCGCGGATGGCCTGGAGCAACAGGGCGTTGATCAGGCGGACGACGGGGGCGTCGTCGCGGCTGTCCAGCAGGTCGTCGACGGCGGCGGCGTCCTCGGCCAGGGCGGCGAGATCGTCCTCGGAGGCGGCATAGTCGGCGGCGGGGGCGGCCTCGCTGCCGGTCTGTTCACGCAGGACGGCGTCGAACCGGTCGTCATCGACGGCCTCGAAGGCGATGTCGGATCCATTGACGCGGCGGACCTCCAGCAGGGTCTCCAGCGTGGCGCTGCGGCGGTGCAGACAGACGGGGCGGTCGCCGCCGCGCAGGATCATGGCCCCGCGACGCCGGGCGAAGCCGTAGGCGAGGGTGGCGGGGGCGGCGGTGATGTCTTCGGCGAGGCTCATGGCTGGACCCGCACAGATACGTTGACGGCGCCGGCCTGGCTGCCCCGGTCGATGCGAACGGACGACAGGGTGGCCCCGGAGGCTTCCAGGCCGGCCAGCCAGGGGACGACGCTGTCGTAGCGGGCTTCGGTCAAGGTCACGGTGGCGGCGTCGCCGTCGGGGGTGACGCTGGCCGGGATGATGCCGAAGGTGGCGGCCTGGGCCGGGATGGCGGTTTCCAGCGGACCCGACAGCGCGGCGGTGGTAGCGCCGATCGGACCGGCGGTGCGGACGCGCACCATGACCGTCTCATAGGCGGCGATGCGGCTGATGGCAGTGGCGCGGGCGTCCAGCAGGGGCCTCAGGACTAAGACCCACAGCAGGGCGACCGTCAGGAATCCGCCGAGCGCCGCCAGCAGGACCTGCTCGCGACGAGACCGGCCGGCGTACCAGGCGGTGGCGCTGTCGAGGGCCGGCGAGGCGCGGGTCAGCAGGAGAGGGGCCTTCATTCGGCGGCTCCCGCGGCGACGGTCAGGGTGGCGTTGAGACCGTTCGTGGCCGTGGCCGCCGCGACCCCGGCCGGCGCGCCGCGCGCGGTCAGGCCCGAGGCGTTCAGGGCCTGGACCGCCCGGTCCAGGGTGGCAGCATCGGAGACGACCACGCCGAGGTCGAGGCTGCCGGGGGTGTAGGCGGCGCTGTTGAAGGCCACGGCTCCGGCACCGGGCAGGGCCACGGACGTCTGGGCCAGCAGCCGGGTGAAGGGACGGACGCCGGAGCCCGCGCTCGGCACGATCCGGTCGGCGGCGGCGACGATGTCCTCGTTCGGCGTGGTGGCGGGGGCGACGGCTTGCAGCACGGCCCGCGCCTCGACCTCCTTCCTGTCCGCCATGCGATGCAGCAGAAGGGTGTCGAGGCCGAGCAGGGCGATGTGGGCGACGACCCCGATCCCGGCGACCCAGGCCAGGGTGCGCAGGGCCGAGGCGGCCGTCGCGCGGGTGGCGGCATAGGGGCCCTGGCGCAGGTCGAGCGGCGGCAGCACTACGGCGGGCTCGCCCATGTTGCCCAGCCGGGCGGTCTCGGCCTCGACGGCCTCGGCGAAGGTATCGGGCAGGGCTTCGCCCAGGACGGTCAGACGGGGGCGTCCGGCGGCGATCCAGGCTCCGTCGAGGGCGGAGAGCGGCAGGGCGAAGCCGGCGCCGTTGTCGGTGCGGACCAGGGCGCGATCCCCCTCGGCCTGCACGACCCAGACGCCCTCCGACGGCATCGCCAGGGCCAGGGCGTCGGGCATCAGGACGGCGGGCTCCAGGTCCGCCTCGGTCAGCAGGGCGATCCAGGCCTGCATGCGCGCATGGCGCACGACTCCGGCCACGTGGCGGCGCGGCGCGACCTCGGTGCCCAGGGCGAAATGCAGGGTCGCCAGAGGCTCGGCGACGGCGTCCTCCAGGGCGAAGGGCAGGGCGGCGAGGCGCTGGGCGCGCGAGGGGAAGGGCAGGTCGACGGCCAGGGTCAGGACGTCCTCGGACGGGACCAGAACCGTGGTCGGACCCGAATATGATCGGTCCACTGCCAAGATTCTGTCATCGACGATGCGCCATAAGCCACGGCTCGGAAGGTTCGAACGGACGGGGCGACCGAGCATCGGGGGGACTCTAGAGAATGGCGTGGCCGCAAGGAGCACCCCGGTCTATAGCAGCCAAAATCCGCCTGTCGCCACTGCCTGTATCGGTGAGAAAAAGTGTCATGATTTCTTTGTCCAAGCGTCACATTGCCGTTCGAGGCGTCGTCTCGCGTCGGTCCGGACTGACGCTGGTCGAGATGATCGTGGTGCTGGCCATCATCGCCGTGGTGGCCGTGCTGATCGTGCCCAACGTCATCGGCCGGCCGGACGAGGCGCGGGTGACGGTGGCCAAGACCGACCTGAAGACCATCGCCACGGCGCTGCGGGTCTATCGGCTCGACAACGGCGACTATCCGACGACGGAACAGGGCCTGGAGGCCCTGGTGACGCGGCCGACCGCGCCGCCCGAGCCGCGATCCTATTCGGCCGACGGCTATCTGCCCGAGGTGCCGACCGATCCCTGGGGCAAGGCCTATGTCTATCGCAGCCCCGGCACCGGCACGCCCTATGACCTGCTGTCCTTTGGCAAGGACGGCGAGGAAGGCGGCGAAGCGCTGGACGCCGACCTGAGCGACAAGAGCCGCTGATGCGCCGTGTCGGGGGACACATCGTCGGAAGACGCAGGCCGCACCGATCGGGGATGACCCTGGTCGAGATCATCGTCGTGCTGGCGATCGTGGGGGTCATGGCGGGCGTCGTCACCCTGGGGGTCGGCATCGGCGACCGGGGCCTGGGGGTCGAGAGCGAGGCCAACCGGCTGGCCGACCGGCTGCGGCTGGGGTCCGACGAGGTGCTGACCACCCGCCGTCCCCTGTCCCTGGCCTTCGACGCCGAGGGCTATGGTTTCGTGCGCGGCGACACCCAGGCCGGCGGCGTGGTCGAGGCCCTGGCCGAACGTCACCGGCTGCCGGACGGCGTCCGGATGACGGGTCTGGGCGTAGCTTCACCCGTGACGATCGATCCCGATGGAGCCCAGCCGGTGGCGGCCTTCGGCCTGGCCAAGGGCGACCGGCGCTGGCGCGTGGATTTCGACGGTCTGAACGCCGTGGCGGTCCCGGTCGCGGAGGCGGGCGCATGAGACACTCCCTTCGGATCCGGCCCGGCTACTCCCTGATGGAGGCGCTGGTGGCGCTGTTCATCCTGGCGATCGCGACCGTGGGCCTGACCCGCGCGACCCAGACCCACGTCGACGGCGTGCGCGGTCTGGAGCAGCGGGTGGTGGCGCAGTGGGTGGCTGAAAACCGATTGGTGGAACTGAATCTGGAAGGCGCGGCGACCTCGCCGGACATGGCGACGGTGCGGATGATGGCGCGCGACTGGGACGTGCGCGTGGCGCGCCGGGCGACGGACGATCCCGACCTGGTGGCCGTGGACGTGGCCGTCGGACCCGCCGGCGCGACGCAGGAGACGGTCCGGCTGTCGGGCTTCGTCGATCGCCTGTCGGGGCTGGCGTCGTGAGCCCGGATCGTCGCGACGAGATCGCGCTGCGGGTCGTCAGCGTCGCGGTCGTGGGGTCGCTGGCCCTGGTCCTGGCGGGCCTGACCTGGCGGCTGACCGGCTGGGACGACGGACGTTCGGAAGTGGCGGTGGCCGAGAGTCTGCCGCCGCTGGGGGCCCAGGCCGGCGGTCCCGATACGGAGGTGGCGCGCATCGTCGGCCTGGCCCCGTTCGGCGGGGGTGCCACCCAGGTCGGCGGCCTGCCCGCCTCCAGCCTCGGCCTGATCCTGAAGGGCGTGCTGATGGCCTTCCCGCCCAGCGCCTCGACGGCCCTGATCTCGCTGGGCGAGGGTCCGGCCACCATCTATGGCGTGGGCCAGTCGCCGACCGCCAATGCCGTGATCGAGGCGATCGGCATCGATCATGTGATCCTGAAGGTCGGCGAGGCCCGCGAGCGGCTAGACTTCCCCACGGCGATCGTCACCGCGCCGCCGGAGGGGTCCGCCGCGCCGGGGGCGGGGATCACCGTCGCGCCCGTCGCCACGCCTCTGTCGCCCCAGGCCCAGGCTGCTCTGGCGAGCGCCTCGCCCGTCTCGAGCGCCGCCGCCGCCAGCGCGGCCCAGCCGCCCGCGCCCGCGCCGTCCGGACCCGCGCCGAACGTCGGCCAGACGGCCGCGGCCATGGGCGCCACCGCCAGCGCCCAGGGCTATCGCATCGGGGCCAACCCCTCGGCCGAGCTGCGCCGCTTCGGCCTGCAGCCCGGCGACGTGATCGAGACCCTGAACGGCGAGGCCGTCGGCAACGGCGCCAGCGACCAGCAGCTGATCGAACGCGCCCGCGCGGCCGGTCAGGCCAGCGTCGTCGTGGTCCGCGGTGGTCGTCGCCTGACCCTCAACTTTCCCCTTCGCTAGGAGCCCGGCGTGACCAAGATCCTCCGCCTGTCCACCACCAGTCTCCTGGCCCTGACGCTCGTGGCCGGACCCGTCGCGCCGGTCAGCCTGGCTCAGACCGTCGCGCCGGCCCCCGTCGCCACCCAGGACGTCGTCATCAACATGCGCGGGGCCGACATCAAGGATGTCGCCGAACAGGTGTCGCGCATCACCGGTCGGACCCTGGTGCTGGACCCCCAGGTCCAGGGCCAGGTCAATGTCGTCTCGGCCGAGCCGCTGAGCCGCAACGGGGTGTGGGAGCTGTTCCTGTCGGTGCTGCGGACCTCGGGCTTCGCCGCCGTGCGCAGCGGCAACGTCTGGCGCATCGTGCCCCAGGCCACGGTGGTCCAGAGCGGGGCGTCCGAGACCGGGGCGGCGGTATCGAACCAGCAGATCATCACCCGGCTGGTCCGGCTGCGGAACCTGCCCAGCGACCAGGCCGTGCGGGCCCTGCGGCCGCTGGTGTCCTCGTTCGGGGCGATCGAGGCGATCACCGAGCCCAACGGCGTGGTGGTCACCGACTACGCCGAGAACATCCGGCGGGTGCAGCAGCTGGCCTCGACGCTGGACAGCGGCGGGGGCTCCAGCTTCGACAGCATCGCCCTGCGCTATGCCGATGCGACCGAGGTGGCCGCCTCGGTCGGGGCTCTGCTCGGCTCCGACGCCGGTGGTCCGCGGGTGACGGCCGACGCCAGGTCCAATGTGCTGCTGATCCGCGGCGACGCCGCCGACCTGGCCCAGGCCCGGTCGATCGTCCAGGCGCTGGACACGCCGGGCGGTGCGACGCCGGTCACGCGGGTGGTCCGGCTGCAGAACTCCGACGCCGAATCGATCACTGAAATCGTTCGCGGCCTGCTGGGCGGCGAGCCGTCTGCGACCAATCCCGTGGCCCGCTCGCTGCGCCAGGAGACCGGCCTGGCCAGTCTCAGCGCCAACAACCGCGACGTGGCGGCCCAGGCGGCCAGCGCCATCTCCTCGTCGGGGGAGGGCGGATCGACGCCTCTGCCGTCTTCGGGATCCAGCGCGCGGCCGGCCAGCTTCACCCTGGAAGGGGTGACGGTCCAGGCCTCGCCGGAGCTGAACGCGGTCGTCATGCGCGGTCCGCCGGCGACGGTGGACATGCTGCAGGAGCTGATCAGCCAGCTGGACCTGCGCCGCGCCCAGGTGAAGATCGAGGTCGCCATCGTCGAGATCACCGGCGAACTGGGAGAGCAGATCGGCGTGCAGTTGGGCCTGGGCGGGGCCGTGCCTGCGGACGGCGTCATCGGCGGGACCAGTTTCTCGAACGGCGGCACGGACCTGGGCACCGTCCTGACCACCCTCGGCTATCCGGCGGGGCGGCTGCTGGGGCAGGGGCTGTCGCTGGCGGCGGGGTCGGAAGGCGATTTCGGCCTGCTGCTGCGGGCGTTGGGCACCAACAGCGCGGCCAACCTGCTGTCGTCGCCGAGCATCACCGTGCTGGACAACAATCCGGCCGAGATCGTGGTCGGTCAGAACGTGCCGTTTCGGACCGGCAGTTTCGCCACCGACGGCAACTCCACCAACCCCTTCACCACCATCAGCCGGGAGGACGTCGGCCTGACGCTGCGGGTCATCCCCCGCGTGCACGACGGCGACGTGGTCAAGCTGGAGGTCAGCCAGGAGGTGTCGTCCCTGGTGACCACCAATGTGACCGGGGCGGCGGATCTGATCACCAACCGGCGCAGCATCCAGACCTCGGTCCTGGCTGACAACGGCGAGACCATCGTCCTGGGGGGACTGGTCACCGACGATCGCCAGTCGAACAACAGCCGGGTCCCGGGCCTGAGCAGCCTGCCGCTGGTGGGGGCCGCCTTCCGCTCGCGTCAGGACAGCCAGACGCGGCGCACCCTGTTCATCTTCCTGAAGCCGACCATCCTGCGCACCAGCGCCGACGTCGCCGCCTCGGCCCAGGAAAGCTTCGACCGGCTGCGGGCCAACGAGCCCGTCCGCAACGATCCGACCCAGCCGCCGCCGCTCTCGCGCGACCCGCGCCTCCCCTATGCGGTCGACGAGGTTTTCTAGACGCGCGGGCGGTTTTCGAACCTGGGGATGATCAGGTCGGGATCGCCCTCGGGCATCTCGATGCGCGGAGCCGGCGGGCGCTGGTCGGTCAGGCGCAGGGCCGGGGTCGGGGCCGACAGCCGCGCCTGGGCCTCGGCGCGGCGATAGACGGTCTGGCCGCCGAACAGGGCCGCGCCGCCGGCGAGCGCACCGGCGAAGAAGACGAGCAGGGCCCCCAGGGCCCCATTCCACCAGCGGGCCTGGCCATAGACGGCTGTCGGGGTCGGCTCGGCGACCGGCCGGACGGGGCCGGCCGGCAGAGCGGGGGTCGGCAGGGTCATCAGGACGCCGCCCCGGGCCAGCACCATCGGCACATTGGCGCGGGGGATCAGGGCATAGGCTCCCGGACCGGTCCGCATCAGGGCGATGTCCTGGTCCAGCAGGGCGCTGCCGAAATCCTGCAGCAGGGCCTGGCCGGAATAGAGTCCATTGGCCGAGAAGGTGACCAGGCCCTCGGCGGCGGGGTCGATCTCGAGCTCATAGCCGAGCGCCGAGCCGACCACGTCCTGGGCCGCCTCGGCCACGGGGGTCTCGGTGAAGCTGAACACATAGAACTGGACCGGCTCGGCCGCAGCCGGAACCGAGGACGGCGCGGCCGGGGTCGCGGAGGCGTCGGAGGCCGGGCCCATCGTCAGGCCCAGGGTCAGGCCGAGTCCTACGGCAGCGAGCGTGCGTCTCAACATGGCGATCTCGATAGCATGGTCTTCTCCTGACCGGCGATTGAGACAGGACGATGAAGGGGCGCTGCGCGATCTCTTCGGATCGGGTACAGCTATGCCGCAAGAGCGGCCGCGGCCGCGGTGGAGAGACGCGAGCGTGGTCCAGGTTCCCGGTGCTGCCCGACGCGCCGCCGCCTTCCGGCGGATGCGCGATGCCCGTTCCAGCGAGGTGGCGGAGGATTATGTCGAACTGGTCGGCGATTTGATCGTCGAGCATGGCTCAGCGCGTCTGACCGATCTGGCCGACTGCCTGGGCGTGGCCCCGGCGACGGCGGCCAAGGCGCTGCAGCGGCTGCAGCGCGACGGGCTGGTCGAGACCCGGCCCTATCGCGCCATCACCCTGACCGAGGCGGGCGAAGCCATGGCCGCGGCCTCGCGTGAGCGCCACCGGATCGTTCACGAGTTCCTCACGGCCCTGGGCGTCAGCGGCGAGACGGCCGAGGCCGACGCCGAGGGCATCGAACATCACGTCAGCCCCGAGACCCTGAGCCTGTTCGAGAAGATGACCGAGCGGCTGCGCCAGGACGGCTGATTCGTTCAGCCCGGGGCGCGCTGCCGCCAGCAGCCGCCGGAGACCGTCCGGATCGGCCGGGCCACGCGGAAGGCCGCATAGTCGACCCGGGCCTGCGGGTTCGGCTCGGTCGCGTTGCGCACGATGGGCGGCAGGGCCTCGACCTCGGCGAAACAGGTCCGCAGCGCCTCGGCCGTGATCCGGCGCGGCAGGTCGACGACCAGCCCCGGCCGGGCGAAGTCCGATGCCGCCATGGGGGGCAGATGGTCGTAGCGGGCGCGGTCGTTCAGCTGGACGATCGGCGCGGTCAGACCCGGCTCGGCCGCCAGCTGGGCGGCGAGCCCATAGCTGGCCGTGCCGACCCAGGCCGCCGGCGGCCGGCCGGCCGGGGTCTCGACCATGCGGGTCTGGACCGCGGCGGCGAAGGCGGGCCAGCCCCGCAGAGGCCGCATCGCCTTGCCCGACACGGCGTCGAGCGCCGGCACGGCCGCGAGGATCAGGGCGAGGGCGCACAGGCCGAAGCCCAGGACGGGCACGGCCCGTCGCCAGATCGACCCGGGTCGAAGCCGTTCGGCGGCGAGGGCGGCCAGGCCGACCAGGGCCGGATAGACGGGCACGGGCCAGTGGGCCTGGACCCGGTCATGCAGACTGTGCAGGACCAGATAGGCCAGGAAGGGCAGGCTGCTGAGCACCAGAACGGCGGCCGGCGTCTTCAGCACCGCCAGCCGGCCTCTGAACACCGCGATCCCGGCAAGCACGGCGATGATCGGGTTCAGCAGTGCGAACTGCCCCGCCAGCAGATCGCCGAGGTATTCGGGATCGAAGGTCTTGGGCTCGACCCGGCCGAACTGTTTGATCACCGAGACCCAGCCGTGTTCGGCGTTCCACAGGATGTGCGGGGCGACGATCGCCAGAGCCAGGACCGCCGCCAGCCACGGGCCGGGGGTCAGCAGCGGGCGCCGGTTTTCGGCCGTGGCGCACAGCCACAGCAGGATCCCGGGGGCCAGGAACAGGGCCGAATATTTCGACAGCACCGCCAGGCCGGCGGTCAGGCCGGCGACGACCCACCAGGCCGCCGTCCGACCGGGAGTCGCGGTGCGTCCGGGGGCGACCGCCCGGCTGACGGCCCACAGGCTGAGGGTCCAGAACAGGGCGGCCGGGGCATCCGGCACGGCCAGCATGGCGCCGGTTCCGATCAGCAGGGTCGCGTTCAGCCACAGCCCCGCGCGGAGCGCCGGCCGGTCGCCAGCGCCCAGACTCCGCAGGGTGTCGATCAGCAGGACGGCGATGGCCGCATTGGCCAGGACCGGCAGCAGCCGCGCGCCCAGGGCCGTGTCGCCCAGCAGCCCGCGCCCCAGCGCGATCCACCAGGCGATCATCGGTGGATGATCGAAATAGCCCCACTGCAACCGCATCGACCACAGCCGGTAGTAGGCCTCGTCCTCGGTCAGGGGGATCGTGGCCGCGAAGACCAGACGCACGCACAAGACGCCGACGATCGCCGCCGCGACCGCGCGGGGGGTCAGCTCAAGGCCGAAACGCCCGGTCGTCGCCATGTCAGCGCCAGACGGCGAGGGAGGAGGCGACATAGTTCCACAGGGCCCCGACCGCGGCCCCGGCGATGCCGGCCAGCCACCAGACCTCGCCGTGCTCGCTGACCAGGCTGGCGACCGTGACATTGGCGGCCAGGCCCAGGCTGCAGACGACGCAGAACCGGACGTAGCCGGTCAGAAGGGCGACCCCGCTCTTGCGCCGGTCGCGGTAGGTCAGGCTGTTGTTCAGCAGGTAGTTGGTGGTCATGGCGGTGGCGGCGGCGATGAATTGGGCCTGGGTGAAGCCCAGGAACAGCAGAGCCCGCAGCACCCCCAGATGCACGATGACGCCGCTGGCACCGACAGCCAGGAAGATCACCATCCGCGGCGCGATCAGGTCGCGGCTGAGCTTGGCCACCACAAGGCTGAGGTAGTCGAGCACGACGCGGCGATCCATCTTGCTCTGGCCCCCGCCGCGGTCGCCGAATTCATAGCCCATTTCAATGATCCGCAGGGGTTGAGGGGAGGAGGCGATGATGTCGAACAGCACCTTGAAGCCTTCGGGTGACAAACGCTCGGCGACGGCCTCCACCCGCGCGCGACGGATCAGGAAATAGCCGCTCATCGGGTCGTTGACCCGGGTCCGTAGCACGACGCGCCCCAGCAGGGTCGCCAGCCGGCTGCCCGCCAGACGGTAGGCGCTGAGGCCGCGGACCTTCGTCTCGGCGTCGAGAAACCGGCTGGCGATCACCAGGTCGGCGTCCTCGGCCTGGGCCCGGGCCAGCATCCGGGGCAGCAGGGTCTCGTCGTGCTGCAGGTCGCCGTCGATCACGGCGACATAGTCGGTCGCGCTGGCCAGCACCCCCTCGATCACCGCCCCGGACAGGCCGCGCCGCCCGATCCGCTGCAGGCACTGGATGTTGGGATTGCGCACCGCATGTTTGCGCGCCAGCCGGGCCGTGCCGTCCTTCGAATTGTCGTCGACGAAGACCACGCGCCACGACAGACCAGCCAGGGCCAGGGTCAGTTTCTTCAGCAGGGCGGTGACGTTGCCGCGCTCATTATAGGTGGGGACGACGACGGTCAGGCGCGCCGGGCCGGCCGATGCGGCATCGGGAATCGATGGTTGCACGCCCAATCCCCCCGAGGCCGCCAGAGGCGTGGTGCCGGCTGCAGGAATCGAACCCGCGACATCCAGTTTACAAAACTGGCGCTCTACCAACTGAGCTAAGCCGGCCCTCCACGGGGCCACGGGCGAGCGTTTAGCTGGCGTGGGCGGCGCGGCGCAAGCTATGAAACCGCATGCCGAACGCCTCCTACATCCTGCCCGTGGTCATGCTGGCGCTGTCCAATGTGTTCATGACGGTGGCCTGGTACGGCCATCTCAAGTTCGGGTCCAAGCCGCTGTGGATCGTGGTGATCGTCAGCTGGGGGATCGCCTTCTTCGAATACTGTCTGGCGGTGCCGGCCAACCGGATCGGGCATTCGGTCTATTCGGCGGCGGAGCTGAAGACGATGCAGGAGGTGATCACCCTGCTGGTCTTCGCGGTCTTCTCGGTGACGGTGCTGGGCGAGCGGCTGACGCTGAACCACGCCTGCGGCTTCGCCCTGATCTTCGCCGGGGCCTGGTTCGTGTTCCGGGGGCCGTTCTAGTCCAAAGCGGAAGCGATCTTTGCCGCCGTGGCCTTCAGCTGGTCCATGTCCGCCATGCCGGCCTGACCGTGGCCCGTCATCGGCCGGTCGGTCCAGCGCGGGATGATGTGGACGTGCAGGTGGAAGACGGTCTGGCCACCGGCCTCGCCGTTGAACTGCATGATCGAGAAGCCGTCGGGCGACAGGGCCTTGACCACGGCGCGGGCGGTCCGCTGGACGGCGGCGGTCAGGGTGGACAGGGTCTCGGGGTCGACCTCCAGCAGATTGCGTGCGGTCGACGTCTTGGAGATCACCAGCACATGGCCCTCGGACTGGGGGAAGACGTCCATGAAGGCGAGGACCTGGTCGTCCTCCCAGACGGTGACGGCGGGGATCTCGCCGCGCAGGATCCTGGCGAAGATGTTGGACGGGTCGTAGGGGGCATGGAGGGTCATGGGGGTGACGAATATCCCTTCTCCCCTTGCGGGAGAAGGTGGCCGAGCGAAGCGAGGTCGGATGAGGGGTGACTCCGGGGCGTCGAATGTGCGTTCCGCAGGCGGTCTACGGCAAGATCGGGAGTCACCCCTCATCCGCCCCTCCGGGGCACCTTCTCCCGCAAGGGGAGAAGGGACGTTTGCGATGACCTCCGGCGCCCGCTAGGACAGCCGCTCATCCCGACCGCCCATGAAGACCGCCCGCCATGCATGACATCCGCGCCATTCGAGAGACGCCCGAAGCCTTCGTGGCGGGCTGGTCGGCGCGGGGGGTGGACGATGCGGACGCGCTGGTCGCCGAGATCCTGAGCCTGGATACGGAACTGCGCGCGGCCCAGACGGCGGGGCAGGAGGCGCTGAGCAAGCGCAACGCCGCCTCCAAGCTGATCGGGGCCGCCATGGGCCGGAAGGACATGGCCGAGGCCGACCGGCTGAAGGGCGAGGTCGAGGGGCTGAAGGGCGAGATCGCGGCGGCGGAGGCCGTCGAGGCGGAGAAGGGCAAGGCCCTGCGCGACCTTCTGGCGGCGCAGAAGAACCTGGCGGCGGCCGACGTGCCGGAGGGCGAGGACG
The DNA here is from genome assembly GCF_002002865.1 of Brevundimonas sp. LM2. Classification (NCBI taxonomy): domain Bacteria; kingdom Pseudomonadati; phylum Pseudomonadota; class Alphaproteobacteria; order Caulobacterales; family Caulobacteraceae; genus Brevundimonas; species Brevundimonas sp. LM2. Next base: position 2,384,361 of record NZ_CP019508.1, on the reverse strand, counting down.
AGGCGGGCAATGTCGAGGTCTCGGTCTGGGGCGAACCCCGGCTCACGGGGCCGGCCAAGGACCATGCCGACCTGGGCGAGGCGCTGGGGCTGCTGGACTTCGAGGCGGCGGCGCGGATGTCGGGGGCGCGGTTCGCCGTGCTGAAGGGCGGGCTGGCGCGGCTGGAACGCGCCATCGGCCAGTTCATGCTGGACCTGCAGACGACCGAGCACGGCTATCTGGAGGTCAATCCGCCCTATCTGGTGCGCGATGAGGCGATGTTCGGGACGGGGCAGTTGCCGAAGTTCGAGGATGATCTGTTCCGCGTCGGCGAGCATCTTTTGATCCCCACCGCCGAAGTCTCCCTGACCAATCTCGTCCGCGAGCAGATCACGGCGGAGGAGGAACTGCCCCTGCGCCTCACCGCCCTGACGCCCTGTTTCCGGGCCGAGGCGGGGTCGGCGGGGCGGGACACGCGCGGGCTGATCCGCCAGCACCAGTTCCACAAGGTCGAGCTGGTCTCCATCACCCGGCCCGAGGACTCCGACGCCGAGCACGAGCGGATGACCACCTGCGCCGAGGCGGTGCTGCAGAGGCTGGAGCTGCCCTATCGCCGCATGCTGCTGTGCCAGGGCGACATGGGCTTCTCGGCGCGAAAGACCTTCGACCTAGAGGTCTGGCTGCCCAGCCAGGGGACCTATCGCGAGATCAGCTCCATCTCCAACTGCGGGGATTTCCAGGCGCGGCGCATGGACGCGCGGTTCAAGCGCTCGGGCGGCGGCAAGCCGGAGTTCGTGCATACGCTGAACGGCTCGGGCCTCGCGGTCGGTCGGACCCTGGTGGCGATCATGGAAAACTATCAGGACGAGGGCGGGCGGATCGCCGTGCCGGACGTTCTGGTGCCCTACATGCCGAGGGGAATGACCCATGTGGGGTGACGTACATTCCCCTTCTCCCCTTGCGGGAGAAGGTGGCGGGCGAAGCCCGACGGATGAGGGGTCCGAGGATGCGGAATCGCTGTTTCCAATGAGCCGCGCCGTCGAAATCGGGAGTCACCCCTCATCCGACCTCGCTTCGCTCGGCCACCTTCTCCCGCAGGGGGAGAAGGGAAGCTGATGCGTATCCTCCTCACCAACGACGACGGCATCGAGGCCGAGGGGCTGGCCTGTCTCGAACGCATCGCGCGGACGCTGAGCGACGACGTCTGGGTCGTGGCCCCGCATGAGGAACAGTCGGGCAAGGGGCGGGGCATGACCCTGACCGAGCCGCTGCGGGTCAACCGGTTCGGCGACAAGCGGTTCTCGGTCACGGGGACGCCGACGGACTGTATCGTGCTGGCGGTCGGGGACCTGCTGCCCGAGAAGCCCGATCTCGTGCTGTCCGGGGTCAACCGGGGGCACAATGTGGGCGAGGACTGCTCCTATTCCGGGACGGTCGCGGGCGCGCTGCAGGGCATGGCCTTCGGCATCCGCTCGATCGCGCTCAGCCAGTCGCTGGAGCGGTATCACGACGACGTCAGTCCCCACTGGGACACGGCCGAGGCCTTCGCCCCCGCCATCATCAGCCGACTGCTGGCCGAGACCTGGGAACCGGGCGTGGTGATGAACCTGAATTTCCCGGCCCGGTCGCCCGAGACTGTGACGGAAGTCGAGGTCACGGTGCAGGGCTTCCGCGGCATCGGCGAGATGCATGCGGTCAAGCGGACCGACATGCGCGGCCGCGACTACTACTGGATGAGCTTTCGCGGGGCGAAGCAGGACCATGCGCCGGGAACGGACCTGCGCGCCATGGACGACGGCAAGATCTCCGTCACGCCGCTGCACATCGACCTGACCCACAAGCCCAGCGTGCACGACCTGAAGGCCGTGCTGGGCGGGGCTCCGCCGAAGGCGCTGGCGGGATGAAACTCAACGACGACCGCGCGGGCCGGCTGATCCTGTCGCTGCGCCAGCAGGGGGTGACCGATCCCAAGGTGCTGGCGGCGATGGAGTCGATCGACCGCGCCGTCTTCGTGCACGAGAAATTCCTCGACCAGGCGTGGGAGGATCAGGCCCTGCCGATCGACTGCGCCCAGACCATCAGCCAGCCCTATATCGTCGGCCTGATGACCCAGGCCCTGCAGGTCGAGCCGCGCCACCGGGTGCTCGAGATCGGCACCGGCAGCGGCTACCAGTGCGCGGTGCTGAGCCGGCTGGCGCGCTACGTCTATTCGGTCGAACGCTATCGCAGCCTGATGGTGGAGGCGGAAGGCCGGCTGCGCACGCTGGGCATCGACAACGTCATCACCCGCCATACGGACGGCGGCCTCGGCTGGCCGGAACAGGCCCCGTTCGACCGGATCATGGTCACGGCGGCCTCGCCAACCGAGCCGACCGAACTGCTGAAACAGCTTAAGCCGGGCGGGGTGCTGGTCGCGCCCGTGGGCCGCACCTCGGTGCAGATGCTGCACCGCTATACCGGCCAGGACGACGGCTCGTTCCGCCGCGAGAGCCTGTGCGAGGTCCGGTTCGTGCCGCTGGTCGAGGGGACGGCCAAGGAGGGATGAGGGTCTAGGGTCTAGGGTCGAAAGCATAACCTCGGCTCTCTGATGAGGGGCGATGATGCATTCGTTCGACCCTCGGCCCTCGCCCCTCGACCCTCGCATTAACCTTCCCGCCCAACTTTCGTGCCGTTTGCCGGGTTGGTAGGGGCTGGGGTACGGGACACGGTGGATGCGTTTTACGGAGGGGCCTGTGCGGGTTTCGAATTGGCTGACGGCGGTGCTGCTCGTCGGCGGGGCTTTGGCGACGACGGCGTGTTCGACCTATCCGGAGGGACCGCGCTATTCGACGCGACCGATGACCGGATATGGAGCAGGTGCCGCGGCGGCCCAGCCGGCCTATCCGGCCCCCACTCCGCCACCGTATGAGGCGCCGCCGCCGTCCACTGCGCCCTATGCGAGCATCGAAGGTGGGGCCCTGCCGCCCCCGTCCTCAAACGCGACGACGGGAGCCTTGAACGGAGGCGGATACACGCCGCCGCCGCCCGCCTATGCGCCGCCCGCGTCTTCGCGGCCGGTCGCCGCCCCGGCCTACAATCCGCCCAGCGCGCCGGTCACGGTCAGCGCGGGCGCGGTCTATACGATCCGCAGCGGCGACACGATCTCCGGCGTCGGCCGGCGCTTCCAGACGCCGGTGCAGACCCTGATCGACCTGAACGGCCTGGGTCCGCGCGGCACCATCAGCGCCGGACAGGCCATCGTCCTGCCCGACAGCGCCGTCGACACCGGTCCGGACCCCTATGCCATGGGCCCCGCGCCGGTGGGCGTCATGGTGCCGGAATCCGGGGTGCTGCCGCCGCCCCCGCCGCCGCCCTCGGGCAATCCCGCCGCCCCGCCGCCCTCGAGGCAGCCCGCCGCCAGCGGCGTGGTCGGGTCGGCGCCCACCGCCTCCTCGGTCGCCCTGCAATGGCCGTTGCGCGGCGAGGTGGTGCGACGCTTCGGCCCCGTGGGCATGGGCGAGCGCAACAACGGGATCAACATCGGGGCCTCGGCGGGGGCGTCCGTCATGGCCTCGGCCGACGGCCGCGTGGCCTATGTCGGCGACGACCTGGTCGGGCAGGGGCTGACGGTCCTGATCGTGCACCGCGACGGCTGGCGCACGGTCTACGGTCATCTCGGCTCGGCGACGGTGTCGGACGGGTCGGACGTGCGCGCGGGCCAGCAGATCGGCACCGTGGGCCTGACCGCCGGCGACGGGCGACCGTCGATCCACTACGAGACCCGCCGGATGCAGGGCGACGAGCCGGTGGCGATCGACCCCCTGACCGTCTTGCCCCGCTAGCAGCGTTGCATTGTCGGAGGCCGAGCCCTAGGTATCGCGCCTTGTTTTCAAAGGGCGCCCGATCCGTGGCCGGCCCGCTTCGGGGAATGACCCATGCAACCTACCGCTGACGGCGGCCTGATGGCCATGATCGTGCAGTTCGTGCCTTTCGTGGCGATCTTCGTGCTGTTCTACTTCCTGCTGATCCGGCCGCAGCAGAAGCGGGCCAAGGAGCATCAGGCGCTGATCTCGGCGGTCAAGCGGGGCGACACCATCGTCCTGTCGTCGGGGCTGATCGGCAAGGTCACGCGCGTCGAAGAGGCCGAGGTCAATGTCGAGATCGCGCCCAGCGTCAACGTGCGCGTGGTCAAGGGCATGATCGCCGAGGTGCGCAACCGCACGGCCATCGCCGCCAACGACACCAAGGCCGACACCAAGGCCATCGCCAAGTCCTGATCCCCGACTGCTGAACCGGAAATCGCGTCCATGATTCAGCTGTCCCGCTGGAAAGTCATCGTCCTTGCCGTCGCCCTGTTCTTCGGCGTGCTGCTGGCCCTGCCGAATGTGCTGAGCCCGGCCCAGCGCGCGGCGCTGCCCGGCTTCATGCCCAAGAACGCGCTGAACCTGGGCCTCGACCTGCAGGGCGGGTCGTACCTGCTGCTGGAAGTCGACGTCGAGGCGATGCGCACCAAGCGCGTCGACAATCTGATCGAGGACGTGCGGGTGGCGCTGCGCGAGGCCGCTATTCCGACCAATCAGATCACGCGCGAAGCCGGCGGAGCGGTCATCACCCTGGCCGATCCGGCCCGTTCGGAAGCCGCCTATGAGGCGCTGCGGACCCTGGTCGGTGCCGCCGGGCCCAACGGCGCGCCCGAGCGGGTCGCGACCCGCCTGCCGGACGGTCGCGTCCGCCTGGCCTTCACCCAGCAGACGCTGGACGCCATGGGCCCCACGGCCGTGGACCAGTCGATCGAGGTGGTCCGCCGCCGCATCGACAGCCTGGGCACGCGCGAACCCTCGATCACCCGTCAGGGCGCCGAGCGGATCGTGGTGCAGGCCCCGGGCGAAAGCGATCCCGCGGCCCTGGAGCGCGTCATCGGCCAGACCGCCCAGCTGACCTTCCAGATGGTCGACAGCGAGAACTCGGTTCAGGACGCCGTGGCGGGTCGGGTGCCCCCCGACGCCGAACTGCTGCTGGCCGAGGACGGCGTCACGCCGTTTCTGATCAAGAAGCGCGTGCTGGTCTCGGGCGAGAACCTGACCCGCGCGGGCGTCGGGGCCGACCAGAGCGGCCGGCCGGCCATCGACTTCCGCTTCGACGGCGAGGGCGCGCGGCGATTCGGCGAGGCCACGGCCGCCAACATCGGCAAGCCCTTCGCCATCGTCCTGGACGGCAAGGTCATCTCCGCGCCGACCATCATCAGCCCGATCACGGGCGGCACCGGCCAGATCACCGGCAGCTACAGCATCGCCTCGGCCTCCGAGCTGGTGAACCTGCTGAACGGCGGAGCCCTGCCGGCGCCGCTGACGGTCGAGGAGCGTCGCGTCGTCACCGCCGAGCTGGGGGCCGACGCGGTCGAGAACGGCAAGATCTCGACCATCATCGGCTTCATCATCATCGTCGTCTTCATGATCCTGGCCTACGGCTTCCTGTTCGGAGGCATCTCCGTCATCGGCCTGGTTCTGAACGGGCTGCTGATCATCGCCGCCATGTCCCTGACCCAGGCGACCCTGACCCTGCCGGGGATCGCCGGACTGGTGCTGACCTTCGCCGTGGCCGTGGACGCCAACGTGCTGATCTATGAGCGGATGCGCGACGAGGCGCGGGCCGGGCGGTCCGTGATCGCCAGCCTGGACGCCGGCTTTAACAAAGCCATGGGCACGATCATCGACGCCAACCTGACGACCCTGGTGGCCGCCATGATCATGTTCATCTTCGGGGCCGGACCCGTGCGCGGCTTCGCCTGGACCCTGACCATCGGGGTGTTCACTTCGGTGTTCTCGTCGGTACTGGTGGCCCAGGTGCTGCTGGCCTACTGGCTGAAGATCAAACGGCCCAAGACCCTGCCGATCGCGGAGAGCGTGCGATGACCTGGTGGCCTCTGATCAAGGTTCTTCCGCAGAAGACCAATTTCCACTTCGTCCGCTATGCGCGGGTCGCGGCGGCCCTGTCGATCGTGCTGTGCACGGCCTCGATCATCGGCTGTTTCTACCCTGGCCTGAACATGGGCATCGACTTCCGCGGCGGGGCCGTGATGGAGCTGACCAAGCCCAACAATGAAGCGCTCGACATTGCCGCGGTGCGCGAGTCGGTGGCCGAGCTGGGGCTGGGCGACGTCGGGGTCCAGGGCATCGACAACGCCTCCAGCGCCATCGTCCGTTTCCAGGTGCCGGACGGTCAGGCCCAGGCCGCGGTGGTCAACCGCGTCCAGAGCACGATCAACGAAGCCGTCGGGCCGGTCACCTATTCGGGTGTCAGCGTTGTCGGGTCCAAGGTCTCGGGCGAGCTGTTCACCTCGGGTCTTCTGGCCCTGGGCGTCGCGGTCCTGCTGATGTTCGCCTATATCTGGTTCCGCTTCGAGCCTCAGTTCGGTTTCGGAGCCATCGCCGGCCTGCTGCACGACGTGATCCTGACCTTCGGGCTGATCGTGCTGTTCAAGCTGGAGTTCAGCCTGAACATGGTCGCCGCCATCCTGACCGTGATCGGCTATTCGATGAACGACACCGTCGTGGTGTTCGACCGCCTCCGCGAGAACCTACGCAAGTACAAGACCATGCCGCTGCGCGAGGTGATCGACCTGTCGCTGAACGAGACCCTGTCGCGGACGATCATCACGGGCGTCACCGCCGTCATGGTGCTGGCGGCTTTGGCGATCTTTGGCGGCGAGGCGCTGTTCGGCTTCTCCATCGCCCTGATGTTCGGCATCATCGTCGGCACCTATTCGTCGATCTACGTCGGCGCGCCGATCATCCTCCTGTGGGGCGTCAAGCGCGGCGAGCTCGCCGACGACGCCAAGCCGGTCAAGCTGGGCATGGCCAGCCGGCCTTAGGAAGCGGTGGCTGGTGGCTGGTGGCTGGTGACTGGTGTCGAGCAGATCCACCAGCCACTAGCCACCAGCCACCAGCCACCAGCCACCTTCTCCTCGCTGCCGATTGCCGCTAAGCGTCCGCTCCACGCGACCCGGGGGAACACCATGGCCAGTCTGCTTTCGAACTTCAGGACCACGCTGCTGCTCAGCCTGGTCTTGGCGGGGGTGATGATCTTCGCCTTCGCGCGGGTCTCCGACGTCGATGCCCTGACCTTCGGCCAGGCGGTGGCGCGCTGGGCCCATGTCGGGTTCGGCATTCTGTGGATCGGCCTCCTCTACTATTTCAACTTCGTCCAGATCCGCGTGATGCCCGGCATCCCGGCCGAGCTGAAACCCGCCGTGACGAAGCATATCGCGCCGGAGGCCCTGTTCTGGTTCCGCTGGTCGGCCCTGCTGACCGTGATCGCCGGCCTGGCCGTCATGGGCCTGAAGGGCCATGCCTATTCGGCCGAGGTGCTGAGCTTCGGCTTCGCCCAGGGTCTGGTCGAGGGCGATCAGGGCTACACGCTGATGGGGGTCGGCGTCTGGCTGGCCATCCTGATGTTCCTGAACGTCTGGGGCCTGATCTGGCCGAACCAGAAGCGGGCCCTGGGCATCGTCGTGGTCGACGACGCGAAGAAGGCCAAGGCCGCGCGCGTGGCCATGCTGGCCAGCCGGACCAACCTGCTGCTCAGCCTGCCGATGCTGACCTCCATGGCCATGTATCAGACCCTGTTCGGCTGACATCCCGGTGGACGGCGCGGCCGACAGTCTGGATGCCCAGGTCCGCGCCGCCGATCCCGATCGCTGGCTGTCCAGCCGCTTCGTCGGCGATCTTCAGGCGCGCGCAGACCTGATCGTCCTCTACGCCTTCGAGGCCGAGCTGATGGCCATTCCCACACGCGTGACCCAGCCGCTGCTGGCCGAGATGCGCTATGCCTGGTGGCGCGAGCAGCTGGACGGGGTCTGGGCCGGCATGGCGCGGAAGGGCCATCCGGTGCTGGAGGCCCTGACCGATCTGGTCACCCGCCATGCCCTGGACCGCGCGCCGTTCGAGGCCCTGATCGAAGCCCATATCGGCCGCGTCCACGGCGAGCCGCACGACCTGGACGCCTTCTACGTCGGGCCGATGCAGACAGCGGTGCGGCTTCTGTCGAAGACCGCCGACGTCGCCGCCGTCGTCGCGGCGGCCCGGGTCTGGGGTCAGGTGCAGACCGGACAAAGCGTGGACGCCGAAGCCCGTGCCGAGGCCAACCGTGGGCTGCGGTCCCTGCCGGCCGAGGCCTTTCCCGCCGTCGCACCGGCGGCCTTGAGGCGCGCGGATACGGCCGAGGGGCCCCGGCGGCTGCGACTGACCTGGGCGGTGCTGCGAGGCCGAATCTAGCTTAGGTCGCGGTTACAGATCGACGGTCGGGACGCCGGTGGGCCAGGCGTCGTCGAAGAAGGCCTCGCGCGCCGGCGCCGGGGTGGTCGTGCCGCCCGTGCGCCAGTCCATGAAGGCGGCGTTCCAATCGGCGCCGGCGCGGCCGTAAGCGCCGCCGCCACCCGCCCGCACGGCTGCGTGCATGACCGAGCGACGGGGTTGGCCGACCCCCAGTTCCTGCAGCGCCTCGCGGAAGATGTCGTCGGCCTCGCCCCGGCGGCCGGGCTGGCCGATCGTGTAGAGCCAGTCGTGCAGGACGGCCGCGATGGCGTGCCGCCCGAACGGGGGAATGATCCAGCGCGCGAGGCTTGGGATCGAGGCGAAGTCGGTCAGATAGGTGGGCGGCACCCGCACCGTTCGCGACCCGTCTGGCCGGGTGTAGGCAAACGGCCGCAGCACCACCACGGTCGTGCGTCCGTGCCGCTCCCGCGCGCGGTCATGATTGACGGCACAGACCAGCGGTTCCTCGACGCGGATCGCCCGGTTGGCCTCCGTCGCCCATCGGCCTTTGGCTGCACCGGTTGAGATCGCGTGAAAGGGCATAACGCCGATACTGCAGGCGTCGGAGCCATCGGACAAGTCGGTCGAACGCGGCCTCGACCCAGACGTCCGTCAGTGCAGCGTACGCTCAAGCCGTTCGAACCGCCGGTCGAGGTCGGCGACGACGGCGGTCAGACGGTCCTTCTCCGAGGCCATGTCGATCGGCGTGCCGTTCTCGTAGGTCAGCCGGGCGCCCTTGGCGATCAGGTCCAGCCGAAACAGGGTGGTGCCGCGCCGCGCCCTCAAGCGTTCCAATTCGCTGTCGTCCGCCATCAGGCCGCGTCCCGCCAGGCTTTCAGGTCGTTCAACGCCCGAATGCTCATCAACCGCTTCTTGGCCCGGCCGCGCTCCTTCAGCGGGATCTTGACCCCGGCCTCGTCGATCTTCGGTGCCTCCAGTGGGGGCAGGAGTCCATAGTTGATGTTCATCGGCTGGAACTTCGATCCCGCCAGATGGCCGCCGGTGATGTGTTCGACCAGGGCCCCGATGGCGGTGTGGGCGGCGGGCGCGTCCAGGGTCTGGCCCAGCCGTTCGGCGGCGGCCAGACGACCGACCAGCAGGCCGGTGGCGGCGCTCTCGACATAGCCCTCGACGCCCGTGACCTGGCCCGCGAAGCGCAGGCGCGGCATGGCGCGGAGCCGCAGCTGGCGGTCGAGCAGCTGGGGGCTGTTCAGATAGGTGTTGCGGTGCAGGCCGCCCAGGCGGGCGAACTGGGCGTTCTGCAGGCCCGGGATCATGCGCAGCACCTCGGCCTGGGCCCCGTGCTTCAGCTTGGTCTGGAAGCCCACCATGTTGAAAAGCGTCCCCAGGGCGTTGTCCTGGCGCAGCTGGACGATGGCGTGGGCCTTGACCAGCGGATCGCGTGGATTGGTCAGGCCGACGGGCTTCATCGGCCCGTGGCGCAGGGTCTCGCGCCCGCGTTCGGCCATGACCTCGATCGGCAGGCAGCCGTCGAAATAGGGGACGTGTTCCCAGTCCTTGAACTCCGCCTTGGGCCCGGACAGCAGGGCGTCGATGAAGGCCTCGTACTGGGGCTTGTCCATCGGGCAGTTGACGTAGGCGGCGGCGTCGCCGCCCGGGCCCTCCTTGTCGTAGCGCGACTGACGCCAGGCGATGTCGAAATCGATGCTGTCGGCGTGGACGATGGGGGCGATGGCGTCGAAGAACGACAGGCTTTCCTCGCCGGTCAGCGACAGGATGGCGTCGGCCAGGGCGGGGGAGGTCAGGGGGCCCGAGGCCACGATCACGCTGTCCCAGGCCTCGGGCGGCAGGCCGGCGATCTCCTCGCGCACCACGGTGACCAGGGGGTGGGCGTGCAGGCGCTCGGTCACGGTGCGGGAAAAGGCCTCCCGGTCCACGGCCAGGGCCCCGCCCGCCGGCACCTGGTTGACGTCGCCGCAGGCCATGATCAGCGAGTCCAGGGCGCGCATCTCGGCATGCAGCAGGCCGACGGCATTGTGCTCCCAGTCGTCGGAGCGGAAGGAGTTGGAGCAGACCAGCTCGGCCAGGCCGTCGGTCTGGTGGGCGTCCGTCTTGACGCCCGGCACGCCCCTCATCTCGTGGATCACGACGGGCACACCCGCCTGGGCGATCTGCCAGGCGGCTTCGGATCCGGCGAGGCCGCCGCCGACGACGTGGATGGGCGCCAAGGGGGGAGACAGGGTCGAAGAAAGCGTGGTCATGCGGCTTCTTAGCCACGCCCGGCCGCTTCGTCAGCAGGCGTCTGTCGGGCGTCGTCGTCGCGGGCTATAGAGGATGAATGCTCAGCGGGGGGGCTTGATGAGCCACAAGGATGTTCACGGCCGTCGATTGAACCTGCGCGTGGCCCTGGCCGCGACCGCGGCGGCGATGCCGCGTCTGTGGATCGGGGCGGGCGGCGTGCTGACCCTGGCGGTCATCATCGGGGCGTCGCCGCTGCTGCTCGGTGCGTGGTCCGCGCCCTGGGCCGCAGGGGTTGCGGGCATCCTGCTGCTGATGGCGACCGGTGCCCTGGCGCGCCTGGCCACCACGTCGGACACCGCGGAGGCCCGCGCCCTGGGACTGGGGCCGTCCGGCTTCCAGATCGGCTGGCCGGAGCTGCGCCTGGTCGGGGCCGCCCTGCTGAGCCTGATCTTCCTGACCATGATCGTCGCCCTGCTGGCCCTGGTGGTCCTGGCCATCTTCGGTGTGGCGGAGCTGGACGTGGCCGCCATCCAGGCGCGGGACTGGTCCGCCGTCGGGGCCCCCTGGAAACTCGGTATCCTGGCCATCGTCGCGGTCGGGGCTGTGATGATCCCCCTGTTGCTGGCGGTCCGGCTGTCGCTGTTCGTGCCCGCCACCCTGGGCCGGCGGCAGATGGTGTCGCTGAACAGCATGGGCATCGCCTACGGCAGTTTCTGGCAGATCCTGGGCGGATTGATCGTGACGGGCCTGCCCGCGATCGGCCTGGGCCTGGCGGGGGCGATGGCCGCGCTGGCCGGCGCGACCGGGACGATCGTGACCTGGATCGTTCTGATCGGCCTGCAGCTGCCGCTGACTCTGGGCTTCCTCGGGGCGGCCTACCGTCGGCTCGAATACTGGTCTCCGGACGTGCCGCTGAAATGAAGCGTCGCCAAGGCTGACGCCGGGGGCGGCGTTGCGCTAGAAGGCGCTTTGTTCGAGGCCCGACGGGATAGATGCGATGACGTTTTCGGCAACCGAGGCCGCGTTCGAGGGCTTTCGCGTCACAAAGGCCCGGCCCTTGCGGCTGCTGCTGTGGTCGCTGGTCTGGCTGGTCGGACTGGTGGCGATCGGATTGGTGATGATCCCGATCATCATGCCCTATGCTGGCGAGATCCAATCCGCCCAGGGCAATGCCAGCGCCCTGTCACCGCAGGCGTCCACGGCGATCGCGACGGCCATGTTCGCGGCCTTTCCGATCGGGCTGCTCGTTCAGTCGGTCCTGGCCCCGGCCGTGTATCGTGCCGTTCTGCAGCCCGATGCGGGTTGGTTCGGTGGACTGCAGCTGGGCCGAGACGAGCTGCGGATCCTTGTCGTGACCTTTGTCCTGGGCCTTCTTTCGCTCGCGCTGAACGCCGGCGGCGATCTGCTCAGCACCGCCGTCACGCGCGCGGCAGGCGGGCTCCTGGGCAGCCTCATCGGCCTGATCGCGTCGCTCCTCACCATCTGGGTGAGCGTGCGGCTGTCGCTGATCGCGCCGGAGACCTTCCGTCAGCACAGGATCAGCTTCGCGGCGGGCTGGGCGCTGACCGGCAAGCATTTCTGGCCGCTGCTCGGCATGATGGTCGTGACCATCATTATGGCGGCGCTGGTCGTCCTGCTGCTGGTGGTCGTAGCCTGGCCGCTGATGCTGGTGGTCAATGCGGCTGCCGCGAGCGGGGCCGGGGCGGCCGCAGGCGGTCTGCTCTCGGTGATCGTCATTCTGGCGCTGGTGCCGCTGGGAATGACGCTCGTTTCCGTCCTGCTGTGGGCGCCCTTCGCCGCGGCGGCGCGGGATATCGCGACCGGGCGCTGAGCCCGGCCAATCTGTCGAAGCCTTAACTTGGCCATAGCCGCGTCCGCCCTTAGGAGGGGTCTGCAACAGGGGATGGTGTGATGCCGGGACGGGAACTCTATGCGGCGGCGCCCAGCCACCAGCGCCGGACGTGGTCGGTCGCGGCCGTGATTCTGGCGCTGGTCTTCGTCGTCGTGGGCCAGCTCGCCGCCTTCCTGCCGATGCAGCTGACGCAGTTCCTGCCGCCGGATCAGAACCACTGGCCGACCCTGGCCTATATCCTGTTCGTGGCCTTCGGTCTGAGCGCGGTCCTGACCCTGGCCTGGGTCGTGCTGTTCGAACGGCGGCGGCTGGCGAATATCGGCCTGAACGGCGATGCCGGGCGACGTTTCGGTCGCGGCTTCGGCATCGGCCTGGCCTATCTGGCGGGCGTGGTCTGCATCATCTGGGCGACCGGGGCCTATCAGGTCGAGTCCGCCGGCATCTTCCAGACCGGCCTGTCGGCGGCGGTGCTGACCCCGCTGGTGGTTCTGCTGTTCGGCTTCATCGTCCAGGGCTCGACGGAGGAGATCGTCTTCCGGGGCTGGCTGATGGGCATCATCGCCTCACGCCACGGCCTGGTGATCGCCCTGACGGTGTCCAGCCTGCTGTTCGGCCTGGCCCACGGCGGCAATATCGCGCCGTCGCCGGAGCTGGCTCTGGCCCTGGTCAACATCGCCCTGTTCGGGCTGTTCATCGGCCTCTACGCGGCGCGCGAGGGCTCGATCTGGGGCGTCTGCGGCTGGCACGCGGCCTGGAACTGGCTGCTGGGCACCGGTTTCGGGCTCGAGGTCTCGGGCGAGGTGGTCAATGTCACGCCGTCGATCGTCGACCTGCAGGCCGTCGACGGCAGCGCCTGGTGGCTGACCGGCGGGGCGTTCGGGCCGGAGGGCAGCGTCGTGGTCACGGCCGTCCTGTTGATCAGCGCGGTCGTGCTGATCGTTCGCGGCGGGTTCGCGCGCCAGGGCGGGCTGGCGCCGGCCTGACCCGCCTATCAGTGAGGCTGGATCAGGCGCGCGCCTTCTTGCGCTCCGGCTTGATCTTGACCGTTTCGGCGGTCAGGACCGCGACCCGTGCCTTGCGGCGGGTCTCGTGCCGGTCGAGCACCTCCTTCAGGTAGCGGCCGGTCCAGCTGGCGTCATTGGCCGCGACCTGTTCCGGCGTGCCCACGGCGACGATCTCCCCGCCGCCGTCGCCGCCCTCGGGCCCGAAGTCCAGCAGGTAGTCGGCGACCTTGATCACATCCAGATTGTGCTCGATCACCACGATGGTGTTGCCCGCCTCGACCAGCTCCTGAAGCACCTCCAGCAGCTTGCGCGTGTCCTCAAAATGCAGGCCGGTGGTCGGCTCGTCGAGGATGTAGAGGGTCTTGCCTGTAGCCCGCTTCGACAGCTCCTTGGACAGCTTCACCCGCTGGGCCTCGCCGCCCGACAGGGTCGTCGCCGACTGGCCGACCTTGACGTAGTCCAGACCGACGCGGGTCAGGGTCAGCATCTTGTCGCGGATCGGCGGCACGGCCTTGAAGAAATGCCCGGCCTCCTCGACCGTCATATCCAGAACGTCGGATATGCTCTTGCCCTTGAAGACGATTTCCAGCGTCTCCCGGTTGTAGCGCCTGCCCTTGCAGACGTCGCAGGTGACGTAGACGTCCGGCAGGAAATGCATCTCGATCTTGATCAGGCCGTCGCCCTGACAGGCCTCGCAGCGGCCGCCCTTGACGTTGAAGCTGAACCGGCCGGGGCCGTAGCCGCGGGCCTTGGACTCGGGCAGGCCGGCGTACCAGTCGCGGATCGGTCCGAAGGCTCCGGTATAGGTGGCCGGGTTCGAACGCGGCGTGCGGCCGATCGGCGACTGGTCGATGTCGATGACCTTGTCGAAATGCTCCAGCCCCTCGATCCGGTCGAGGGCGGCGGGGGCGTCGGAGGCATTGTGCAGGCGGCGCGCGGCGGCCTTGTACAGGGTCTCGATCGTGAAGGTCGACTTGCCGCCGCCCGACACGCCGGTGACGCAGGTGAACAGGCCGACGGGGATCTCGCCGGTGACGTTCTTCAGATTGTTGCCGGTGGCTCCGCTGATCTTCAGCGTCTTCTTGCGGTTGATCGGGCGGCGGCCCTCGGGCGGCAGCTCGATCTCGCGCTCGCCGGTCAGGTACTTCCCGGTCAGGGACTTGGGATTGGCCATGACCTCGGCCGGGGTGCCCTCGGCGCAGATCTGGCCGCCGTGGACGCCGGCGGCCGGGCCCATGTCGATGACGTAGTCCGCGGTCATGATCGCCTCCTCGTCATGCTCGACGACGAGGACCGAGTTGCCGAGGTCGCGCAGCCCGCGCAGGCTTTCCAGCAGGCGGGTGTTGTCGCGCTGGTGCAGGCCGATCGACGGCTCGTCCAATACGTACAGCACGCCAGTCAGGCCCGAGCCGATTTGGGAGGCCAGGCGGATCCGCTGGCTCTCGCCGCCCGACAGGGTGCCCGACGACCGGGACAGGCTGAGATAGTCCAGCCCGACGTTGTTCAGGAACCGCAGACGGTCGGTGATCTCCTTCAGGATGCGGCGGCCGATCTCCAGCTGTTTGTCGGTCAGGCGGTCGGACAGGGTGGTGAACCACAGATAGGCCTTGGAGATCGACAGCCAGCTGATCTCGGCGATGTCGGCCCCGTCGATCTTGACGGCCAGGGCCTCGGGCTTAAGCCGCTTGCCGCCGCACGCCTCGCATGGGGTCTCGGACTGGAACCGGCCCAGCTCCTCGCGGACCCAGGCGCTGTCGGTCTCGCGCCAGCGGCGGTCGAGGTTGGGGATGACCCCCTCGAACGGCTTGGAGACCTCGTATTTGCGGGCGTTGTCGTCATAGACGAACTTGATCTTCTCGCTGCCGGTGCCCTGCAGGATGACCTTGCGGGCCAGGTCCGGCAGCTCGCGCCACGGCTTGTCCATCGAGAAGCCGTAGTGCTGGGCCAGGGCCTGCAGCGTCTGGGTGTAGAGGGGCGAGGGGCCCCGCGACCAAGGGGCGACGGCCCCCTTGTGCAGGGTCTTGTCCCGGTCGGGGATGACCAGATCGGCGTCGAACGTCAGCTTCAGGCCCAGGCCGTCGCAGGTCGGGCATGCCCCGAAGGGATTGTTGAAGCTGAACAGCCGGGGCTCGATCTCGCTGATCGTGAAGCCCGAGACCGGGCAGGCGAATTTCTCGGAGAACAGCAGCCGGCGCGGCTCCTCGCCCTCGGCGGCCGTTGCCCATTCCGCCACGGCGATGCCGTCGGCCAGGTTCAGGGCCGTCTGGATGGAGTCGGCATAGCGGGCCTCCAGACCCCCTTTGGTGACGATCCGGTCCACGACGATGTCGATGTCGTGCTTGAACTTCTTGTCCAGCGTCGGCGCGTCCTCGATGGCGTAGAACTCGCCGTCGATCTTGAGCCGCTGGAAGCCCGAGCGCTGCCACTCGGCGATCTCCTTCTTGTACTCGCCTTTCCGGCCGCGAATGACGGGCGCCAGCAGCAGCAGGCGCTCGCCGTCCGGCAGGGCGATGAGCTTGTCGACCATCTGGGAGACGGTCTGGCTTTCGATCGGCAGGCCGGTCGCCGGGGAATAGGGGACGCCCACCCTCGCCCAGAGCAGGCGCATATAGTCGTTGATCTCGGTCACCGTGCCGACGGTGGAACGCGGGTTCTTGGACGTCGTCTTCTGTTCGATGGAGATGGCCGGCGACAGGCCCTCGATCAGGTCGACGTCGGGCTTGCCCATCAGCTCCAGGAACTGGCGGGCATAGGCGCTGAGGCTCTCGACATAGCGCCGCTGGCCCTCGGCATAGATGGTGTCGAAGGCGAGCGAGGATTTACCCGACCCCGACAGACCGGTCATGACGACCAGCTGCTCGCGCGGGATGTCGACGTCCACGCCCTTGAGGTTGTGCTCGCGCGCGCCGCGCACGCGGATGAAGTTGTGCTTTTCGGTCATGTGTTCCGGAAACGCGGGAAGGCCGGACAGGTGTCCGGTGCAACATCGCTATATGGGCATTGATCCCGATGATTCAGCAAGAACAATGTGGGAACATTGAGGCTGCTGTCAGTCTGGGGACTCCGGCAGGCCCGCGGCAGACCCTGTCAGCCCCAGCCCACCACTTCGCCGAGGCGACGCGCGGGATCGTTGGCGGCCGGCAGGGTGCGCGGCTCGATCTCGGCCTTGCCGAACAGCCAGCCCTGGCCGAAATCGACGCCCAGATCGCGCAGAATGTCGGCGGTGGCCTGGGTCTCGATCATCTCGGCGATCGTCCCCAGTTTGAGGGAGGCGCAAAGCTCGACCAGATGACCGATCATGGTGCGGGCGCGCGGGTCGGTCTCCAGCCGCTTCATGAACCGGCCGTCGATCTTGACCGCATCGACCGACAGGCCGCGCAGGTAGTCGTAGCTCGCGGATCCCGCGCCGAAATCGTCGATACAGACCTTGATCCCAGCCGCTCGCAGGACGCCCAATCGGCGGTTGGCGGCGTCGACGTCGGCCAGGGCGGCCGATTCGGTGACCTCGACGATCAGGCGGCGGCGCTCCTCGGGGCGGGCGGCCGTCATCTGCAGGACCGATTGCACATAGCGATCGTCCGCGAGCGAGCTGCCGGACACGTTGATGGCGAACTTCAGCAGGCCGGATCCCTTGCGGCGCAGGTGGCCCAGGGCCTTTTCCGCCACGGCGATGTCGAAACTGTCGATCAGGGCCAGTTCCTCGGCCATGCGGATCGTGTCGGTCGGCCCGTTGGTGCCCCGGAAGCGGGCCAGGGCCTCGAAATGGTGGACGGCCTTGGTCTTCAGATCGACGATCGGCTGGTAGTGCAGGTCGAAGCCGCGCTCCCGGACCATGACGCGGAAGGCGTCGGCATTCCGGATGGTGCGCGACAGGGCGGCCGAGAAGGTCAGTTCGGGCCGCTCGAGGCCGCCGTCCTTCAGACAGGTCTCGATCGCGAAACGCAGCGCCCGCAGGGTGTTGCGGGACCCGCCGCCCAGCTCGATATCGACCTCGGACGAGCGGACGCCCAGTTCCAGACCCTCGCTCAGGCCGAGCTCGCGGACCTCGCCGGCCAGGTCGTTGTTGATGGATCGGTCGCGCAGCATGGCGAACCGTTCGGTGCCCAGCTGGCCGGTGCTGTTGCCCTCTATCGAGGCGGCCTGAAGCGCGGCCTGAACGCGCGCGTTCAGCCGCTCACCGGCTTCACCCAGCGCCTCGGCGGCCTGGAGGCCGAGGATGTCGACGAAGGCGACGGCCAGGCCATCGGGCGCTCCCGGGGCGGTCAGGACATTCCTGGCGCGATCCAGGAAGGCCGCCGGGCTCAGCGCCGCGCGGGCTTCGGGATCGTGCAGGCGGTAGGCAGGGCCTTCCCAATTGACCGACGCGGAAAGGTTGGGGGCCAGATCGGGGAGGGCGAACAGCCGGACCGAGGCGCGCCGGACGCGTCCTGTGCCGGCCGCGAAGAGGACCTCGATCGCCGGCGAGCGGGATCCCGGCGTCATGCCGGTCACCACCGACTCGATCGCCTTGGCGCTGGCCTTGCCCACCCCGGCGAACAGCGATGTGCCGACGAGGCTCTCGACGGGAAGCTCCGACACAGGGCCCGAGCCCAGGGCGAAGACCACGGTCCCGCGCGGCGTCAGCTCGACCAGCAGGTCGGACGCGGCGAAGGCAAAACCCAGCAGGCGCTTGTGGGACGTCATGATCCGACCCTAGGCCTTAGCTCTTAAGCTTCGCCTCAGACGTATCGTTAACGACGCTGTGATGTCCCGATCCCAAGCCCCTCGAGCCGGCGGAGGCGCGGCACCGATCAGGCCTTGCGGTTCAGCGTGACGGCGCGGCCGTCGCCGGCCGCCGCCCGACCGGAGGCCCCATAGCCCGTGCCCATCGCCCGTGCGCCGGCGACCTCCTGGGCAATGGTGCGCACCAGGCCTTCGGAGATGGTGCGCGCCGCCTCGACGGTGCGGGCATGGACCGCCAGCACCGCCTCGAAGGCCTCGGTGGCCTTGATCAGGCCCATGCGGTCGCTGGGCGGGGCCGCCGACAGCAGGCCGGGGTTCATCTTCAACTGAGTCGATTCACGGCGATACAGATTGGCCAGATCCTGCGTCTCGGCGAGGCCGGCGGCCACGTCCTGCGGCCGGTGCGCCGCGAAGGCCTGGGTCTCGGCTTCCAGGCGACCGGTCAGACGGACCGTCAGCGCGGTCAGGCGGTGCAGGTGGGCGGAGGCGGTGACGGTGTCATAGGTCATGCGCCGGCTCCGACCGACTGCTCGGCCTGCATGCGGACCATCTCGGCGACGACGGTGTCGGCCAGGCCGATGCCGCCGGCCTTGACCGTCTGCTTGGCCATGGCGTCGATCATGAAGCTGCGCCAGGTCCCCTCGGCCTCTCCGCCGCCGAACGGGCCGTCGGTCGAAAGGCCCTCGAACATCGGCTTGATCATCTGGGCCAGGAAGGAGGCCTCGAACGCCTCGGCCGTCTCCCGCATGCGGGCGGCATTGGCCCCGGGGGCCGTGGGGGCGGGGGCCAGCAGATCGGCGGAAACGGTCAGGTCGCTCATCACAGCACCTCGATTTCGGCCTGCAGCGCGCCCGCCGCCTTGATGGCCTGGAGAATGGAGATCATGTCGCGCGGCGAGACGCCGAGGGCGTTCAGGCCGGCGACCAGGGTCGATAGCGACGTCGCCCCGTTGACCAGCCGGATCTCGCGGCCCAGCTCTTCCTCGACGGTCACGTCGCTCTGGGGAACCACCACGGTCTGGCCCTGGGCGAAGGGGTTGGGCTGGCTTACCACCGGGCTTTCCTGCACCGAGATGGTCAGATTGCCCTGGGCGATCGCGACGGTGGAGATGCGGACGTTCTCGCCCATGACGATGACGCCGTTGACCTCGTCGATGATCACGCGGGCAGGGGTGTCGACGGCGACGGGCATGTTCTCGACCCGGCTGATGAAGGCCGCCATGCCC
This sequence comes from Brevundimonas sp. LM2, assembly GCF_002002865.1. Lineage (NCBI taxonomy): Bacteria > Pseudomonadati > Pseudomonadota > Alphaproteobacteria > Caulobacterales > Caulobacteraceae > Brevundimonas > Brevundimonas sp. LM2. The sequence continues at coordinate 2,365,086 of NZ_CP019508.1, read as the reverse complement.
AGCTGGGTCGGGGCGCGCAGGGCGACGACCGAGCCGTTCTCGGCCAGGGCGGTGGAGGGAAAGCTGGCATTGATTGCGGCCGCGACGCGTTGTGCCGTGGTGAAGTCCGGATTGCGCAGCGTCAGCCGCACTTCCGGCAGGCTGTCGAGATTGAAGCCGGTCTCGCGCTCCACCGTCGCGCCCGAGGCGATGCGGCCGGCGGTCGGCACGCCGCGCGTGACCGACGACCCCGACCCGCCGGAGCCGGAGACGGCCCCCGTCTGGACCGAGCCCTGGGCCACCGCATAGACGTTGCCGTCCGCGCCCTGCAGGCTGGTGACCAGCAGCGTGCCGCCCAGCAGGCTCTTGGCGTCGCACAGGCTGGACACGGAGACATCGACCCGCGCGCCCGGCGTGGCGAAGGGGGGCAGGTCGGCCGTCACCATGATGGCGGCCAGGTTCTTGGAGTTGGCGTTGGCGCCGCGGATATTGACGCCCAGACGCTCGGTCATCCCTTCCAGCGACTGGCGGGTAAAGGGGCAGTTGCGCAGGGAGTCGCCGGTGCCGGCCAGACCGACGACCAGGCCATAACCGACCAGCTGGTTGGTGCGCACGCCCTCGATCGAGGCGATGTCCTTGATCCGCGACTGCGCCGCGGCCGGACCGGCGACGGCGACGGCCAGGGCCACCGGGGCGAGGAGGGCGGTCAGCAACTTCTGCATCGATCGGTCTTTCGGCGGTCGTATTCGGAGGTCTCGATGCGAAGATCATGCCGAAGGAAATGTTCAAGGATTACAGTGCGGGCTCGGTCGTGACGGCCGGCCTCCCGGCAAATCCTGCCGCGCCGTTAACTAAACGGTGACGCTCCTCTGACGAAGGTCGCTCATGCGTCGGAGTCCCCAGTCATGAAGGTCAACGGCCCCTCGGGCTCCAGCCCCATCGTCGGGCAGCGCGTCGCCCGGGACAGCGGCGGCTTTTCCGTCTCGAAGGGCGAGGCGGCACCGTCCACGGCCTCCAATCAGGCCGTCTCATCGACCTCCAGCGTCAGCGACGTTTCGGCCTTGATGGCCCTGCAAGGCGTCGAGACCGCGACCGAGCGGCGGCGGCGGGCCGTACGCCGTGGCGCCGGTCTGCTCGACCGACTGGACGAGCTGAAGCTGGCCCTGTTGTCCGGAGAGGCCGGCGAGGGCGCGCTGGAACGAATGGCGCGCGGCCTGCGCGAAGAGCGTCCGGACGATCCCGACGAGACCCTGACCGGACTCCTGCAGCAGATCGATCTGCGGGCGGCGGTGGAGCTGGCCAAGGCCGAAGTCCGCCGCACTGCAGCATAAACCCCGGAAAATCCGCCCGAATTCGCGTTTTAGGCGGTCGGGTGAGGAAGAATTGTCACGCTCGACACGCGATGCGAGCTTTACGGCGATCACGGACGCGCGATGGGTGTTGCCGCGACTCTCGCCCCTGCCTATAGGCCGTCTTGCGCCATGGGGGGCGTTGTTGTGAGCGTGAGTGCGATGACCGCATTGGCCTCTGTTCCATCGGACGAGCCGACCGGCTACCGGCCGTCGGACGATGAGCCGTTCATGAATGAACGGCAGCTCGCCTATTTCAAACACAAGCTGATGGCCTGGCGGGATGACATCCTGCGCGAGTCCAAGGGCACGGTCGTCAATCTGAAGGCCGAGACGGAGAACCACCCCGACCTGGTGGATCGCGCCTCGTCCGAATCGGATCGGGCGCTGGAGCTCCGGACCCGGGACCGACAGCGCAAGCTGATCTCCAAGATCGAAGACGCCATCCGTCGGATCGAGGACGGATCCTATGGCTATTGCGAGGACACCGGCGAGCCGATCGGCCTGGGCCGCCTCGAGGCCCGGCCCACCGCGACCCTGTCGGTCGAGGCCCAGGAACGCCACGAGCGCCGCGAGCGGGTGCATAGGGACGATTGAGTACGGTTTCCTTCTCCCCTTGCGGGAGAAGGTGGCTGAGCGAAGCGAAGTCGGATGAGGGGTGACTCTCGGTGCCGCAGATGAGCGACTCCGTCTGAACCCCGGCAGGGTGAGTCACCCCTCACCCGATCGCGCAAGGACGCCGGCTCCGCCGCCGTCCGCGATCTCCCTCTCCCGCAAGGGGAGAGGGAAGGTTCCGCACTACTCCGGAATATCCGCGAAGCTGGAGCCGTAGCGGCCATCCCGGGCCAGGTTGCCGAAGCGGGTCGTGTCGGCGTCGAAGCTGAGCTTGACGATGCCGATCGGGCCGTGGCGCTGCTTTCCGATCACGACCTCGGCCTGGTGCTGCAGGATGTCCATGTCCTCCTGCCATTTCAGATGCTCTTCCGTGCCCTCGCGCGGTTCGGTGCGGCCCAGGTAGTAGCTCTCGCGATAGACGAACATCACGCAGTCGGCGTCCTGCTCGATCGAGCCGGACTCGCGCAGGTCGGAGAGCTGGGGCCGCTTGTCCTCGCGGTTCTCGACCTGACGCGACAGCTGCGACAGGGCGATGATCGGCACGTTCAGCTCCTTGGCCAGGGCCTTGAGGCCGCCGGTGATCTCCGACACCTCCTGCACCCGGTTCTTGTTGCCGTTGCCCTCGCCGACGGTGATCAGCTGCAGGTAGTCGACGATGATCAGGTCCAGGCCCTGTTCCATCCGCTTCAGCCGGCGCGCGCGGGCGGCGAGCTTTGAAATGGCTAGGCCGCCGGTGGCGTCGATGTAGAGCGGGCTCTCGCCGATCTCGATGGCGGAGTCGCGCACCTTGCCGAAGTCCGAGGCATCGATCTCGCCCTTCCTCAGCCGGTCGGACGACACGCCCGACGCATCGGCCAGGATCCGCATGGCCAGCTGTTCGGCGCTCATTTCCAGCGAGAAGAAGGCCACGACCCCGCCGCTGACCGTCTTGCGGCCGTCCGGCGTCGGCTCCCAGCGATAGTTGCGGGCCACGTTGAAGGCGATGTTGGTGGCCAGGGCCGTCTTGCCCATCGAGGGGCGGCCGGCGAGGATCAGCAGGTCGGAGGGGTAGAGGCCGCCCAGCTTCTGGTCGAGGTCGTCCAGATGGGTCGCCAGACCCGCCAGCTTGCCGTCGCGCTGATAGGCCTCGCCGGCCATCTGCACGGCCCCGGCCAGGGCGGTCGAGAAGCTGACGAAGCCGGAGGAGGGGGCCCCGGTCTCGGCCAGGGAATACAGGGTCAGCTCGGCCTGTTCGATCTGTTCGATCGCGGGCGTTTCGGGGTCCGGGGCGTCCTTGATGATCTCACCGCCGATGCGGATCAGATCGCGGCGCAGGGCCAGGTCGTAGACCACGCGGGCATAGTCGGGCGCATTGGCTCCCGGCGGGGCCCGGTCCATCAGGTCGGCCAGATAGCGCAGGCCGCCGAACTCGGCGAAGGCCGGATCCTGTTTGAACCGCTCCATCAGGATGGTGGGTTCGGCCAACATGCCCTGGCGGATATGGTCCTCGATCGCGTCGTACAGCCGCTGATGGAAGGGCTCGTAGAAATGCGAGCCGCGCAGCCGGTCCGACAGGCGTTCGAAGATCGCGTTGTCGAACATCAGCGCGCCCAGCAAGGCCTGCTCGGCCTCGAGGTTGTGCGGCAGAGACGGCAGGGCGACGGAGTCGGCGAAGGGCGTGAAGGCGTTCATCGTCTTAACGCATACGCGTGGCAGCGCTGCGCAACATGCCTGGATGCGCCCGTCGCCGGGGATCGAATTGGACCACCTGTGGACCGCTGGAAAATCCCTAGACGGATCAGTTCGGGCTACGCTTCAGCCAGGCTCGAAGACAGAGTGTCCGTCCCGATCGGCTCAGGCGGGGCAGGGATAGCGGCTGGCCAGCCAGGCGCGGATGCCGTCGGGTACGGACATCCGCTGACGGCGCTCCTGCGGGATGGCGTTGAGGAAGCCCAGCAACTGCTCAGGACTGAGGCTGATCCGTTCGGGCGGGCAGGCCGGGGGCGTTCGTCCGGCGGCGCGGGCGGAGTCGATATCGCCGCGAACGGCACGGAACGCGCGCTCGACCTCGCCCTTGAGGCGGTGTGCGCTGGGGCGGAACGCCGCCGACGCATTGAGGGGGATGCGGTTGGCCTCGGCGACGAAGCCGTCGAGGGTGCGGGGCGCTTGAGCGGCGAGGGGGCTGGCCGTGACCAGAATGCCCATGGCGACCAGGGTCGATGCGAGTTTCTTCATCCAAGTTCTCCGAGGCCACCGCGCACCCTAGCAATCGGATCAGGCCCAAGCTTGGCTGAACAATGGATGAACGGTGCCCCTGCATCGCAGAGGCGCGGCGCACGCGCCCTGTTCGTCTTCAGCGCCCATGGCCGGTTCAAGGTCGGCAAACGCGAAGACGGCGCGGGGATCGCTCCCCGCGCCGCTGCGTCTATTCGGTCATCGCCGAACTAGAAGTCGTAGCTCAGCCTGACGTAGCCATAGCGACCGTTGAAGCCGTAGGGCGAATAGTAGGGGAAGCCGAGAACCCCGTTGCTGTTCAAGGCGGCGGGCGTCGCGTCCGGATATTCGTCGAACACGTTGTCGACGCCGATGGCCAGGGCGGCCTGGTCCGTGAACTGGTACCGGCCCTCCACGTCGATCAGGGTGTTGGTCCCGGTCGAATAGTCGGCGGCGGCGGTCGAGCCGGGCTGGGTCACATCGCCATAGTAGGTGGCGCGGATTGTGCCGCCCAGTCGATCGCGGGTCCAGTCGGCCGAGGCTGTGACCTTGGTGTCGGGCGTGCCCTGCTGGATCGTCTCGACCCGCGTGCGGGCGAACAGGGTCGGCACGGGGCTCAGCACGGACGAGGAGGTCGGCACCGCCTTGACCTCGACGTCGTTGAAGTTCGCCGCGACGGTGAAGTCGAAATCGCCTGCGGTCTCGGTCGCCCAGCGATAGCGGCCGACGACGTCGATCCCCTGAGTCGACGTCTCGACCCCATTGAGGAAGAAGCGCGCGGCCTGGATGCCCTGGGGGTCCAGCAGGGAGGCGACCTGGGGGCTGAAGCTGCGGTTGATCAGCTCGGACAGGACGATCTGATCCTGGATGTCGATCTGATAGGCGTCGACGGTCAGGTCGAACCCGCCGAAGCGGAGCACCGTGCCGATCGAATAGTTGGTCGAGGTCTCGGGCTCCAGCGCGCGGGCGCCCAGGACCTGGGCGACGGGACTGGTGGCGGGGAAGGTGCCGGTCTCGACCACCTGACCGTTCTGGATCACCGACGAGGTCGATGTGAAGAACGACTGCTGAAGCGAGGGGGCACGGAAGCCGGTGGAAAGCGAGCCGCGCAGGGCGACGCTGGGCGTGAAATCATACCGGGCCGACAGCTTGCCGGTCTGGGCGTCGCCGAAGTCGGAATAGTCCTCTACCCGCAGGGCGGCCTCGACGGTCAGCTTGTCGGTGAAGGGGATTTCGATGTCCGCATACAGGCCGACGGCCTCGCGATCCTGGTCCACCGCATTCGAGGGCTGCAGGCCGAAGAAGCCCTGGGCCCCGCCGGCCAGGGCGGGGTTCGATCCCAGCGGGCCGCGGTTGTAGCTTTCGGGCTGACCCGGCGTGATCTCATAGGTTTCGCGGCGCGCCTCCAGCCCGGCGGCGAGATTGATCGGGCCCGACAGGCCCACCTCGAACTGGCGGGTGAAGTCGGCGCCGAAGACCAGCTGGTCATAGATCAGCTCGCCGGAGTCGAAATCGGTCAGGGACGCCGCGCCGTAGGTGGCGTTCAGCGAGTTCTCGGTGGTGAACTCGATCGCGTTGCGGCCATAGACCAGGTTGAAGTCCGCGTTCCAGCCGCCGATGTCGCCGCGCACGCCCGTGCCGCCCGACAGATCCGTGCTGTGCACCCCGATGATCGGCAGGAAGCCGTTCGGGTAGATGGCCGGGACGTTGTTCGCATTGTTGGCCAGGCGCGGGAAGGCGGCGGCCTGCGTCTCGCGGTCCTGATAGCCGGCCCAGCCATAGGCCTCCCAGCCCGCCGACAGCGGCAGGCCGGCATTGGCGAAGACCGTCCACTGATCGACCTCGGGGTCGCCGAGGCGGGCGGTCACGGCATTGGGCGTGACCCGCGGATCGAGGTCGGAACGATTGGTCGGGTCGCGCTGCAGGTATTCGCCCGACACCGTCAGGAACCCTTCGTCGCCCAGGGCGAAGCCCTGCCAGAGGGACCCGGTGACGGTCTGACCGTCCTCTTCGTCGCGGCTGCCGCGGGCCGTGTCGACGCTGGTGAAATACTGGCCGTAGGTGACGCTGGCCCCGCCCCCGTCGCGGGCCTCGCGCAGCCGCAGATTGATCACCCCGGCGATGGCGTCCGAACCGTATTGAGCCGAGGCCCCGTCGCGCAGCACCTCGACCTGGGACAGGGCCGCGGTCGGAATGGTGTTCAGATCGACGGCGGCGGACCCGCGTCCGACCGAGCCGTTGACGTTGACCAGGGCCGAAGCGTGCCGGCGGGTGGAGTTGACCAGCACCAGGGTCTGGTCCGGGGACAGGCCGCGCAGGGTCGCCGGGCGGATCGCATCCGTGCCGTCGGTCGCCGAGGGGCGCTGGAAGGTCAGGGACGGAATGGACTGGGCCAGGGCGGCCGCGAATTCGGTCGTGCCCCGATTGCGCAGGGTCTCGGCCGAGACGACGTCGACGGGGGCCAGGGTGTCGAGACGCGACCGGGGCTGCACCCGCGTGCCGGTGACGACGATCTCCTCCAGCCGGTCATCCTGATTGGCCGTCGCGGGGCTGGTCTGGGCGTGAGCGGCACCGGTGGACAGTGCGAGCGCGGAGACGGCGGCCGCCAGGGCGGCGCGGTTCGCGGTCGAGGGTCGGATCATCAGGATGGCCTCAAGTCTGCCCCCCATGGGGCGGGCCCGGCATATCGCGCCCCGCCGCAGCGGCTTCAACGCCACGCGCGGCGATGATTTCTCGGTGCGTCCTTTAGAAAAACTATGGGTTACGGCCAGCAAAAAGGGCGCGCCCTGCGGACGCGCCCCTTCGGCAGTCTCAGGTCGGTGATCAGGCTTCGGAGCCGAGACCGTCCTGCTGGCCCGCGCCGCCGGCCACCATGTCGCGCGCCTGTTCGGCGGCGGCATTGCGGTCTTCGTCGTAGGCGGACTTGATGACGTCCTCGCCCTTGGCCTGACGCTCGGCTTCGTCGGCCGAACGCGCGATGTTGATCTTGACCGTGGCGGTGACCTCGGCGTGCAGGCGAACCAGCACTTCGTGGACACCCAGGGTCTTGATCGCGGTGTTCAGCACGACCTGCGAACGCTCGACCTTGCCGCCGTCGGCCTGGACGGCCTCGGCGACGTCACGGCCGGAGACCGAACCGTACAGCTGTCCGGTTTCGCCCGCCTGGCGGATCATGACGTAGGACTGACCGTCGATCTTGTCGGCGATCTTCTGGCTCTCGCCCTTGTTCTTCTCGTTGCGCGCCTCGATGGCGACGCGGTCGAGTTCGAACTTCTCGAGGTTCTTGGACGTGGCCCGCAGCGCCTTTTCACGGGGCAGCAGGAAGTTGCGCGCGAAGCCATCCTTGACGGTGACGACGTCGCCGATGGCGCCGAGGTTCTCGACGCGTTCGAGCAGAACGACCTTCATCTTATTTCACCACATAGGGCAGGAGGGCCAGATAGCGGGCGCGCTTGATGGCCTTGGCCAGTTCGCGTTGCTTGATCTGGGACACGGCGGTGATGCGCGAGGGCACGATCTTGCCGCGTTCGGAAATGTAGCGCTGCAGCAGCTTGACGTCCTTGTAGTCGATCTTCGGCGCGCCTTCGCCCGAGAACGGGCAGACCTTGCGACGACGATTGAACGGACGACGGCCGGAGCCGGCGCCGACGGGCATGCCGGGGGTGGAGGCGGCGTTGGAGGTGGTATCGGTCATGGGTTCAAATCCTCCTTACGCGGCCACTTCGGCGTCGTCGCGAGGGGTCCGTTCGCGATCGCGTTCACGCTCGCGCTCACGACGGGCCAGCAGCGGCGACAGCTCCAGGTCGAGCTCCTCGACGCGAACGGTCAGCCAGCGCAGCACGTCCTCGTTGATGCCGAGCTGACGCTCGACTTCGGCCATGGCGGGCGGCGGGCAGTCGATGGCCAGCAGGGAATAGTGCGCCTTGCGGTTCTTCTTGACCCGATAGGTCAGGTTGCGCAGGCCCCAGTACTCGATCTTGGCGACGGAACCGCCGCCGGCCACGATCAGGTCCTTGATGGTGTCGTTGAGGGCTTCGGCCTGTTGCGCGCTGATATCCTGGCGCGACATGACCGTGTGCTCGTAAAGAGCCATAGTGCAGTCTCCCTTGGAGGGCCTCGGCGCAGACGGACCGGGTAAGTCCGCACCACGATGGATCCTGCAGCGGCGGCCGGGATGACTTCCCGAACCCTTTGGTGTTCCGCGACAGGACCGAAGCCCTGGAAAGCGGGGGCGTATAGGGGAAAAGGGGGTGGGAGGCAACCGCAAAGGGCCATGCTTGCCCGCGCTGGCCAACCGGCTTACCCCTCCGCGCTTCTGACAATCATCACGGACCGGCCATGACACTCGCGCTTCTCTTCCCCGGACAGGGTAGTCAGGCGGTCGGCATGGGGGCGGCGCTGGCCGAGGCCTTCGGGTCGGCGCGCGAGGTGTTCGCCGAGATCGACCAGGCGCTGGGGCAGGATCTGTCCGGCCTGATGCGCGACGGACCCGAGGATCAACTGACCCTGACCGAGAATGCCCAGCCCGCCCTGATGGCCGTGTCGCTGGCGGTGATGCGGGTGCTGGAGAAGGAGTTCGGCGTCGGGGTGGATCGCGCCGGTTTCGTCGCTGGCCATTCGCTGGGCGAATATTCGGCCCTGGCCGCCGCCGGGGCGCTGTCGATCGCGGACACGGCCCGGCTGCTGAAGCTGCGCGGTCAGGCCATGCAGCGTGCCGTTCCGGTGGGCCACGGGGCGATGGCCTCGCTGATCGGGCCGAAGACGGATCTGGCCCTGGCGGAAGCCGCCGCCGCCGCCGGCTCCGAAATCGGGGTCTGCGTCGTGGCCAACGACAACAACAACGGCAATGTCGTCATCTCGGGCGACAAGGCCGCCGTGGATCGTGCCATCGAGAAGGCCAAGGAATTGGGCGCGCGGGCCATCCCGCTCAACGTCTCGGCGCCCTTCCACTGCCCGCTGATGCAGCCGGCCGCCGACGAGATGGCCGCGGCCCTGGCGGCGGCCAAGCTGAACGCGCCGTCGGTCTCGGTGGTCGCCAATGTCACCGCCCGGCCTGAGACCGACGCCGACACGATCCGCCGCCTGCTGGTCGACCAGGTGACGGGCCGCGTGCGCTGGCGCGAGAGCATGATGTGGATGGCGGGAGAGGGTGGTGTGACCCGCTTCGTCGAGATCGGCTCTGGCAAGGTGCTGACCGGCATGGCCAAACGGATCGCGCCGGATGCCGAGAGCCTGTCCCTGAACACGCCCGAGGACATCGAGGCTTTCGCGAAGTCGCTGGCCCAGTAAGGAGACACTCATGTTCGATCTGACCGGAAAGACCGCCCTCGTCACCGGAGCCACGGGCGGCATCGGCGGGGCCATCGCCCGGGCCCTGTATGCCCAAGGCGCCACCGTCGTCCTGTCCGGCACGCGCGAGGCGGTGCTGGCGGATCTGACCAAGGACCTAGGCGACCGGGCCCATTTCGCCACGGCCAACCTGTCGGACCCGGCCTCGGTCGATGCCCTGGTCGGGGTGGCGGAGGAGGTCGCGGGGGCGGGTCTGGACATCCTGGTGGCCAATGCCGGGATCACCAAGGACGGCCTGCTGCTGCGGATGAAGGACGAGGATTTCCAATCCGTCCTCACCGTCAACCTGGAGAGCTATTTCCGCCTGTCGCGCGCCGCGATGAAGGGGATGATGAAGCGTCGCTCGGGCCGGATCATCGGCGTCACCTCGGTGGTCGGGGTCACCGGCAACGGCGGCCAGACCAACTATGCGGCGTCCAAGGCCGGGATGATCGGCTTCTCCAAGTCCCTGGCCCAGGAGGTCGGGTCGCGCGGGATCACGGTCAACTGCATCGCGCCGGGCTTCATTACCTCGCCCATGACCGACGTGCTGAACGAGCAGCAGCGCGAGGGCATCCTGCGCAACATTCCGGCCGGCCGGCTGGGCACGGGCGACGAGATCGCGGCCGCCGCCGTCTATCTTTCGTCCGACGAAGCGGCTTACGTGACGGGCCAGACGCTTCATGTGAACGGCGGCATGGCGATGATCTGATCGCCCGGGGAACGCCATGATGATCGCCCTCCGCTACCTCGCCACCGTCCTGTCGGGCCCGCTGCTGCTGATCGGCGTCATCTGGGTGCTGCAGGGGCTCAACATCCTGCCGGGCAGCTTCATGACCGGCCAGATCATCTGGGCGATCTACGGGGCCCCGATGGCGGTGGCCGGCGGCGCGCTGCTGTGGTGGGTCAATCGTCGCCGGCGATAACGTCCCGTTACGCCCTATTTCCTCCGTCCGAGGCTGTGCTAAAGGCACGGCAACCGGTTGGTACAACGAGGCGTTGCCTCTTGCGCAATCGGGGCCGTCGTGAGACGGCAGACCAAGATTACAACGCCGCCCCGGGCGGCCCTAGAAGGCAGAGACACCCATGTCCGATACCCTGGAACGCGTCCGCAAGATCGTCATCGACCACCTGGACGCCGATCCGGACAAGGTCACCGAAAAGGCCAGCTTCATCGACGACCTGGGCGCTGATTCGCTCGACAACGTCGAACTGGTCATGGCCTTCGAGGAAGAGTTCGACATCGAGATCCCGGATGACGCCGCCGAGCACATCCAGACCGTCGGCGACGCGGTCAAGTTCATCGACGAGAAGACCGCGGCCTAACCGCCTTACGTCGAACGGCAGTCATGGCCGCCCGGCCCTCCTAGCGGAGAGGCCCGGCGGCCATTACTGTTTCTGAATCAGGAATCTGCTGGAGCGGGGGAAAGCATGCGCCGTGTCGTCGTCACCGGTCTCGGCCTCGTCACCCCTCTGGGCACCGGCGTCGAGCACAGCTGGAAAGGCATCGTCGAGGGCCGGTCGGGCATCCGTCCGATCACCGCCTTCGACACCGAAGGCTTCGGCTGCACCATCGCCGGCGAGGTGCCGAGCGTCGACGGTCGCGGCGGCGGCGGGCCCGATGTGCCCGGCAGCTTCGATCCCGACGTGATCATGTCGCCCAAGGAACGCAAGCGCGTCGACGACTTCATCCTGTTCGGCATCGCCGCCGCGGACGAGGCCCTGAACGATGCCGACTGGCACCCCCAGAGCGACGAGGACAAGGAACGCACCGGCGTCATCATGGGCGCCGGGATCGGCGGCCTGGGCCCGATCTCAGAGGCTTCCACGATCCTGAATGAGTCCGGTCCTCGCCGGATCAGCCCCTTCTTCATTCCCTCCGCCCTGATCAACCTGGCCAGCGGCCAGATCTCGATCCGGCACCAGCTGAAGGGCCCGAACCACGCGGTGGTCACGGCCTGCGCCTCGGGCGTCCACGCCATCGGCGACGCGGCCCGGATGATCGCCTTCGACGACGCCGACGTGATGGTGGCGGGCGGGGCCGAGAGCACCATCGTCCCCCTGGGCATCGCCGGCTTCCTGGCCTGCAAGGCGCTGTGCACCGCCTACAACGAAACGCCCGAAAAGGCCTCGCGACCCTACGACCGGGGCCATGCCGGCTTCATCATGGGCGAGGGCGCGGGCGTCCTGGTGCTGGAAGAGTACGAACACGCCAAGGCGCGCGGGGCCAGGATCTATGCCGAGGTCATCGGCTACGGCATGAGCGGCGACGCCTTCCACATCACCGCCCCGTCCGAGGACGGCGACGGGGCCTATCGCGCCATGAAGGCGGCGGTGAAGCGGGCGGGGATCGCCGTCACCGACATCGACTACGTCAACGCCCACGGCACCTCCACGATGGCCGACTGGATCGAGCTGCGGGCCGTCGAGCGGCTGGTGGGCGACCACGCCAAGAACCTGGCCATGTCCTCGACCAAATCGATGACGGGCCACCTGCTGGGAGCGGCCGGGGCCATCGAGGCCGTGTTCAGCATCCTGGCCATCCGCGACCAGATCGCCCCGCCGACCATCAACCTCGACGACCCGGAACACGAAACCGCCATCGACCTCGTGCCACACAAGGGCAAACCGATGGAGATCGACGTGGTCATGTCCAACAGCTTTGGCTTCGGCGGCACCAACGCCTCCGTGATCTTCCGCAAGGTCGCCTGAGATGCAGTTCCGCCGGGGGGCACGGGTACCAGGCACCAGGAAGTCGGGGTTGGTCACGGCGGCGCTGGCCGCCTCGGCCACCGTCAGCCTGTTTCTGATCGCCGGCCTGGCCTGGGCCTGGAGCGTGTATTACGCGCCGGGACCGTCGGCGCGAAGCGGAGACTCGACCGTCGTCACCCTGCCGTCGGGCTCGGGAGTCTCGGCCATCGCGGCGACCCTGAAGAGCGCCGGCGTGATCCGATCGGTCGATATGTTCAGGGCGGCGGCGACCCTGACCGGCGCGGACCGGCGGCTGCGCGCGGGCGAATACCAGGTCCCGACCCGGGCCTCGCTGAAGACCGTTCTGGCACTGCTGACCGACGGCCGCGTGGTCCGGCATTTCGTCACCATTCCCGAGGGCTGGTCCTCGGCCCAGGCCGTGGACATCCTGAACGCCGAGCCGGTCCTGACCGGCACGATCGCGGAGGTCCCCGACGAAGGGACCTTGTGGCCCGAGACCTATGAGGTCGCGCGGGGCGAGACGCGGGCGGCGGTGATCGCGCGGATGCAGCGGGCCGCGTCCGAGAACCTGGCTAAACTCTGGGCCCAGCGCGGCCCGACGACGGTGGTGCGGACGCCGGAGGAGGCCCTGATCCTGGCGTCCATCGTCGAGAAGGAGACCGGCATCGGAGCCGAACGGCCGCGCGTCGCCGCCGTCTTCTCGAACCGGATCCGCGTCGGGATGCGGCTGGAGAGCGACCCGACCATCATCTACGGCATCACCAAGGGCCGGCCCCTGGGGCGGGGCATCCGCCGGTCCGAGCTGGAACGCGACACCGGCTACAACACCTATCTGATCGACGGCCTGCCGCCGACGCCGATCGCCAATCCGGGCCGGCAGGCCCTGGCCGCCGTGCTGAACCCGCCGCGGTCGCAGGACCTGTTCTTCGTCGCCGACGGCACAGGCGGCCACGTCTTCGCCGAAACCTATGACCAGCATCTGGCCAATGTGGCGCGCTGGCGTGCGATCGAGGCCGGCCAGCCCGGGCCGCCCCCGGCCGAGACCCTCCCGCCCGGCACGGCACCGGTCACGCCGCCGCCGGTCACCGGCGAGGCCGTCATCACCATGCAGGCCCCGGGCACCCTGACCCCCTCGCGTCCGACGGCTTCGCCGCCGTCGGCCCCCACCGCCGCCGCGGCCCCGGCCGATGCCACATGAGCGGGCTGTCGGGGATGACCGGCTTCGGCCGGGCCGACGGCGCGCTGGACGGCTGGACCTGGTCGGTCGAGGCGCGATCGGTCAACGGACGCAATCTGGAAGTCCGTTTTCGCGGACCGAACGGGTTCGACAATCTCGAGCGGCTGGCCAAGGCCGCGACCCAGGCGCGCCTGAGCCGGGGTCAGGTCACGCTGGGGGTCAACGCCCGCCGCGCCGAGGGCGACGTCGCCACCCTGAAGGTCAATGAGGCTGTGCTGGCCCGCTATCTGGCGCTGGCCAATCAGCTGGCGGAAGAGGGGGCAACTCCGCCGTCCGCCGATGGCCTGCTGGGCCTGAAGGGGGTGATCGAGAGCGATGAGGCGGTCGATGACGCCGAGGCCCGGGCCGCCGTCGAGGTCGCCATGGCGGGCACCATCGAGCAGGCGCTCGACGCGCTCAAACTGTCCCGTGAGCGGGAAGGGGCGCAGCTGCGGCCGGTCATCGCCGACTTCGTCCACCGCATCGAGACGCTGATCGCATCGGCCGAAACCGAGGCCGTTGCCCAGACCGAGGCCGTGCGCGACCGTTTCGCCCGCCGCATGGCCGAGCTGGCCCCCACCCTTACCGAGACTGGCGCGCCGGGCCTGGCCGACCGTATCGTGCTGGAGGCCGCCGCCCTGGCGACCAAGGCCGATGTGCGGGAGGAGCTGGATCGGCTGACGGCCCACGTCGCCTCCGCCCGCACCCTGCTGGACCAGCCCCCCGCCGGTCGCAAGCTGGACTTCCTGATGCAGGAGTTCATGCGCGAGGCGAACACCCTCTGCTCAAAATCCGCGACGACCGCCCTCACCACCACGGGTCTCGACCTGAAGGCGGTGATCGAACAGCTTCGAGAACAGGTACAGAATGTCGAATGACCGCACCCCGCGTCGGGGCGTCCTGCTGATCGTGGCCAGCCCGTCCGGGGCCGGCAAGACCAGCCTCTGCCGGCGGCTGATGGCCGACCATGCCGGGCTGGAGCTTTCGGTCTCCATGACGACGCGGGGGATCCGGCCGGGCGAGGTGGCGGACCGGGACTACCATTTCGTCTCGCCGGAGGAATTCCAGCAGGGCATAGACGCCGACGCCTTCCTGGAATGGGCCGACGTCCACGGCAACCGCTATGGCAGTCCCCGCGCGCCGGTCGACAAGGCCCTGTCCGAGGGACGCGACGTGCTGTTCGACATCGACTGGCAGGGCGCGCGTCAGATCGCTGAGAAATGCCCGGGCGACGCCGTCCGGGTCTTCATCCTGCCGCCCAGCCTGGAGGAACTGCGCCGCCGTCTGGTGACCCGGTCGCAGGACGCCGACGACGTGATCGAGCGGCGCATCCGGAACGCCAAGGGCGAGATCGAGCACTGCGGCGAGTTCGACTATGTCTTCGTCAACGACGATTTCGACCGGTCCTATTCCGAGCTGGCCCACATCTACCACGCCGAGCGCAGCCGCCGGTTCCGCAACACCTGGGTCGACGCCTATCGGACGGGTCTGCTGTCGGAGGCCGTCTGAGCCATGCCGAGCGACATCGAGATCTCGCAGGCCGCGACGCTGGAGCCGATCCAGCAGATCGCCGCCAGGGTCGGCATCGGGCCTGACGACCTGGAGCCCTATGGCCGGCACATCGCCAAGCTGTCGCGCGAGGGTCTGGGCCGGTTGGCGGATCGTCCGGCCGGGCGGCTGATCCTGGTCACGGCGATCAATCCGACGGCGGCGGGCGAGGGCAAGACCACCACGACCATCGGCCTGGGCGACGCCCTGAACCGGATCGGGCGCAAGGCGGTGATCGCCCTGCGCGAACCCTCGCTGGGACCGGTGTTCGGTCGCAAGGGCGGGGCGACGGGCGGGGGCTATGCTCAGGTCGCGCCGATGGACCGGATCAACCTGCATTTCACCGGCGACTTCCACGCCATCGGCGCGGCGCACAACCTGCTGGCCGCCATGGTCGACAACGCCATCTACTGGGGCAACGATCGCGGTCTGGACGCGCGACGGGTGACCTGGCGGCGGGTCGTGGACATGAACGACCGGGCCCTGCGCCAGGTCGCCGTGGGCCTGGGCGGCATCAACGGCGCGGTGCGCGAGACCGGGTTCGACATCACCGTGGCCAGCGAGGTCATGGCGGTGCTGTGCCTGGCCGAGGGGCCCGAGGATCTGGCCGTGCGCCTGTCCCGGATCGTGGTCGGGCGCACCCGCGAGGGCGGGGCGGTGACGGCGGGAGACATCGGCGCGGCCGGGGCCATGGCGGCCCTGCTCAGCGAGGCCGTCCTGCCCAATCTGGTGCAGACGCTGGAAGGCACGCCGACTCTGGTCCACGGCGGCCCGTTCGCCAATATCGCCCACGGCTGCAACTCGGTGACCGCCACCCGCGCGGCCCTGGCCCTGGGGGAGTTCGCGGTGACGGAGGCCGGGTTCGGGGCCGATCTCGGGGCGGAGAAATTCCTCAACATCAAATGCCGGTCCAGCGGACTGGCCCCCTCGGCGGCCGTGATCGTGGCGACGGTGCGGGCGCTGAAGCTGCAGGGCGGGGTGCACAAGGACGCGCTGGGCGCCGAGGACGTGGCGGCCGTCCGGGCCGGGTTCGTCAATCTGAAGCGCCATATCCAGAACCTGCACGGCTTCGGCCTGCCGGTGGTCGTGGCCATCAACGCCTTCCACGGCGACACGGCCGAGGAACAGGTAGCGGTCGTCGACCTGTGCGCGGCGCACGGTGTGGAGGCCCATGTCTGCACCCACTGGGCCGAGGGCGGCGCAGGCGCGGAGGGGCTGGCGCATGCGGTCGCGGCCCTGGCCGAGGCCAATGCCGATCCGGGTCGCGCGCTCAAACTGACCTATGCCGCCGACCTGCCGCTGGAGCAGAAGATCCGCACCGTGGCCCAGACCCTGTACCGGGCCTCGGACGTGTCGTTCTCGGCGGCGGCGCGCAAGGATCTCGCCCGGTTCGAGGCCGAGGGCCGCGGCCATCTGCCGGTCTGCATGGCCAAGACGCCCTATTCCTTCACCGCCGACGAGCGGCTGTCCGGCGCGCCGCAGGGCTTCGTCCTGCCGGTCGATTCGGTGCGGCTGTCGGCCGGGGCGGGCTTCGTCGTCGCCCTGTGCGGGGCGGTCAACACCATGCCGGGCCTGCCGCGCGTGCCGTCGGCCGAGCGGATCGGCCTGGGCCCGAATGGCCGGATCACCGGTCTGGACTGAGCCTCAGTCGGCGGCGCGAGCCGCGAACCAGGGGATCATCCGGGCCAGGGCCTCCTCGATCTCCGGCGTCGAGACGGCGAAGCTGAAGCGCATGAAGCGGTGGCCGTCGATCGGATCGAAATCCACGCCCGGGGCCGTGGCCACGCCCGTGTCCTGCAGCAGCCGCTCGCAGAAGGCGACGCTGTCCTGGGTCAGATGGCCGATGTCGGCCCAGATGTAGAAGGCCCCATCCGGCGGCGCGATCGACCGCAGGCCCAGGGCGGGGAGGGCCTCCAGCATCCGAGACCGGTTGGCGCGATAGGTGTCGATATGACCCTCCAGCACCTCATGCTGATCCATCGCCACCAGACCGGCGTGCTGGCTGAGCGACGGCGGGGTCAGGAACAGATTGCCGATGAAGGCGCGGGCCCGCTCGGCATGGTCGGCCGGCACCAGCAGCCAGCCCAGTCGCCACCCGGCCATGCTCCAGTATTTGCTGAAGCTGTTGATCACCATGGCGTCCGGCTCGAACTGGAGCATCGACGGCTGGGCCCCGACATAGGACAGGCCGTGGTAGATTTCGTCGGAGAGCATTCGAATACGCTTGCGGCGGCAGACGGCGGCGATTTCTGAGAGTTCGGAGACGGCGATCACCGACCCGGTCGGGTTGGCCGGGCTGGCGATGATGACCCCGGCGGGCGGGGGATCCAGGGCGTCCAGGGCGGCGGCGGTCAGCTGATAGTGCTCGGCCGGACCGCAGGCGATCTCGACCGCCTCCAGGTTCAGCGCGCGCACCGTATTGCGATAGGCGACATAGCCGGGGCGGGCCATGGCGATCCGGTCCCCTGGAGCAAAGGTGGACGACAGGGCCAGTACCAGGGCAGGCGAGGCTCCGCTGGTCAGCAGCAACCGGTCGGGCGTGATCGCGACCCCGTATCGGTCCTGATACAGCTGGACGATCCGCGCCTTCAGCGGCGCGCTTTCCCAATAGCCCATGGCGTCTTGGTCCAGCACCCGGTGCGCCTCCGCGATCGCGGCGGGCGGGGCCCCGGTGGAGGGCTGGCCGAATTCCATATGGATCACGCTGCGGCCCTCCGCCTTCAGGGCGTGGGCCAGGCGGCTGATGGCGATGGCGCGGAACGGGTCGATGGTCACTGGACCGCTCCGGCCAGACGCAGGAAGCCCACGATGTCGATGGTTTCCGCCCGCGCGTCGGGGTCGATGCCCGCCGCCTCGCAAAGGGTGCCGCCGCCCAGCTGTTTCAGGCTGGAGCGCAGCATCTTGCGGCGCTGGCCGAAGGCGGCGGCGGTGACCCGCTCCAGACGCTTCAGCATCTCGCGGTCGGGCCGGTCGGCGCGGGGGATCAGGTGGACCACGGCCGAGGCCACCTTGGGCGGCGGCGTGAAGGCGGCGGCGGGCAGGTGCATGACGATGCGCGCCTCGGCCACCGCCTGGGCGATCACGGCCAGACGGCCATAGGCGTCGTCACCCGGCGCGGCCACGATCCGCTCGGCCACCTCCTTCTGGAACATCAGGGTCAGGGCTTGGGGCATCCACGGCCCGGTCAGCCATTTGATCAGCAGCGGCGTGCCGACATTGTAGGGCAGGTTGGAGACGACATGGGCCGGGCCGGTGACCAGATCGCCCTCGGCGACCTTCAGGGCGTCGGCCTCGATCACGGTCAGTCGGCCGTCGCCGGTGTCCAGCTCGGCCAGCAGGGGCAGGAAGCGCGGATCCTTCTCGACCAGCACCACGGGGCCGGCATCGCTTTCCAGCAGGGCGCGAGTCAGGCCGCCGGGGCCCGGCCCGACCTCGATCACCGCCCGGCCCTCGAACGGTCCGGCCAGGCGGACGATCTTGCGGGTGATGTTGAGGTCCAGCAGGAAATGCTGGCCGAAGCTCTTCTTGGCCAGCAGGCCGTGGGCTTCCAGCGAGTCGCGGAGGGGGGGGAGGTCGGTCACCCGCCCCGCTTAGCCCGCCGCGCGCGCCGCCGCCATGGTGGAGGCCAGTCGGATGGCGGCGATCAGACTGTCGGCCCGGGCGATGCCCTTGCCCGCGATGTCGAACCCCGTGCCGTGGTCCGGCGAAGTCCGCACGATCGGCAAGCCCAGGGTGGCGTTGACCCCAGCCCAGAAGTCCAGAGTCTTGACCGGGATCAGGGCCTGGTCGTGATACAGGCAGATGGCGGCGTCATAGGTCGTGCGCGCCTCGTCGTGGAACATTGAATCGGCCGGAATGGGATCGGTGATCCGGAGGCCCTCAGCCCGCAGCGAGGCCGCGGCCGGGCGCAGCACCTCGATCTCCTGCAGGCCCAGGGCACCGCCTTCGCCGGCATGAGGGTTCAGGGCGGCCAGGGCCAGACGCGGCTCCGCGATGCCGAAGTCGCGCTTCATCGCCTCGTGCACCACCCGCGCGGTGCGGCAGACCCGCTCGACGGTGAGCAGTTGCGGCACCTGATCCAGGGCGACGTGGATGGTGACCAGACAGGCGCGCAGGTCGCGCGCCGTCAGCATCATCACCGGACCGCGCGTGCCGGCGAACGGCGCGTCGGCGGTCAGTTCGGCGATGAACTCGGTATGGCCCGGAAATCGGAATCCGGCGGCGTACAGCGGGGCCTTGGCGATCGGGGCGGTGACCACGCCGGAGGCTTCGCCCGACAGGGCCAGGGCGACGGCGCGCTCGATCCAGTCGGCGACGACCGCCGCGTTCCGGGGGTCCGGGTGACCGGGCTCGACGGGAGCCGGGGCGGGGTGGTGCAGCACGGGCAGGGCCCGCCCGAACGCCGCCGTCGCATCGCCCGGCGCGCCGATCTCGACGACGGGAACGCCCTGGGCCGACAGCAGCCCAAGGTCGCCGATGACCGCGAACGGCGCCTCGCCCGAAAGCGCACGCCAGGCCTTGGCGACGATCTCCGGACCGATGCCGGCGGGCTCGCCCAGGCTCAGGACCAGAGGCGCGGGGGCCATCCGACTATTTCAGCTCGATCAGAGCGTCGGCGCGGAGATCCCGCAGGTAACGCCGAGCCAGCATGGCCAGGTTCTGGTTCTGCAGGCGACCCTCGACCTCGCGCGCCGTCGGCACGTCGGCCCCTCCGGCGCGACGACCGCAGACGGCCAGCAGATGGACGCCCAACGGGGTCCGCACCACGTCGCTGACGCTGCCGATCTCGGCCGAGCGGGCCACCTGCTGGAACTGCGGCGCCAGGTTGGCGACGTCGGCCTCGCCCAGGTCCGAACCCAGCAGCCCGGCTTCGGAGCTGGTGCGCTGCAGGATGTTGTCGCAGGTCAGCTCGCCCCGCAGCGACTGCAGCCGCGTGGTGGCGGCGGAGACCTCGGCGGGCGAAGCCGTTTCCGGCAGTTCGACCATGGCCTGTTTGAGGTTGACCAGGTTGATCGCGGCGCCGCTGCGCTTGTCGCGCATGTAAACGATATAGACCCCGCCCGAGACGGGGATCGGCCGCGACAGCTGGCCGACCTCGAGCGCCTCCAGCGCGGTCTGCAGCTCGGGCTGGACCGTGCCCTGGACGACCCAGCCGGCGTCCCCACCCCGTGCGGCGGTCGGGGCGGCGCTGAACTGGCGCGCCACGGCCTGGAACGGCGCGCCCTGGACCATCTGCTGGACCAGCTGCTCGGCTCCGGCCAGGGCCTGCTGCTGACCGCCCACGCGGGCGGCCTCAATATAGATCTCGCCGATCAGGTACTGGGGCTTGGAGGCCGCCTCGGTCACCTGGCGGACCGCCTGTTGAACCTGGGCCCGGCTGACCCGCGAGCGGCTGTTGAACCGGCCGCCGACCAGTTCGCGCCAGCCGATCTCGGTACGCAGCTGCTCGCGCAGGGTTTCAGGCCGGATGCCGCCGCCGGCCAGGAACTGGACATAGGCCTCGGGCGTCGTGCCAGCCTCCTGCGCCATGCGGGCGATCTCCTCGTCCACGTCCGCGTCGCTGATCTTCAGGGTCTCGTATTTGGCGATCTCGGCCGACTGGAGCCGTTCCTCGATCAGGGCCTGCAACGCCTGCTGCTGGATGGCGGGAATGTTTTCCTCGGTCGGCTCGACCTGGCTCATGGCGATGGTGGTCAGCATGCGCTGCCGCAGATCAAAGCCGGTGACGATCTGATCGTTGACGGTGGCGACGATGCCGTCGGCCATCTTGAACTCCGGCTGGCCGGCCAGGCGCGCCGTCGCCGGCTGCTGCTCCGCCGCCGGGTTGAGTGTCCCCGCAGCGGCCGGGGCCGGTGCGACGGTCTGGGGCGCCGTCTGGGCCATGGCGGACCCGGCGACCAGGGCCGCCATCGAGACAGCCGTCGTAATACGCATCAAACCCATGATCAGTCCTGAAGTCCTCAAGGCCGCGCGTCCCATCCGAAAACGGGTCTGGCACGCGCCGTCACGCGTCATGCCTAACGCAAGCCGTTTGATCCATAGCCTGACCCTCCAAAAGTGGCGAGGTTTAGACGAACATAGACCCCGTCGGACGGCCCGGTGGTGCTGACGCGCGTGTTGTCCCGCCGATAGCCGAGCTCGACGCGGAAACAGTCGTCGTCGAACAGAAGGCCCACTTCGGAACGGGTGATCAGATCGCGTTCCAGATCGGCGATCCCGGCGACGGCGACGCCCCAGTTGCCGTAGACGAACTGTTGAACCGCCAGCTGAACGAACTCATAGTTGCGATTGCCCGAAGCCAGCGGTGGGCCCGAGAGGTTGTTCGGATCCGTGCGACCGTCCAGCTGAACGGGGTTGGTGCGATCGATGATGTAGCTGACGGTCGCCAGGTTGCGGCGACTCCAGCGTCCGTCGACCGCGAGCTCCGCGCGGCGGACCTCACCGGACCCGTCGATGGTGGCGTGACCCCAGCCCCGGACGCGATCGGAGGGCTGGAAACTGCCCTGGACGACCCAGTCCGAGACCTTCTGTCCGAGCCCCGTGGGATCATAGAGCCGGCTGGGCACGTCGGGGATCGGCACGTCGAAGGCGGGTTGGTCGTCGTCGCGCAGACTGCGGCCGACGAACAGGCTGGCGCTGCGGTTGGTGTCCCATCGGAGGGTGGTGCGCACCCCGGCGGTAAGGCGAAGCCCCCCCTCCAGCAGGTCATAGCCGGGGAACCGATCGGTGCGGAACAGCGAGGACTCGTCCAGTTCCAGCGTCTCCGAATCCTCCACGGGAATCCTGGGATCGACGTCGGGGTCGTTGGACAGGGAGATCTGGCCGAGCGGCTCCACGATCAGGTCCGCGCCGTCGCCCAGGCGGCGGATCAGGGGATAGCTGACGTCCAGGCCGACCGTCGCGCGACCGCGGGTGATGGTCTCGTCGTCGAGGCCCAGGGCGGGGGGCAGGTCGGCGATCGAATAGACGTCGACCCGGCCGTCGACGAAGGGCTCGTAGCGGATGCCGGCGGCCGAGATCAGGGATCGGCGCCAGTCGATCTGTGTCGTGACCCGGCGCGTATCGACGCCCGGCAAGCCCACGGTGGAGCCGGTCGGGATCAACTCGGGCCTCAGGACCGGACTGCCGAGATATTCGTCGCGATAGAGCGAGACCGCCGACCCCCGCACGCGCAGGCGACCGCCAAGGATGGGGCGCTCGGGCTCCCAGCGGGCGTCGATCAGGGGCGCGACCAGGGGCAGGGTCCCGTCGTTCTCGAACTCGTTCAGCGCGGGGGTGATGTCGTTGAACCGCGACACCCGCAGGCTCTGGATCGTGAAGGCCGCCACCGACAGGTAGGACCGTTCGGTCTGACGCTCGGCATACAGCTGCGAGATCAGACGACGCTCGTCGCCGTAGTAGAGGCCGCTGTCCTGGTAGGGGTCGCTGATGCTGTAGCGGTCGAACAGGGTCTTGTCGGAGGTGCGCTCCGCCGTGAAGCCCCAGCGCCAGGGGCCGGAGGGATCGAACCGGCCCCAGGCCAGCAGGTAGCTGCGGCTGGTCTCGTCATCGAAATCGACATTGCTCTCGGCGCGGCCGTCGCCGTCGAGATCGAAGTCGCCGAAGTTCTGGGCGTAGGTGTAGCCGGTGCGGGCGACGATGGTGCCGTTCGAGAACCGCCGGCGCCACTGCAGGTTCAGGAAGGGGGCGACGCCGCTGTTGACCTGCGGGCTGATCAGCCAGTCCTCGGACGGCGAGACGACGTGCAGATAGGGTGCCTCGATCGAGACGCCGCGTCCCTCGTCATAGTCGACGGTGGGCACCAGGAAGCCGGAGGCCCGGTCCACGGTCGGATCCGGATGGGCGAAAACCGGCAGCCAGAAGACCGGCACGCCGCCGACCTTGAACACCGCGTTGCGGTACAGGATGGCCCGCAATTCCTCGTCCTGAACGACCTTTTCCGCCTGGATCGAAAGGCTCGGCTGTTTGGGATTGCCGTCGGTGTCGCAGATCGGACAGGGCGTGAAGAGGGCGTAGTTCAGCTCGTTGACATTGGCGGACCGCCGGACCGCCGTGGCCGCCATCAGGCTGGCCCCGCCCGCGAGGCGTGTCGCCAGGTCGACGACGACGCCCGCTTCCAGATCGGACCCGAGTTCCAGGCGGCTGGCGTGGACGACGTTGCCGTCCGGATCGACCAATTCCACGTCCCCGTCCGCCGTGGCGAGGCCCTGGGCGACATCGTAGGTGACGGCGCGACCGCGCAGGGCGTGGCCCCGGAACCGGGCATAGACGCGGTCGCGCTCGCCGCTGGCCGTGATGACGTCGCCCTGCCGGGTGGCCTGTTCGGCTTCGATATAGACGGCACCGGCCGGCAGGCCGTCGTTCACGACGGGCGCGGGGCTCGCCCGGGTCTGGAGCGGGGTCTGGGCCAGGGCCCCGCCGGCCAGCGCCCAGGCGGCCAGAACCGAACCGGCCAGCAATCGTGTCCGCAGACCGTGCCGGAAATGGGGGCCGCGATCAGCCTGCATCGGTCAGAACCGTATCCTTATGAAGGCCCCCGTCTCGGAGCCCGCTTAGCCGTCTTCGGTATAGAACAGCAAGGTGAGAGCCGCGAGCGCCGTCAGCACGGCCGGCAGCCAGGCAGCCAGGAAGGGCGGAACCACCTCGGCCGATCCCATGGCAGCGGAGAATTGATTGAGGAAGAAGAAGGCGAAGCCCAGGACCACGGCGGCGACCGCCATCCGCGCCAGATCGCCCAGCCGCATCAGCCGCAGGGAGAAGGCGGCGGCCAGGATGGTCATGGCGGCGAACGACAGCGGCGTCGAGAGCAGCTGCTGCAGCCTGAGCCGATAGGCCGTGGACGAGAAACCGGCGTCCTCGATTCGCTGGATCTGGCCGGGCAGGGACCAGAAGGGCGTCGACTGCGGCCGGGCGAAGCGTTCGAAGGCCTCGTCGTCGGCCAGGCTGGAGGGCAAGTCCAGGGTGGAATAGCGGGTGGCGCGCTGGCCGGTCTGGGCCCCCACTGCATCGATCAGCCGCCACCGTCCGGCCGCCAGACTGGCGGACTGGGCGTCGATTCGTTCCGTGAAGGCGCGTCGGCCCTGGGGGTCGGTGGCGTAGATGAAGAAGGTCACGTCCAGCAGGCGCGCGCTGGCGCGGTCCTGCCGGCCCGCCCGGATCACCATCTGCCGCTGGCCCTCGCCCTCGCGCAGCCAGATGGCCTCCTGCTCGCCGCCGCCGACCGATCCGGAAATGCGGGTCCGCTCGCGCTGGAACAGGCCGTCACCGGACGCGGCCAGGGGGCCGAGGATCGTCACGGTCAGTACGCCCGCGATCAGGGCGGCCCCCGCGGCCGGGAGCACGAACCGCCAGGCCGAGACCCCCGCGGCCCGCATGGCGATCAGCTCGCTGCGCCGGTTCAGCCCGACGAAGGCCGCCAGGGTTCCAAACAGGAAGACGAACGGCAGCAGCTGGACGATCACCGCCGGCGATTTCATCACCATCAGGCCGAGGATACGCACGGCCGACAGGTCGGTGTCGGACCCGAGGCCGCGGGAAATCTCCACGAAGTCGATCAGCATGACGAGCGCGCCGATCACCCCCAGGGCCACGGCCAGCGACCGCGCCAGCTGCGCCAGGATATAGCGCTCGATCCGCCCCAGCCGCATCGCGCTGAGCAGATGACGCGGCGCCGCCGCGAGATCGCCGAGGGCGCTCATGCCGCCCGGACCTTCAACCGACTCAGGCCCCGACGCGAGGCCTTTCGCGGCTTCAGGGCGCGGAACAGCAGACGCAGGGCCACGGCCGTGGCGACGAGGGGCAGAAGATACTGAAACAGGTTGAGCCAGCCGTTCCAGGCGCTGGCCGCCACGACCGCATAGCCCACGACCCGGATGACCAGGAACGCCGCCGCGGCCTTGGCGATGCGCGCGCCGTATCCCGTCCGGCTGAAGGCCCCGCCCAGGATCGCCGTCAGCGCCATGGCCATCGCCGTCAGGGCATAGAGGGGCGAGGACAGACGCGAGTGGGCCTCCGCGAGCAGTTCGCCGCGCGATCCCGAATCGCGGAGCTGCGCGGGCGTGGGGTTGAACAGCTGGGTCATCCACAGGTCGCCGGCCTTGTAGCGGACCTGCTGATCGTCGCTGACATAGGGGCCCAGCGGAAAGACGTAACCGTCGAACACCAGCTGCTGCAGCACGCCTGCAGAGCTGTACTGCTGCCAGGACCCCTGTTCCATGGTCAGGACCGGCTGGCCGTCGACCCGGCCGAACCGCGCTTCGGAGGCGTCCCAGGTGGTCACCTCGTCGCCCTTCTCGATATAGATGAAAAGGTTCTTCAGCAGGCCGTTTTGCTCGATCTGCTGGACATAGACCGTCAGTCCGTTCGGCCCCTGGACGAAACGCCCTTCCTCGACCAGCAGGGCGGCCAGGTCGGTGCGGATGGCGAACGTCTGGTCCCTCGTGGCCCGCTGGGCCCAGGGCTGCACGAGGACATTGGTCAGCAGCATGATCGCAGCCACCCCGACCGCGAGGGAGGCACCCGGTGCGATCATCTGCCAGCGGGTCATGCCGCTGGCATAGGCGGCGGTCAGCTCCTGTTCGCGCTGCAGCCGCGTCAGGGCGATCAGGGCCCCGACGAACAGGCCGATCGGCAGGATCACGCTGAACAGCTGGGGCAGGGCCAGCAGGCTGAGCTTCATGAGAACCCAGACGCTCTGGCCCCGCTCGACGATGATTTCCAGTTGATCCAGGGTTTGGCTCAGAATCCCGATCCCGCCCAGCGACGCGCAGGCAGCCGCGACGGGCAGGCTGATCTGGCGGAACAGGTATTTCTGAATCAGGGTCATGCGGGCGATGAAAATCACCCGGTTGCGGGCGCGGACGTTGCGGCGCATCTAATACACATCCGGGCGCGTCGCCGACAATGGCAGACGCGGCCACCGTCACCGTATCAAGGACCGGGCGCGAAACCCGGCTGGAGTCTCGAGTTCATGAATATCGTCTTCGTCGCCGAACCCGGCGTGTCCAAAGCCCTCGCTGTGCTCGTTCATGACGGCCGGGCCCTCGCCGGATCGGGCAGCGACCACGACGCCGCCACCTCGGGCAGCCTGACCCGGGCCATGACCAACAGCCGGTTCACCGGCGCGGCCAGCAGCAGTCTGGTCGTCGCGGCCCCGCAGGGCCTCCAGGCCGATACGGTGGTTCTGGTCGGCGCGGGCGAGACGGCGAAGTTCGACGACCTGGCGCTGGAGACGGCGGCCGGCACGGCCTATCACGCGGTCAAGCTGTCGGGGGCGGAGACGCTGACGATCGATCTGGGCCATCTGTCGGCCGAACAGGCCGCGCGCGCCGCCTTCGCCGTGAAACTGGCCGCCTATCGGTTCGACAAATACCGGACCACGGAAAAGCCCGACAAGATCCCGTCGATCACGACGGTCAACATCGTGACGCCGGATGTCGTGGCGGCCCAGGCCGCTTTGGAACCGCTCAACGCCGTCGCCGACGCCATCTACTTCTCGCGTGATCTGGTCGCAGAGCCTGCCAACGTCCTGTATCCGGCCGAGTTCGCGCGTCGGGTCAAGGCGCTGGAAAGCCTCGGCCTGACCGTCGAGATCCTGGGCGAAAAGGAGATGGAGGCCCTGGGCATGCATGTCCTGCTGGGCGTCGGTCAGGGATCGGTGCGCGAAAGCCAGTTGGCGGTGATCCAGTGGAACGGCGGCGCGCCCGGCGACCAACCCATCGCCTTCGTCGGCAAGGGCGTCTGTTTCGACACCGGCGGCATCTCGATCAAGCCGGCCGCCGGCATGGAAGACATGATCTGGGACATGGGCGGGGCCGCGGCCGTCGCCGGCCTGATGCACGCGCTCGCGGGGCGCAAGGCCAAGGTCAACGCGGTCGGCGTGCTCGGCCTGGTCGAGAACATGCCCGACGGCAACGCCCAGCGCCCGGGTGACATCGTCACCTCCATGTCCGGTCAGACGGTCGAGATCATCAATACGGACGCCGAGGGTCGCCTGGTCCTCGCCGACGCCCTTTGGTACACGCAGGACCGGTTCAAGCCGAAATTCATGATCGATCTGGCGACTCTGACCGGGGCCATGATCGTGGCCCTGGGCCTGGACTATGCCGGGGTGTTCTCGAACGCCGACGACGTCGCCGAGGCCATCCTGGCGGCTGGTCCCAAGGTCAATGAGAACGTCTGGCGCATGCCGCTGCCGCCCCAGTACGACAAGATCATGGACAGCGTGAACGCCGACGTGAAGAACTCGGCCGGCCGCGACGCCGGCTCGATCACGGCGGGCCTGTTCCTGCAGCGCTTCACCAACGGCGTGCCTTGGGCCCACATCGACATCGCTCCGGTGGCCTGGGTCAGCAAGTCGACCCGCGCGACCGTGCCGGACGGCCCCGTGGGCTGGGGCGTCCGTCTGCTCGACCGCATGGTGGCCGACACCTACGAGAGCTGATGCGTGGCTGAGACCTCGGGCGAGATCTGGTTCTATCACCTGGAGCGATCCACGCTGGACCAGGTCCTGCCCGAGTTGCTGGACCGCACCCTGCAACGGGGCTGGCGCGCCCGGGTCCGGGTCGCCGACGCGGATCGGCGCGCCGACCTCGACGAGTCGCTGTGGACCTGGCGGCCGGACAGCTTCCTGGCCCATGGTCTGGCCGACCAACCGCACGCCGAGCGCCAGCCGATCCTGCTGACGGCCGGCGACGAGAACCTCAACGGGTCTCAGGCGCTGTTCATCATCGACGGGTCAGACATGGCCGTCACCGAGGAGTTCGAGCGATGCTTCATTCTATTCGACGGGCGCGACGAGACGGCGCTGCACGGGGCGCGCGAGCGCTGGAAGGCGCTGAAGGGGCAGGGGGCCAATCTCGCCTACTGGAAACAGTCGGACGAGGGGCGCTGGGAAAAGGCGGCCTGATCGCCGCCCTGTTCCTGGCCGCCTGTTCCTCGACGCCGCCCGCCGCGGTCGATGCGCCGGCGGTGATCGAACAGGCCGAGGCCAATCAGCCCGTGGGAAGCAAGATGCCGGACGGCACCGAGGACCTCTGCAAGGCCGCGGACTTCCAGTACCTGGTCGGCCGCTCGCGCACCGAGATTCCCGTGCCGGTCGAGGTCGTCAGCCGCCGCGTGGTCTGCACCACCTGCCCGGTGACACAGGACTTCTCGGCTCACCGGCTGAACATCTTCTACAATGAACAGACGGATATCGTGGAGCAGGTCCGATGCGGTTGATCCTGGGCCTGACCCTGGCCGGCGGTCTGCTGGCCGGCTGCGCGGCGACTCCGTCCGCTCCGATGCCCGATGCGCCGAAACAGTGCGATGCTCAGGCGTCGCAGTCGCTGATCGGCAGTCACGTCGGCGCGGTCAGCTTTCCGGCCGGCGCCAATGTCCGGATCGTCTGCACCACCTGCGCGACCACGCGCGACTATCGCCCCGACCGCCTGAACATCCGCTTCGACGAGGCGACCGGCCTCATCCAGTCCGTCGACTGCGGTTGAGCCGGCCCCCGCGCCGTGTAAGCGGCGCGGGGAAACCGTGACCTACCAGCGCCAGGCGTCGTAGATCGCATCGACGATGTAGCCGTCGGCGCTGTCGATCAGATAGATCGTCGTATCGACGGAGACCCATTGGGTGCCCGGCGGCGGGTAGCCCAGGCCGTAGGTGCGGTAGTCGTCGAGCTGGTAGCGCCAGAACACCTGCGGCAGGTAGGAGCCGACGCTGTAGCGCTGGCCGAAATAGCTGCGCGGCACCGAGTAGTAGCCGTAGTTCGGCGCGAAATAGAAACCGAACCGCACCCCGCTGTAGCCGCGGAAGCCCCGGTCATTGCGCCACCAGTCGTATGACCGGCTGCGGTTGAAGCTGCGACGCCAGTCGTTCTGGTTCCAGCGATCGTTGAAACCGCCGTAGTCGCGGCGGCCGTTGCGATCGTTGTTCCAGTGGCGGCCGCCGCCGTTGCGGTCGCGGTTCCAGTCCTGACCGTCGTTGCCGTTGTTCCACCGGCCGTCGTTGCGGTCGCGATCCCGCCCGCGGTTCCAGTCCTGGGCATTTCCGCCGCTGGTCCAGCGACCACCGTCGCCCCGGTCCCTGTCCCGACCACCCCGATTGCGGTCGCTGCGGTCCTGGCCGCCGCGGTCTTCGGTCCCGCGCGGCGGGCGCGTCTGGCCTCCCCGATCACGGCCCCCGTCGGCCTGAGGCGTCGTCTGCGCCGGGGTCGAGGCGATCGGTGGGGTCGCCGAACCCGGGCGGTCCCGACCGACCCGGCCCTCGCCACCGTCGCGGCCGACGCGTTCCCGGTTCCCGAAGCGTTCGCCGTCGGGTCTGGCCTCGCCCCGGACCCGATCCCCACCGCCGCCACGCTCCGCGCCCGCACGTCGTTCGCCGCCCTCGGCGCGCACGGCGGCGCGCCGCTCCTGGTTGGCGGCGCGGCGTTCGGCGCGGTCTGTCTGTGCCTCCTGGGCGTGCGCCAGGCTGGGCAGGCTCGCCGGCAGGGCGAGCGCTGCGAGCGCGACGAGGGTCGTAAGGGTCGGTTTCATCTCAGGGTTTCCCGCACGCCGAGGTCGGCGGCTCGATCCGACGCTGGCGCTTGCGCCATGAACGCCGTCTGAACGGCGGGTTCGCTTGCGGGCGGCGGCCCCACCGCCCAGATGGAGATCAGACACGTCGCCTGCGGCGGCGACAGGAGACTCCATGACCGATCCGATCCAGCTCTGGTTCTGGCCGACGCCGAATGGCTGGAAGGTCTCCATCGCCCTCGAGGAGATGGAGATGGCCTATGAGGTCGTGCCGGTGAACATCGGCACGGGCGAGCAGTTCACGCCCGCCTTCCAGGCCCTCAGCCCCAATGGCCGCATGCCCGCCATCGTCGATCCCGACGGGCCGGACGGCCAACCCCTGTCCTTGTTCGAGAGCGGAGCCATCCTGCAGTATCTGGGCAACAAGTCCGGCCGCTACTATCCGACCGACGTCCGCGCCCGGGCCGAGGTGGACCAGTGGCTGTTCTGGCAGGTCGGGGGTCTGGGGCCGATGGCGGGTCAGACCCATCATTTCCGCCAATACGCCCCGGCCCTCATCAAGGACCAGCGCCAGATCGCCTATGGCGTGCGGCGCTATACCGACGAGACGCATCGCCTGTACGGCGTGATGGATCGGCGCCTGGCGGATCGCGACTACCTGGCGGGCGAGTACTCCATCGCCGACATGGCGGCCTGGCCCTGGATCCTGCCCGAGCACCAGGGCCAGAGCCTCGACGACTTTCCGCATCTGCAGGCCTGGATGGATCGGGTCGGGACCCGACCGGCGGTCATTCGGGGCCGGGCGGTCGGCGAGGCCCTGCGCAGCAACCTGGCCGCCTCGGGCCAGGCGGCGGAGGCGGCCCGCAAGGTGCTGTTCGGCCAGCGAGGCAAGTGGAAGCCTAACGGATCGTTCAAGTCTATTTCCTAGGTCTGAACGAGCTTCGCAGTATTCATTTTGCCTTTACTGAAAAGAATTTCGGCGCCTGTCCGCCGTTAACATTAACTTCAAACCGGAGGTATTTGATCGGGTCTCGAAAGGCGGGTCCAGAACGGACGGTCGCCATCGCAAGGAACAGGCTGATGAACGCGCCAGAAACCGCGCCGGAACTGCAAGACGAGACCGAGGCGACCCTGCCTCTACCCACGGTGGACATGGACGGCGACGCCCTGTTCCGTCTGGGCATGATGTATTCGGCCGGATCGGGCGGCTGCCCGATGGATCGGGTCTCGGCGCACATGATCTTCAATCTGGCGGCCATGAAGGGCTCGGTCGAAGCGCGCGTCTATCGTCGCGAGATGAGCGAAGAGATGGAACGCGAGGAAATCGCCGAGGCCCAGCGCGCCGCCCGCCGCTACATCGACGCGGGCGTGGTCAAGCTGGCGGCCTGATTTTCGCCAACGGAAAGCAGATCGGAGCGCGCTCAAGCAGCGAGGCTCCGCGAGCCGAGCGATAGCGCCCTTCGCACAATGCGCTCAAGCAGCGAGGCTCCGCGAGCCGAGCGATAGCGCCCTTCGCACAATGCGCTCAGGCAGCGAGGCTCCGCGAGCCGAGCGATCGCGCCTTAGAACTGCTGATACTGGCCGTTGATCGAATAGTTGAAGCCGATCGGCAGGGCCCCGCGGATCAGGGTGAAGAAGTTGGCCAGCTCGCCCAGGCTGCTGCGCGGCACGAACAGGATGTCGCCGCGCCGCAGGGCCACGGGCTCACCGCGTCGCGGCCGCACATCGACCACCCGCATCATCCGCACGCCACCCGGGCCGCGCCGGATCAGCGCCACCTGGCCGGGATTGGCCCCCGGCAGGACGTCGCCGGCCTGGATCACGGCCTGGTAGGCGTCGATGTCGCCGTTCATGTCATAGACGCCCGGCGTTCGGACCTCGCCGGCGACCCAGACCTTCATGGGACCCGCCGTCTTCAGGGTCACCTCGACCACCGGCCGGACCAGTTGGGACGCATAGGCGGCGCTGAGGTCGGACTCCAGGTCCGCCAGGGTCCGGTCCGCGGCCATGGCCTGGCCGATCAACGGCAGGGCGATTCGGCCGTCGGGACCGACCTTGATCGTGCGGGTCAGTTCATTCGCGGTGGGGGTCGCCACCTCGATCTCGTCGCCGGGGAACAGCAGATACTCGGGCTCGGCATCGCTCCAGTCGGCGAAGGCGACGTCGGCGAACCCTTCGCTCTGCAGCCCGGCGGCCCTCGAGGCCCCCGGGGCAGTGGCGCAGGCGGCGGTCGACGACGCCAGCAGGGTCGCGCCGAGGGTCCACAGAATCTGTCGGCGATGAAGCATGAAGCGGAGCCTCGCCCGTCATGGGTAATGACTGGTTAACGCCGAGCGGTGAAGGATCGGCGACGTTCACGATTACACGGATTCGCCAGTCACAATGCGTTCTGCCAGCGCGTCGACCTATGTCTCGGCCCGCCCCCGCTACGGGGTGCTGGATGTCATCGGCCTGCTGTTCCGCGAACTGCTGCTGATGGTGATCCTCTTTCTGGTGATTCTCGCCCTCGGGACCGCCGCCGTCCTGACCCTGAAGAAGACCTACACCGCCGGGGCCAGCCTGTTTGTCGGTGCCGGGCAGGAATACGTCTATCAACCGCGCGTCGGGCTGGGCGAGCGCCAGTCGACCCCGCCGGCCCCCGGCGAGGTCGCCCAGGCGGAGGCCAACATCCTCGGCAGCCGCGAGGTCAAGCTGCGCGCCGTCCGCGCCCTGGGGCTCGACTTCTTCCAGAAGCCCGGGCGGGCCTCGAACGATCCGGTGGCGAAACAGGAGGGCGATGCGATCAAGGCGCTGAACGACGGACTCAGCGTCTCCACCACGCCGCAGAGCTCGATCATCGGCCTGGGCTTCGAGAGCGACAGCGCCGAGAAATCGGCCCGGATCCTGAACGCCGTGCTGGACCAGTATCTGATCTACCGGCGCGAGGTGTTCCAGGACCGTTCGACGCCCGCCATCCAGTCCCAGCGCCGGGTATTCGAGGACGAACTGGCGGACGTCGACCTGACCTATGAGAGTTTCCTGATGTCCAACGACATCGGCGACTTCGCCGCGTCCAAGGTCGCCCTGGCCGCCGTCTATCAGTCGACCCTGACCGAGAAACTGTCCGTCGAGAACCAGCTGAACCAGGCCGCGCGCCGTCTGCAGACCCTGGTAGCGCAGCAGGCGGGTACCCCGGCCGAGGTCACCCTGCAGCAGGACCTGAACGTCTCGGCCCAAGACCAGATCCTGCAGCTGCGGACCGAGCGCGAGCAGTTGCTGGCCCGCTATCAGCCCGGCAGCCAGCCGGTGCAGGACATCGAGGCGCGCATCGCGGGGCTGCAGGCCTACGTCGCCTCGGGCACGACCGTGGGCGCCAAGGAGGTCCGGCTGGGGCCCAACCCGGTCTGGACCGAGCTGGAGACGACCCGCATCACCACCCAGGCGGAGCGTGACTCGCTGGCGGCGCGGCTGGGCTCGGTCAATCGCCAGCTGGCCGAGATCCAGGACCGTCAGGCGCGGATGACGCGGCTGGAGTCCGAGAACGCGACCCTGGCCTCCAACCGCGATGTCCTGACCGCCAACATCCGCGACTTCCAGCAGCGCGAGGCCCAGAGCCGCGCCGACGCCGGCCTGGTCCGCGCCGGGGCCGACAATGTGCGGGTCATCGAACGGGCCGCCGCCCCGACGCGCGGCACCAGCCTGAAAGCCCCGCTTCTGGCCCTCGTGATCCTGTTCGCCGGTTTCACCGCCCTGTGCGTCGGTCTGTTGCGGGTCTTCACCCGGCGCGGCCTCGCCACCCCGGCGATCGTGGGGCGGACGCTGGACATGCCCGTTCTGGCCGTCGCACCGATGAAGGCGTGATAGCCTTCCCCACGACAGGCACCGCGTAACCGATTCGATGGTCGATCTCACAAGCGAAATGGCGGGCCTCTGGGCGGCGCTGGGATCGGCTCCCGCCCATCGCGGACGGGTCATCCAATTCGTCTGCGCCGGGACCGGGGAGGGGGCCTCCACCGTCGCGCGCGAGTTCGCCCGGCTGGCCGCCGTCCGGGCCCGCAAGCCCGTCTGGCTGATCGACGCCGACCTGGCTCAGCCGGGTCAGCAGGAGGCGATCGGGGCCGACTGGGAGCGGTTCGGTCGCCTGGGCCCCGCCACCGCGTCCTCGCCGGACGGATCCTGCTTCTTCGTCGTCAGTCCGCCGGTCGTCGGCAAGGACCGCAAGCCGATCGCCCCCGCCCGTCTGATGACCGCCCGACCCTGCCTCGGCGGCCGGCTGTGGGTCAGCCGGTTCCGGGCCGAGGTGCTGCGCTCCGGCCAGCGGGCCGAGCCTCTGCCCGATCCCCGCTACTGGGACGCGATGCGCCAGCATGCCGACACCGTCATCATCGACGCCCCGGCGGCGGACCGCAGCGACCTGTCGATCACCCTGGCCCCGTTCGTGGACGCCACGGTGCTGGTGGTCGCCGGCGAGATGTCCGGAGCCAGCGAGCCCGTCATCCTGCGCGACGAGATCGAATCGGTCGGCGGCCGGATCGCCGGGGTCGTGGTCAACCGCTCGACCTATCGCCCGCCGGCTTTCCTGAAACGACTGACGGGCTGAGGAGCGCGGACCTCCAGGTCCGCCCTCTCTTTCGACGCCGCCAAGAGCGGACCTGGAGGTCCGCGCTCCCAAGCTTCAAACCCCCAGGGCTGCGCGATCCATGCGCCTCAGCAGGTCGCCGCCCTGGCCCACGGCCGCGAGGCGGCTGGAGGCATGGCCCAGGATGTTGGCGGCATAGATCTCGTACAGGGCGATCTTGCCTTCCAGCCAGGCCTGGTCGCCGTCGTTCGCCGCCAGCCGCGCCTTGGCGGCCAGCGCCCCCTTGGCCAGCATCCAGCCGCCGATGACGTCGCCCATCAGCTTCAGATAGGCGTCCGCCGCGGCCAGGACGTCGGCGGCGCCGTCCGCATCGGCCTTGCGATCCAGGATCCACAGGGTGGCGTCCTCGACCGCCGCGATGGCGGTGGCGAAGCGCTCGACCGGCTTGCCGGTGTACAGGCCGGCCAGGTCCTTCAGGGTTGCCTTCATCTCGGCGATGATGGCCTTGGCCGAGGCCCCGCCGTCCTGCGACAGCTTGCGCCCGACCAGGTCCATGGCCTGGATGCCGTTGGTGCCCTCATAGATCGGGGCGATGCGGGCGTCGCGATAGAACTGGGCTGCCCCCGTCTCCTCGACGAAACCCATGCCGCCGTGGATCTGCACGCCCTGGGACGCCACATCGACGCCGACGTCGGTGGACCAGGCCTTGGCGATCGGGGTCAACAGGTCCTCGCGGCCCTTCCAGTGAGCGCGTTGGTCGGGCGCGGCATGGCGGGCCATGTCGGCGGCCACGCCGGTCGACAGGCACAGCGCGCGGGCCGCCTCGATCCGGGCCTTCATCACCGACAGGGTGCGGCGGACGTCGGGGTGGTCGAAGATCGGCGCGCCCGACTCGCCGGTCCAGACCGAGCGGCCCTGAGGCCGGTCCAGGGCATAGGCCAGGGCGTGCTGATAGGCGCGGTCCGCGATGCCGACGCCCTCCATGCCGACCCCGACCCGGGCCGCGTTCATCATGACGAACATATGGGCCAGGCCTTCGTTGGGCCGGCCGACCAGTTCGGCGGTCGCGCCCTCATAGGCCATGGTGCAGGTGGGCGAGGCATGGATGCCCAGCTTGTGCTCGATGCCGACGGGCCGGAAGGCGTTGCGATCGCCCAGGGTGCCGTCGGGGTTCACCAGATATTTGTTGGCCAGGAACAGGCTGATGCCCTTGGGCCCGGCCGGGGCGTCGGGCAGGCGGGCCAGCACCATGTGGACGATGTTGTCCGTCGCGTCGTGGTCGCCCCAGGTGATGTAGATCTTCTGCCCCGTCAGGCTGTAGGTGCCGTCGGCATTGGGCACGGCCGTGGCCGTCAGGGCCCCCAGGTCGGACCCGGCCTGCGGCTCGGTCAGGCACATGGCCCCGGTCCATTCGCCCGAGACCATGCGGGGCAGATAGGCGGTCTTCTGGTGCTCGGTGCCGTGGGCCTCGATCGCCTCGATGGCGGCCAGCGACAGCATGGGGCACAGGCCGAAGGCCATGTTGGCCGCGTGCACCGTCTCGAAGGCGGCCAGCTCCAGCGCCTTGGGCAGGGCCTGCCCACCGGCCGAGGCGGGGGCGGCCAGGCCGGTCCAGCCCCCGGCCGCGAACTGGCGATAGGCGTCGGCGAATCCGGGAGCCGCCGTGACGGCCCCGTTCGCATATTTCGCCCCGGCCAGATCGCCCGGCCGGTTCAGCGGGGCCAGGACGCCTTCGGAGAATTGGCCCGCCGCCTCCAGCACGGCCGCCATGACGTCGGCGTCATAGTCCGGAAAGGCGCCGGTGGCGGCCAGGGCGTCGATGCCGGCGACGGCGGTCAGGCTGAAGGCCAGGTCGCGGACGGGGGCGCGATAGGTCATGGGAAGCTTCCTCGATACGTCGGAGCTTTAGGCCGCCCCGTTCATCGTCTTCATGTGACCATGCCGCGACGTCAGGCAAGGGATGGCTTGGAGTCCGGCCCCATGTGCGCCAAGCTGTCGCCGATCAATCCTTGGGGGAATGACGCATGGCCGAGCCACGCAATCGCTATTCGACCGTATCCCTGATCTTCCACTGGGGCCTGGCCCTGCTGGTCCTGACCCAGGTGCTGCTGATCACCGCGCATGAGGCGACCGAGGGGCCAGCGTCGCGCGAGTTCGTCGCTACCCACAAGGCCGTGGGCCTGACCATCCTGGTCCTCACCCTCGCCCGGATCGGCTGGCGGATCGCCAATCCGGCCATTCCCCTGCCGGCCGGGACCCCGGGCTGGCAGAAGATCGCCGCGCGGACGACGCATGTGCTGTTCTACGTCCTGCTGATCGGCCTGCCGCTGGGCGGATGGGCGGCGTCCAGCGCGGGCGGGCGCGACATCTCCTATTTCGGCCTGTTCAACTGGCCCCTGCTGCCCCTGCCGCAGAGCCGCGAGCTGGCGGGCACCTTCATGGATATGCACGAGCTGGGGGTGAAGGTGCTCTACGTCCTGCTGGCCCTGCACGTTCTGGCGGCGCTGAAGCACCATTTCGTGGACCGCGACAACGTCCTGCATCGGATGATCCCCTTCATCCCGCGCCGCCCCTGAGGCCCTGATGGTCAGCCGCCGGTCCCTGTCGGCCCTGATCCTGCTCGCGGTCGGGGTATGCGCCCTCGGCGGCCCGCCGGTGCTGGCCCAGGTCAGCCGGTGGTCGGTGGTGCCCGCGCAGTCCAGCATCACGATGCGGGTGGCCAGTCCCTTGGGCCATCGCAGCGGACGGTTCGAGCGCTGGGAGGCCGACGTCCGGTTCGATCCCGAAGCGCCCGAGGCGGCGTGGGTCGCCGTGACGGTGCAGGCCGCCTCGTTGCGCATGGACAACGCATCCCTGACCCAGCCAGCCATCGGCCCCGCCCTGCTGGACACCGCGCGGTTCCCCGACATCCGCTTTCGCCTGACGTCGCTGCGGCGGCTGGAGGGCGAGCGGTTCACCGCCGAGGCGGATGTGACGATGAAGGGCGTGACCCGGCCGGTCCGCTTTCCCGTGACCTTGCGCAGCGCAGGCCAGACGGTGCAGATGACCGGCGGCTTCTCGCTGGACCGGGCCGCCTATGGGATTGGAACGCAGGGATCGTGGAACAGGCTGATCGGCCGACAGGTCCGGGTGGACGTCTCGCTGGCGACTCGACCGGCCTGAGCGAGGATCTGGACGCGGCCGTCGCCGCGCTGCGCGCCGGCGCGCTGTTGATCCTGCCGACCGAGACCGTCTATGGCCTCGCCGCCGACGCCGGCCAGGCCGAGGCCGTGGCCCGCATCTTCGAGGCCAAGGGCCGGCCCCGGTTCAACCCCCTGATCGCCCATGTCGCCGACGCCGAGTCCGCCGAGGCCATCGCCGTGTTCGACGATGCGGCCCGAACCCTGGCCGCCGCCTTCTGGCCCGGCCCCCTGACGATCGTGGCTCCGGTCCGGCCGGGCGAGCGGGTCTGCGACCTGGCGCGGGCGGGTCTGGACAGCGTCGCGGTGCGGGTGCCGGGTCACCCGGTCGCGCGGGCCGTGCTGGCGGCCTTCGGCGGCCCCGTCGTCGCGCCCTCGGCCAACCGCTCCGGCCGCCCCAGCCCGACGACCTTCGCCGATGCAGTGGAGGAGACGGGGGCGTCCGCCGCCGCCGCCCTGGATGGCGGCCCCTGCGCCGTGGGGGTGGAGAGCACGGTCGTCTCGGTGCTGGACGGCCGCGTCGCCCTGCTGCGGCCCGGGGCCGTGACCCGCGACCAGATCGAGGCCCTGGTCGGCCCGCTCGATCGGGGCGGGGAGGGCCACCGCTCCCCCGGCCGCCTGACCACCCACTACGCCCCCGACGCCCCCGTCCGCATCGACGTGGAGGCCGCGCGGGAGGGCGAGATCCTGCTGGGTTTCGGCCCGGGCGTGGGGGCGGCTCGTTGGAGCCTTAGCCTGTCGGGCGACCCGCGCGAGGCCGCGGCGAACCTGTTCCGCCTGCTGCGCGAGGCGGACCGGCAGCATCCCGTTGGCATCGCCGTGGCCCCGGTGCCGATGGCGGGCCTCGGCGAGGCGATCAACGACCGGCTCAGGCGGGCGGCGGGGTTTGTGGGGTAACTTTTACGTCCTTCTCCCATTGGCAGAAGGTGGCCGCGAAGCGGACTGATCAGGGTCGGCTCTGTCCGCCGGCGTAAGCCGCCGCATCGACCTCGCCACGGCTTACGCCCACCCAAGCACCCGACCCTCACCCTTTCGCGCAAGACCGATCGCTCCGCTCTCGGGCGCTCAAGCCCTCTCCCAACGGGAGAGGGAGAGGCTCACCCAAACCGCGCCTGCAGATCGACGCTCGACCGCACGCCCACGTCGCCGAAACAGCTCCGCAGCCATTCCTCCGCCGCCGCCCGGCCGCGCGTTTTCAGGTCGTTGAGAAAGGTCCATTCGGTGTTGAACTTGGACCCCAGCGACAGGTCGCCCAGCCAGCTGTCGGCCTCGATGGCGTGCATCAGGACGTTGCGATAGCGGTCCTGGGCCGACGGCGTCAGGCGGCCCTGTTCGATCAGGTCCTGGACGAAAGCGACGGCGCGCAGTTCGGCCACCAGGGGGGCGTTGAAGACGACCTCGTTCAGCCGGTCCATGATGTCGCCCGGGGCCTTGGGCGTGTCGGCGCGCTCGAAGGCGTTCAGGGTGATCAGCAGAACGTCGTCGGGCGTGTCCTCATAGAACAGCGGCCACAGCGGTGGATTGGCCAGATAGCCGCCGTCCCAATAGGGCTCGCCGTCGATCTCCACCGCCTGGAACAGCTGGGGCAGGCAGGCGGAGGCCAGCAGGACCTGGTCGGTGATCTCGGTGTTTTTGAAGACCCGCGACCGGGCGTGGCGTACGGCGGTGGCGGCCACGTGCAGCTTGACGTCGGAGCCCTGAATCGCCTCGAAATCGAGGGTGGCGGCCAACACCCGGTTCAGCGGATGGTGATTGAGCGGATTGAACTCATAGGGCGACATCGACATCGCCAGGGTCTCGGACGCCCGCCACAAGGTGGTGTCCTTCAGCCAGGCCGGGGTCAGGGCGTTGGACCAGATCGAGGTGTCGCCGAACACGTTCTTGCCGCCCGACTGGTTGGTCTCGCGCCACAGCTTATCCAGCGTCCTGCGCGCGCCGTCGGCTCCTCCGGTGGCCAGGCCCGAGACCAGGGCCGCGCCGTTCATCGCTCCGGCCGAGGAGGCGGTCACGGCGCGGATGTCCAGCCGCCCGTCTTCCAGCAGTCGGTCGAGAACGCCCCACTGGAAGGCCCCGTGCGCGCCGCCGCCCTGCAGCCCCAGGCAGATCGGACGCGGGGCTGTCGGGGTCAAATCGACCGGGGCCGGCGCGGGTGCCGGGGTGGTCTTGCGTCTGAAAAGCGCCATCCGTCCCCCAGTGTGTGCCGTCTATTGCGCGGTCCAGCCGCCGTCGATCGGGAAGGCCGCCCCGTTGGCCGAGGCCCCCAGGTCGGAGATCAGATACAGGAACAGGCCCGCGATCTGATCGGTGGTGACGAACTGTTTCGTCGGCTGGGCCTCCAGGATCACGTCGGTGACGACCTTTTCCTTGGAGATGCCGCGCGCCCGGGCCTGGTCCGCGATCTGCGACTGGACCAGGGGCGTCTCGACATAGCCGGGGCAGATGGCGTTGCAGGTGATGTTGTCGCGCGCCAGCTCCAGCGCCACCGTCTTGGTGAAGCCCAGCACGCCGTGCTTGGCCGCGACATAGGCCGACTTGTACGGGCTGGCGACCAGGCCGTGGGCGCTGGCGATGTTGACGATCCGGCCGCGGCCCTGGGCCTTCATGATCGGGATGGCGGCGCGGGTGGCGTAGAAGGTCGAGGACAGGTTGATGGCGATGATCTGTTCCCACTTGTCGGACGGAAATTTCTCGACCGCCTCGACATGCTGGATGCCGGCGTTGTTGACCAGGATGTCGACCCGACCCAGCTGGTGCTTGCCGAAGGCGACCATGTCGGCGACCTCGTCGCCCTTCAGCATGTCGGCGGCGTGGTAGCGGACCCGGACGCCGCAGCTGGCCTCCAGCTCGGCCCGGGTGCGCTCGATCTCGGACGGGTCGCCCAGACCGTTCAGCACCACGTCGCCGCCGCGCGAGGCCACGGCGCGCGCCAGAGCCAGGCCGATGCCCGAGGTCGAGCCGGAGATGACCGCGACCTGACCCTTCAGGTCGTTGGGATCGCGATAGACGGGACGCTCGGTCGCTTCGCCATCCTTCTTGCCGGGCCACTGGAACATCGGGTCTCGTCCACTCTGGTTTCTTGGCGTCTGCCCGGGGGCGACGGTCTTTCGGTCGGGACAGCCTAGCGGGTCGCGTCGGTTAAGGCGACAGGCCGGGCGGAATTTCAGGATCGGGTGAATATCCAGTCGCTGTCGTTCGAGGCGGTCTTGTCGAAGCGATAGCCGTCCCGGTCGAACGCCTTCAGGTCCGTCGCGGTTTCGATGCGTTCGTCGATGGCGAACCGGGCCATCGCGCCGCGGGCCTTCTTGGCGAAGAAGGAGATGATGCGGCTTTCTCCGTCCTTGTTTTCGCGGAACTGCGGCGTGACGACCGCCAGCCTCAGAG
The DNA here is from genome assembly GCF_002002865.1 of Brevundimonas sp. LM2. Taxonomy (NCBI): domain Bacteria; kingdom Pseudomonadati; phylum Pseudomonadota; class Alphaproteobacteria; order Caulobacterales; family Caulobacteraceae; genus Brevundimonas; species Brevundimonas sp. LM2. Next base: position 2,324,527 of record NZ_CP019508.1, on the reverse strand, counting down.
CCTTGGCGTCGACCGCGCCGAAATATTCCTGGCTGGCCAGATTGACCAGCGTGGGGTCCGACTGGCTCTCGGCGTCGGCGTTGAGCTGTTTCGAGATCCGGTCGCCCCAGAAATCGTACAGGCTGGAGCCGCGTCGCGTCTTCAGCCGCACCCCCATCTCCAGCCGATAGGGCTGGATCCGATCCAGCGGCCGCAGCAGGCCATACAGGCCCGACAGGATCCGAAGATGGTCCTGGGCGAAGGCCAGCGCCGTGTCGTCGAGCGTGCGGGCCTCCAGTCCCTGATAGACGTCGCCGGCGAAGGCGAGGGCGGCCTGGACGCCGACCTCGGTCGCTGCGGGGTCGAAGGCCTGGAACCGCTCGCGGTTCAGTCGGGCCAGGTCGTCGGAGATGCTCATCAGCTTGCGCAGGTCAGCCTTGGTCTGCCGCTTGGCGGTCCTGGCCAGCTGGGCCAGGTCGTCGGTGAACCTCGGCTGGGTCGCGGGCACGGCCCGGTCGGGTTCGGAGAAGTCCAGCCGCTTGGCCGGGGACAGCACGATCAGCAAGGCAGGGCGCTCCGTTTGTCAGGCGCGGGGTCTAGGCCGGTTCGGTGACGGAATGAAGGTGGTCGTTCGCCTCAGAACAGGACCGCCGGATTCATGATCCGCTGGGGGTCGATGGCGGCGCGGATGGCCTGCATCGTGGCGATCTCCAGCGGCGATTTGTAGCGCCGGGCCTCTTCGGTTTTTAGCCGACCCAGGCCGTGCTCGGCGCTGATGGAGCCTTCGTATCGGGCGACGATGTCGTGGACGACCTCGGACCCGGCTTCCCACCGACCCAGGAAGGCCTTCAGGTCGGCCCCCGGCGGGCACAGGACGTCGTAGTGCATATTGCCGTCGCCGACGTGGCCGAAAGCGCTGACCCGGGCCCCCGGCTCGAACCGTTCGACGGCGGCCGTGGCCTCGTCGAGGAAGTCGGCGATGCGGCTGACGGGGACCGAGACGTCGTGCTTCCAGCCGCCGCCCTCGGGCTTCTGGGCCGCCGACTGCTCCTCGCGCAGCTTCCAGAAGTCGCGGGCCTGGGCCTCGTTCTGGGCGATGGCGGCGTCGGTGATCAGGTCCACCTCGAAGGCGGCGGTCAGGATCCGCTCCATCCCCGCCTCGGCCGCGCCGGGCTCGCCCGAGGTCAGCTCGATCAGGGCGTACCAGGGCTGGACGCTGTCGAGCGGCTCGCGGACGCCGGGGATGTGTTTCAGGGCGAAGTCGACGCCGACCCGTTTCATCAGCTCGAACGCCTCGACCCCGCCGCCGGTCTCTGACTTGGCGCGGGCCAGCAGCTGGATCGCGGCATGGGGATCGGCCAGGCCGACGACCGCCGTGGCGCGGCTGCGCATGATGGGGAACAGTTTCAACGTCGCGGCGGTGACGACGCCCAGCGTCCCCTCGGCCCCGATCAGCAGCTGTTTCAAATCGTAGCCGGTGTTGTCCTTGCGCAACCGCTTCAGCCCGTTGAACACCTGGCCGTCCGGCATGACCGCCTCCAGGCCCAGGACCAGGTCCCGCATGACGCCGTAGCGGATCACGGCCGTTCCCCCGGCATTGGTCGAGATCACGCCGCCGATCGTCGCCGTGCCCTCGGCCGCGAGACTGAGGGGGAAGAAACGGTCCGCCTTGGCCGCCAGCTGCTGCGCCTCCAGCAGGGTGACGCCGGCCTCCACGGTCATGGCGTCGTCCAGCGGTGTGACGTCGCGCACGGTACGTAGACGCCGCGTCGACAGCAGCACCTCGCCATAGGGGATCTGCCCGCCGACCAGGCCGGTATCGCCGCCCTGGGGCACGATAGCCACCCCGTGCCGCGCGCAGATGGCCACGGCCTGGGCCACCTCCGCCGTGGTCGCGGGCTTCAGCATCAGCGGCGTGTGGCCCTGCCAGCGGTTGCGCCATTCGGTCAGCCAAGGCGCGATCTCGGCGGCGTCCTCGGTCCAGCCGGAGGGGCCAAGCGCGCTCTTCAGTTCAGCGAGGACGGCAGGGGAGGGGTTCGACATAGGCCCTTGTCTCAAAGCGTCGCCGGGGATGCCACCCCAAACCGACCGAAGACGCTAAGGTGCGGCGATGGACGACACACCGACGCTGATCCCGATCCCCGCCGTGGGGATCGTCTGTCTGAAAGGGGATGAGGTGCTTCTGATTCGGCGCGGCACGCCGCCCCGGCTGGGCGAGTGGAGTCTGCCGGGCGGGCGAATCGAACCGGGCGAGCGCGCCGTCGATGCCGCCCTTCGCGAGCTGCGCGAGGAAACCGGCGTGACCGCCCGGATCCTGGGCCTGATCGATGTGGTCGACGGCCTCTTTCCGGACGAGGGCCGGCACTATGTGCTGATCGACTATCTGGCGGTGTGGTCGGCGGGGACGCCCGTCGCGGGAGACGATGCGACCGAGGCGGTCTTCGTGCCCCTGGCCGAGGCCGCCGAACGGGTCGCCTGGAGCGAAACCCGGCGCATCATCGCGGCGGCCGTCGCCTTGCGCGACGTCGGCCGACGATCCGATCCGGCCTGACCGGCTCGCGCCGAGCCGCGCTGCCGGGGCGGTCAAGGCGGGCTCGTCGTCTTTTACCGAAGCGGCGACCGGTTTCGATGGTGCCGCGCCTGGAGCGGCGGTAACGTGGGTCAACCGGAGGATCCGCATGAGTTATTTCGCCCTCGCCCTGGTCGCGCTCGCCATCGTGCTGCTGTTCAGCGTGGTCAAGATCGTGCCCCAGGGCCGCGAGTTCACCGTCGAGCGGTTCGGCAAATATACCCGAACCTTGGCCCCCGGCATCAGCCTGCTGACGCCCTTCGTCGAGCGGATCGGCCGACGCATGAACATGATGGAGCAGGTCCTGGACGTGCCCCAGCAGGAGGTCATCACCAAGGACAACGCCATGGTGAAGGTCGACGCCATCGTCTTCATCCAGGTGATGGACGCCGCGCGCGCGGCCTATCGCGTCGAGAACCTGCCCTACGCCATCACCCAGCTGTGCTCGACCAATCTGCGCACCGTGGTCGGTTCGATGGACCTGGATGAGGTCCTGTTCCAGCGCGACAACATCAACTCGCGCCTGCTGACCGTGATCGACGCGGCGACCGAGCCCTGGGGGGTCAAGGTCAACCGGATCGAGATCAAGGACCTGACCCCGCCGGTGGACATCACCAACGCCATGGCCCGCCAGATGAAGGCCGAGCGCGAGCGCCGCGCCGTCATCACCGAGGCCGAGGGCGAGAAACAGGCCGCCATCGCCCGCGCCGAGGGGGCCAAACAGGCCGCCATCCTGGAAGCCGAAGGCCGCAAGGAGGCCGCCTTCCGCGACGCCGAGGCCCGCGAACGCGCCGCCGAGGCCGAGGCCAAGGCGACCGCCATGGTCAGCCAGGCCATCGCGGCGGGCGACGTCAACGCCATCAACTATTTCGTTGCGCAGAAATACGTCGAGGCCTTCGCCGAACTGGCCCGCAACCCGACGGCCAAGACGGTCATCGTGCCGGCCGAGATGGGCAGCCTGGTCGGCACCATCGCGGGCATCGGCGAACTGGTCGGCCTGGCGCGCGACCAGCAGCAGGTCAGCCGCGCCGCGCCGCCCGCTCCGACCCGTTCGCGGGGCGGGACCGTCCCACCGACTGCCTGAACCGGAGCGTTGCCATGACCGCCCTCGCCGACATGTATGCCGCCCAGCCGTTCTGGATCTGGCTGGCGATCGGGGTGATTCTGCTGGCGGTCGAGGCGGCCTTCTCGACCGAATGGCTGCTCTGGCCCGCCGTCTCTGCCGGGATCGTCGCGGTCCTGACCGCGCTGGGACTGAAGCTCGGTCTGGCGGTCGAGGTCGGGGTGTTCGCCACCCTGACGCTGATCTCGACCCTTCTGTCCCGACGACTGATCCAGCGGGTCAATCCCTCCGACAGCCCCGACATCAATGATCGCGACGCCCGCCTGGTCGGTCAGCGGGCGCGGGTGGTGGAGTCGTTCGTCGGGGGGCGCGGTCGGGTGTTCGTATCGGGGGCGGAATGGCCGGCCGAGATCGTGGGATCCGCGCCGATCGTGGGCGAGGATGTGATCGTTGAAGCGACGCTGGGATCCGGGCTGAAGGTCCGCCCCGCCTAGGTCAGCCCGCCCGGACGCGTGCGGCCCGCATCTCCTCGATGCCCCGGTTGGCCAGCTGATCGGCGCGTTCGTTCAGGGCGTGACCGGCGTGGCCCTTGACCCAGTGCCATTTGACCTCGTGCCGGGCGCGGGCGAGGTCCAGCCGCTTCCACAGGTCGTCGTTCTTGACCGGCTTCTTGTCTGCGGTCTTCCAGCCCCGCGCCTTCCAGCCGTGGATCCAGCTGGTGATGCCGTCCATCACGTATTTGCTGTCGGTGTGGAGATCGATCCTGCACGGCCGGGTGAGGGCCTCCAGCGCCATGATGGCGCCGGTCAGCTCCATGCGGTTGTTGGTGGTCAGGGGTTCGCCCCCCGACATCTCCTTGGCCTTTTCGCCGAACTGGATGATGGCCCCCCAGCCGCCGGGGCCGGGGTTGCCCTTGCAGGCGCCGTCGGTGTGGATGATCACGTGACTCATTTGCGCGGACTTACAGGTTCGCTTGGCGCGTCGCCATCCGTTGGACTATATGCACCGTAGTTTTGGCGCGGGCCGCTTTCGGTTCGTTCGAGGAGAGTCGTCTTGGGCAGCTTCAGCATCTGGCACTGGGCCATCGTCATCGTCGTGGTCGCCCTGCTGTTCGGCGGCAAGGGCAAGATTTCCGGCCTGATGGGCGACGCCGCCAAGGGCATCAAGGCCTTCCGCGAGGGCCTGAAGGACGAAGACAAGAAGGACGGCCCGCATGACGGCGTGTCCAGCCTGCCGCGCACCGAGGCGGAAAAGGAAGAGCTGAAGCGCTAGGCCCGGCAGCGGAAAGAGCCTGACGCATGGGCGGCCTCGGCCCCGGGATCGGGGGCCTCGAATATGTTGTGATCGGCATCGTCGCCCTCGTCGTCGTGGGCCCCGAACGGCTGCCTGGCATGCTGCGCGCGCTCGGCAAGATGGTCGCCAAGGCGCGCGGCATGGCCAACGAGTTCCGCGCCAGTTTCGAGGATATGGCCCGCCAGTCCGAGCTGGACGAGCTGCGCAAGGAGGTCGATGCCCTGCGCACCGGCCAGATGGTGCCCCTGGGGGCCGCCGCCGACGAAGCCTTCAAGGACATCAAGGCCGAGCTGGACAAGCCCGCCTATGTCGAGACGCCCCCCAACGCCGTGATCCTGGACCAGCCGGAGTTCCCCGAACCCGTCGTGGCGCCGCCGGAGGCGGAACCCAAGCCCGTGCCGAAGACGCCGCGCAAACCGCGCGCGTCCGCGACCCGCGCCGCCGCTGACGGCACGACGACCAAGACGCCGAGCGCAAAAACCAAGGCCCAGGCCGCCAAGCCGCGCGCGCCTCGCAAGCCCAAGGCCACGGTGTGAGCGTTCGCGACGAGGACGAGATCGAGGCGTCGCGCGCGCCCCTGATGGATCACCTGATCGAGTTGCGCGGGCGGCTGGTCTGGTGCGTGGTCGCCTTCATCCTGGCCTTCATCCTGTGCTTCTTATTCGCGGCCCAGCTGCAGGTCGAGCTGATCAAGCCGTTCCAGGCCGCCGCCGCCGTCCATGCCGACGCCGTGGCGCGCGGCACGCACGGCAATCCGCTCGATCTGCTGGCCATCGCCGTCGGCCTGAAGCCGCTGCCAGCGGGTGGCCTGGCGGCGGTCGAGCTGATCGCCACGGCCCCGCTGGAGCAGCTGTTCACCAAGATGAAGATCGCCGGGTTCGGAGCCATCGTCCTGGCCTTCCCGATCATCGCCTATCAGCTGTACGCCTTCGTCGCCCCGGGCCTGTACCGCAACGAGAAGGGGGCCTTCCTGCCCTTCCTGATCGCGACGCCGGTGATGTTCTGCCTGGGCGGGGCGCTCGTCTATTATGTCATGCTGCCGTTCGTGATGCTGTTCTCGCTGAGCCAGCAGATCTCCAGCGAGGGCATCACCGTCCTGCTGACAACCAAGATCTCGGACTATCTGAACCTGGTGACCTCGCTGATCCTGGCTTTCGGCCTGTGCTTCCAGCTGCCGGTGGTGACGACCTTGCTGGGCATGGCCGGGCTGATCTCGTCCAAGCTGATGAGCGAGGGCCGCCGCTATGCCATCGTCGCCGTGGTGGTGCTGGCCGCCGTCGTGACCCCGCCCGATCCCATCAGCCAGCTGATGCTCGCGATCCCCCTGATCCTGCTCTACGAGGTCTCGATCTGGTGCGTCCGGCTGATCGAGCTGCGGCGGAAGACGGACGAGGACGCCGACGACCTGGCGGCGGCCTGAAGACGAGGGCCCGCCATCCGGCCGCCGCGGCGGCTGCTATCGACCCATTGCGGAATTTGGCACTCCCGTCATTGTCGACGCGGGGGACCCAAGATGCAGAAGCGCCTGATCGCTGCCTTGCTGATCTGCGCCGCTCCGGCGGCGGCGCAGAGCGCCCGCGCTCCGATTATTGACATGCACCTGCACGTCAGGTCAGCGCTCTATGCTGGAGCTCATCCCCCTCCGATGTGCGCTCCGTTCGAGATGATGCCGAGGTCCGAAAACAGACTGGGCGTCTATGCAGGCATGACCTTCAATCGCCAGCCCTGTTCCGATCCGATAGCGGCGTCCTCCACAGACGAACAGGTCATGCAGGATACGCTGGCGGCGATGGAACGGTTGAATATCTATGGGGTCGTCAGTGGCGAGCCCGAGGCCGTGGGGCACTGGGTCAGCGTCGCTCCGAGCCGGATCTTGCCCGCGGTGGACTATCGACTGCCCGGGACCCCCGGTTCCGCCCACGTCGGTATCCGGACCCTCGACGACCTGCGGCGCTTCCACGGGCAAGGCCGTTTGCGCGTGATTGGCGAGATCATGGCCCAATACGAGGGTGTCGGCGTCGATGATCCCCGCATGGAGCCGCTCTGGGCGCTCGCCGAGGAACTGGATGTGCCGGTCGCGATTCACATGGGACCCGGCGAACCGGGTCAGCCCTATTCAGACGGGGCTTATCGCGTAGGTCTGGGTGATCCGCTGTTGCTCGAGCCGGTGCTGATACGCCACCCGAGGCTGCGTGTGTCCGTGATGCACGCCGGCTACCCGATGGCGGAACGGATGCGCGCCCTGATGTTCAGCTATCCGCAGGTTTACGTCGACATCGGCAGCATCGTCTATACCGAGCCGCGTCCCAGCTTTTATGCCTTCCTGCGGGAGCTCGTCGAAGCGGGCTATGGAGACCGCATCATGTTCGGATCAGACCAGATGATCTGGCCGGGCGTGATCGAAGCGTCTGTGCGCGCCATCGAAGTCGCTCCCTTTCTGACGCCGGATCAGAAGCGCGACATCTTCTATAACAACGCCGCGCGCTTCCTTCGGCTCTCGGCGGCAGAGATGGCCGCCCAGCTCGGACATTGACGTCCGCTGTTCATACTGAGCGGCCATGCCGCGCGTCTGCTTCCGCAGAACGCCAGCGCAGACGCAAAAACCCCGGATGGCGGACCATCCGGGGCCTTGTCTATCCGCCGATCGGATCGATCAGCAGCTGTAGTACATGTCGAATTCGACCGGGTGGGGGTGGAGGGCCAGGCGCATGACCTCTTCCATCTTCAGCTCGATGTAGCTGTCGATGAAGTCGTCATCCATGACGCCGCCCTTCTTGAGGAAGGCGCGGTCCTTGTCGAGGTTCTCGAGCGCTTCCTTCAGCGAGCCGCAGACCTCGGGGATGTTGCCGCGCTCTTCGGGCGGCAGGTCGTAGAGGTTCTTGTCGGCGGGGCCGCCCGGATCGATCTGGTTCTCGATCCCGTCGAGGCCAGCCATCAGCAGGGCCACGAAGGTCAGATAGGGGTTGCCCATCGGATCGGGGAAGCGTGCTTCCAGACGCTTGGCCTTGGGGCTCGACGTGTGCGGGATGCGGATCGAGGCCGAGCGGTTGCGGGCCGAATAGGCCAGTTTCACCGGGGCTTCGTAGCCGGGCACCAGACGCTTGTAGGAGTTGGTGGTCGAGTTGGCGAAGGCGTTGATGGCCTTGGCGTGCTTGATGATGCCGCCGATGTACCAGAGGCATTCCTGGCTCAGACCGGCGTATTTGTCGCCGGCGAACTGGGGCTTGCCGTCCTTCCAGATCGACATGTGGACGTGCATGCCCGAGCCGTTGTCGGCGAACATGGGCTTGGCCATAAAGGTCGCCGACTTGCCGTAGGCCGCGGCCACGTTGTGGATCACGTACTTATAGAGCTGCAGCCGGTCGGCCATGGTCAGCAGGTCGCTGAACTTCAGGCCCAGTTCGTGCTGCGCCGGGGCCACCTCGTGGTGGTGCTTCTCGGGGTTGAGGCCCAGGTCGCGCATGACACCCAGCATCTCGCCGCGCAGGTCCTGGCCGCTATCGACCGGGTTGACGGGGAAATAGCCGCCCTTTGGCCCGGGGCGGTGGCCCATGTTGCCCTCGGTGTACTCCGAGCCCGTGTTGGCCGGCAGCTCGATCGAGTCATAGCTGTAGCCGGTGTTGTGCGGCTGGGTGGACCAGCGGACGTCATCGAAGATGAAGAACTCGGCTTCCGGGCCGAAATAGACCTGGTCGCCCACGCCCGAGGACTGGACATAGGCCAGGGCCTTCTTGGCCATCGAGCGGCTGTCGCGGTTGTAGGGCTCGCCCGTGTCGGGGTTCATCACGTCGCAGAACAGGAACATCGTGGTCTGCTGGTAGAAGGGGTCGATGTAGGCCGTGGTCAGGTCCGGCATCAGCAGCATGTCGGACTCGTTGATCGCCTTCCAGCCGGCGATGGACGAGCCGTCGAACATGGTCCCCTCGGTCAAGAACTCCTCGTCGACCAGGTCGATGTCAAAGGTGACGTGCTGCAGACGGCCCTTGGTGTCTGTGAAGCGGACGTCGACGTATTTGACGTCCTTGTCCTTGATCTCCTGGAGGATCTTGCTGGCGGCGCTCATGAGTTCGATGTCCTTCTCTTGCGTTTCTTCTGGGAGGAAGCTGGGTTGGCCTAGACGGCCTGGGCTCCGGTTTCGCCGGTGCGGATGCGGATGACCTCGGTGATGTCCGAGACGAAGATCTTGCCGTCGCCGATCCTGCCGGTGCGGGCGGCGGTCTGGATGGCCTCGATCACGGCCGGGGCCAGGTCGTCGGCGACCACCACCTCGATCTTGATCTTGGGCAGGAAGTCGATGACGTATTCGGCCCCGCGATAGAGCTCCGAATGGCCCTTCTGGCGGCCATATCCCTTGGCCTCGAGCACGGTCATGCCCTGGACGCCGATGTCCTGCAGGGCTTCTTTGACGTCGTCGAGCTTGAACGGCTTGATGACGGCTTCGATCTTCTTCATGGGCGCCCCCGAGGCGGCACAGGTCAGGCCAGACACTCAGGGTCCAAAAGGACACCGCATCGCAGCATAAGGCAAGGCCTGCGTTGCATTTTAGGGCGCTCCGTGCGCGGAAGGAGCGATGGTGAAAACGAACGATCCGGCGCTGTGGGCAGACGCCCTCCCTTGGCCGGGGGCGGAGACGCACAAACATCAGCGCGGGCGGCTGGGCGTCGTCTGCGGCGGGCCGCTGCGGACCGGGGCGGCGCGGCTGGCGGCGCGAGCGGGACTGCGGGCCGGTGCCGGGCTGGTGCGGCTGCTGTGCCCGCCCGACGCGGCGCCGATCGTGGCCGGGACTGTGGAGGCGATCATGGTCGACGCCTTCGACGGCCCGGAGGCGCTGGCGAGGCTGACGGAGCCGATGCAGGCCGTGGTGATTGGCCCGGCGGCCGGGCTGGAAGAGGGGACCGTCTTGAACCTGCGGGCGATCGTGGCGGGGGAGGCCGCGCTGGTCGTGGATGCGGATGCGCTGACGATCTTCGCGGGGCGTGCCGCCGACCTGTTCGGCCTGCTGGGCGAGGGCGATGTGATGACCCCCCACGAGGGCGAGTTCGACCGCCTGTTTCCAGGTGTGCTGGCTTTGGGGCGCGTGGCGGCGGCGGTTCAGGCGGCGGAAACGAGCGGCGCGGTCGTGGTGCTGAAGGGCAGCCGGACGATCATCGCCGCGCCCGACGGCCGTGTCGTGGTCCAGCCCCCGGCCTCGCCCTGGCTGGCGACGGCGGGTAGCGGCGACGTGCTGGCCGGGCTGATCGGCGGCTGGCGGGCGCAGGGGATGACGGCGTTCGACGCCGCCTGCGCCGCCGTCTGGATGCACGCCGAGGCGGCGGCCCGCTTCGGTCCCGGCCTGATCGCCGAGGACCTTTCCGAACAGATTCCTGCCGTCCTCCGGAGCCTGCGATGATCCCGACCCTTTATGGCATCAAGGCCTGCGACACGATGAAGAAGGCCCGCGCCTGGCTGGACGCTCACGACCGGGCCTATGGCTTTCACGACTACAAGACCGCCGGCATCGACCGGGCCACGCTGGCCGGCTGGGTGGCCGAGCACGGCTGGGAGACGGTGCTGAACCGCAACGGCACCACCTTCCGCGCCCTGCCGGCAGAGGCGAAGGCGGGGCTCGACGCGGAGGGGGCCATCGCCCTGATGCTGGCCCAGCCGTCGATGATCAAACGGCCGGTGCTGGATCTGGGGGACCGAACCGTGGTGGGCTTCAAGCCGGAGGTCTATGCGGCGAGGTTTGAAAGCTAGCTGTTGAAATACAGAGTGTTATCCGGCGATTCTTGACCGCGCGACCACACGGCCGTCTGGCGCCGAATAGACTCCGAAAAAATCGAGTCCAACGCGTGCAAAGCGTTAGTTTTCAAGGCGTTCTGTTGCATGCATTTGGACTCCCGGAGTCCAGCTAAGTTATTCGTTCCTTCCCCCGCGCTTACGGGGAAAGCGGCCCGTTGATCGCGAAGCGATCCAGGGCCGATGGGGGAAGTCTTGCTTGGTTTTGACGGCATATGAGTTCCCCCATCCGTCCTGTTCTCGCTCCGCTCGAAGGCGGACGGCTTTCCCCCGCGAGGCGCGGGGGAAGGGCTCAAGGCGGTCCTACCCTTCGACGACATCCGTGTCGGGGCGGTCGTGGCCGTCGGCGCGTTCGGTGACCCAGGTGCCGGAGCTGTCGGCGTACTCGATCGTCGCCGTCTGATCGGCCACGCGCTGTTCGCGGCTGGCGGCCACGGCGGCGGCCTTGGCCGAGTCGTGGGTGGGGTGGGTCTCCGAGAAGGTATCGCCGACCTTGTAGGCCCAGCCGCCGTCGTGTTCGACGATGCGATAGGTGACGTGGGACATGGAGGGCTCCGGGTCTGGGGGGATGACCCTTTCATTCGCACTTTCCGCGGCGCGGCGCATATGTTTCGCGTCCGGACGGCGGGATTATTGGCCGCGAAGGAAGGCGAGGCAGTCCGTTCGCACGTCCCGAAGCGCCGGATCGGCCACGCCCTCCACCGCCGCGATCATGTCGGGGTCCCCGGTGGCCCGGCAGATGCGGGGGCTGGCCCCGCCCGACGCCTGTAGCGCGGTCAGGACGCCGGACGGCTGCATCGGCAGGGCGCGCGCCAGGGCGTCGGCCAGTCCGTCCGCATAAACCCCGCCGACGACAGGCCGGAGCGAGGGCACCACCGACAGCCAGGCCGCGTCGCCGGTGGCGATGCCGGCGAAGATGGGATCCAGACCGGTCGGGTCGGCCGGGCCGGTGAGCACCGCCACGGTGTGGGCCGCCCCGTCGGCGGCGATCAGATCCGCCAGATGGGCGGCGGTCAGGGGCGTGGGCTCGGCCGCCAGCGCTTCGTCCCTCGGTGGGTCGGCGGGCACGCCACAGGCCGCCAGTGAGGCCAGCAGGGCGAATATCGTCAGGCGACGCTTCATGGCTTCTCCCGGTGCGCCCCGGGAAGGCGGGGGCGAGCCCCACCTTACGAAGATTTCACGTCCGGGGCCGCATCCGTTGCCCTGTGCCGCCGCCTCTTGTGATCAGACGGCCCGGGCATCAGGCTCGGGTCGGTACAACAAGAGGGGCTCACACCCATGGACGGATTCGAAGTTCTCATCCCGCTGGCACCTTTCATCATGGTGATCGCGATCGTCGTGGTTCCGGCCTTTTTGAGAAGCCGGGAGCGCCGGGAGATGCAGGCCACGTTGCGCACCGCCATCGACAAGGGGCAGCCGCTTCCGCCCGAAGTGATCGAGGCCCTGTCCAAGGACGGGGTCAAGGCGCCGGCGACGGCGGCGCGCGATCTGCGGGTGGGGGTCATCCTGCTGGCCGTCAGCATCGGCATCGCCATCATGGGCTATGGCGTCAGCTTCGAAGAGATGGACGCCCTGTACCCGATCGCGGGCCTCGCCGCCATTCCGGGCATGATCGGCCTGGCCTTCATCGTCCTGAGCTTCTTCAACAAGAACAAGGACTGAGCCCTGGACTGAGGGGGGAACAGTCATGGCCAAGTCCTTGATGGACCATCACGACGTCGAGCTCGCCGCCCTCGCGGCGGCGGGTGGGCGGCGCGAGTTTGGCGAACTGGCGCGCCGGCACGGCTCGGCGGTCCGCTACCTGCTGCGGCGGATGGGGGCGCAGGGGTCCGAGGCCGACGACGTGGCCCAGGACGCCTTTCTGCAGGCGTTCGAGAAATGCGCCGAGTTCCGGGGGGAGGGGACCTTCGCCGCCTGGGTCAAGCGGATCGCCGCCCGTCTGTACCTGAAGCGCCGGGCCAAGGAGGCCCGGTATGTCGCCGAGATCGCGCCGGAGCAGGAGGAAACGACACCCGCGCCGGATCAGGCGGGTCTGGTCGATCTGGACGAGGCGCTGAAACACCTCAGCGAGACGGAACGTTTGTGCGTCTCGCTCTGCCATGGCGCGGGGCTGTCTCATCCCGAGATCGCGGCCGCCATGAATCTGCCGCTTGGAACGGTGAAGTCTCATGTCAAACGTGGTCTGGATAAACTCCGTGCCCGGCTCGCGCCGGATGCCGGACAGTCGGGGAGGGCGACCCATGTCGGCTGACGAATTCGATCCCGCCATCGAGCGGCTGTTCGCCCGCGCCCCCCAGATGCCGGACGCGGCCCTGTTCGCCGCCGACGTCGAGACGAAACTGCAGTCCTCGACCCGGATCCGCACCCTGGCCCTGACCCTGGCGGGCTTGATCGGCGGCGTCATCGCCGTGCGCGAGTCGATGCATCTGGACCTGCGGATCACCGACTCCCAGGCCCCGGTCGCCGGGCGTGTGATCGGGCAGGGCCTGCAATCGGCCAGCCTGAACGTCCAGGATGCGGTGGCCGCGGGCCTGACCCAGTACGGTCTGGCGGACGTCGCGCTTGGCTCCATGGGCGGCATGTCGCTCTTCTGGCTGACCGCCGGCGCGCTGATCGCCCTGGCCGCCGCGGGCGTGGTGAAGCTGTCTCAGGAGATCTGAGGCGCGCGGACCTTCGGTGCGCCTCGGCGAAAGCGGACCTGGAGGTCCGCGCTCCATCTGGTGTCCAAGGATGACGAAGCGATGGGGTTGCTGTTAAATGCGGCGATCGATGTGAAGGCTCCCCATGTCCGCCCAGACCCAACCGCCCGTCAAACGCCTGACCGCCCCCGACATCATGAAGCGGAAGGGCGGCGAGCCCCTGGTCTGTCTGACCGCCTATGACGCGCCTACGGCGGCGCTGCTGGACGATCACTGCGACGTGCTGCTGGTCGGGGACAGCGTCGGCATGGTGGTGCACGGCCTGCCCAACACCGTCGGCGTGACGATGGAGATGATGATCCTGCACGGCCAGGCCGTCATGCGCGGCTCGCGCCGGGCCATGGTCGTCGTCGACATGCCGTTCGGCAGCTACGAGGGCGGGATGCAGGTCGCCTATGAGAATTGCGCCCGGATGATGAAGGAAACGGGGGCCCAGGCGGTCAAGCTGGAAAGCGGCCCGACCGTGCCCCAGACGATCGAGTATCTGGTCCAGCGCGGCATTCCGGTGATGGGCCACGTCGGGCTGCGGCCCCAGGCGGTGCTGACCGAAGGGGCGTTCAAGGCCAAGGGCAAGACCGACGACGAGCGCCTGCGGGTCATCGCCGAGGCCGAGGCGACCGCCGACGCCGGGGCCTTCGCCATCGTCATCGAGGGGACGGCCGAGGGCGTGGCCCGCGAGATCACAGAGACCATCGACAAGCCCACCATCGGCATCGGGGCCTCGGCCACCTGCGACGGACAGATCCTGGTGACGCCGGACATGCTGGGCCTGTTCGACTGGACGCCCAAGTTCGTGCGCAAATACGCCGATCTGCGCGGGGAAATCGACCGCGCGGTGGCAAGCTATGCCGCCGATGTGAAGGCCCGCCGTTTTCCTGCCGAAGTCGAGACCTACTTCTCCAGAAAGCCCGTCGCATCCTGACGCCTCCCGTGGGGCCAAGATGCGTTGCGGCGGAGGCACCGACTGTCTAGGGTCCGCGCCGATTGGCTTTGCAGCGATTTTTGGGGCGGCGTTTCACAGTGACTGATGTCTTCGAAGAGGTCGAGGAGGAGATCCGCTCCGAGCGCCTCAAGCGCCTGGCGCGTACCTGGCTGCCGGTCGTCGGCGGGATCCTGGCCATCGCCCTGGTCGCCGCCCTGGCGTGGTGGGGCTGGCAGAGCTTCCAGACCAGCCAGGCCAACAAGGCCTCCGTCGCCTATCAGCGCGGGCTCGAATCCCTGCAGTCCGGCGACACGGCCGGGGCCGAGACCGCCTTCGCCGAGGCCGAGAAGGCCGGCAACGGAGCGTACAAGTCCCTGGCCCTGCAGCAGCGCGCCGGGATCGCGGTCCAGGCCAACCGCATCCCCGACGCGATCCGTCTGTTCGACGAGGCCGCCAAGGCCGAGTCCGATCCGATCCTGGCCGATGCCGCCCGCTACAAGGCGGCCCTGCTGCTGATGGACAACGGCGGGACGCTGGCCGACCTGGAAACGCGGCTGGCCCCCCTGACCGAGGAGGACCGGCCGATGCGCCCGTTCGCCCAGGAGGCCCTGGGCCTGGCGCGGCTGCAGTTCAACAAGCCCGCCGAGGCGCGCGAGCAGTTCGTGCTGCTGACCCTGGGCCAGGACGTGCCCGACTCGGTGCGCCAGCGCGCCCAGGCGGCGGTCAGCATCATCGACGCCGGACTGGCCCCGGGCATCGCGCCCATCGTCGCGGCCCAGGCCCTGGTGCCCCCGGCGGCTCCGACCGCGCCCGTGGGCCCGGACGGCCAACCGATCGATCCCCGCGCGCTGGAGGCCGCCCAGGCCCAGGCGCAGGCGCAAGCCCAGGGCGCGAACTGACCGTGACGACCCGCCCCCTCATGACCGGAAACCCGATGACCCCTGTCTCGCGCGCACTGAAATCGGCCCTGGTGGTAGGGCTGGCGTTGGGCCTGGCGTCCTGCGCGAGCGCGCGGCGGATCCTGCCGTTCGGTCTGGGACAGGATGAGTCGCCCCAGGCGACCGCCAGCGAGGGGACCCGGGTCTCGATCCTGACGTTCGAACAGCAGCTGGCGCCGGCGGCGGGTCTGGCGGGGCGCGACTTCTTCCTGCCGGGACCGGTCGCGGCCACGGCCTGGCCCCTGCCGGGCGGGACCGCGACCAATTCGATCGAGCACTTGATCGCCGCGCCGGAGTTCGCCGTCGCCTGGCGTCGCAAGATCGGTTCCGGCTCCAGCAAGACGCGGCAGGTCATGTCGCCCGTCGTGGCGGACGGCGGGCGCGTGTTCGTGATGGACGGCGAGTCGACCGTCACGGCCGTCGATTCCGGCACGGGCGAGGTGGTCTGGAAGGTCGACGTCAAGCCGGACGGCCGCGAGACGCGCGGTGGGTCCAGCCTGTTCGGCCTGCCGGTGCCTTCGATCGGCGGCGGCGGTGGCGGCGAGCTGACCGGCGGGTTCGGCGGTGGCGTGGCCGTCGGCGGCGGCCGGGTCTATGTCGCCTCCGGCTATCGCACCATGTCGGCGCTGGATGCCGCCACGGGGGCCGTGGTCTGGAGCCAGCCGGTCGACGTGCCGCTGCACGGGGCACCGACCGTCTCGGGCAACCGCGTCTATGTCGTCGACGTCGACAACCAGATCATCGCCTTCAACGCCACGACCGGCCTGCAGGACTGGTCGTATCGCGGCATCATCGAGCCGGCCCGGATCATGCGGGCCTCCAGCCCCGCCGTCAGCGGCGACACGGTGATCGCGCCCTTCTCGTCCGGCGAGGTCGTCGCTCTGCGCGCCGGCAACGGCCAGGCGGTCTGGCAGCAGGTGCTGTCGCGCACCAGCCGCACCAGCGCCCTGTCCGAGATCCGCGACATCGCCGGACGCCCGGTCATCAGCCGCGGCTTCGTCTATGCCGTCAGCCATTCGGGCGTGCTGCAGGCCATGGACATCCGCACCGGTCAGCCGAGATGGAGCCTGCCGGTGGCCGGGGTGAACGCCCCTCTGCCCGCCGGCGACGTGGTCTATGTCGTGTCCAAGTCCGGCGAGCTGACCCTGGTCAACCGCGACACGGGCGCGGTCTACTGGACACGGAACTTGAACGAGGGCCGGATCCGTCAGGAAGGCGGCTTCCTCGGCTACTGGGACCGGACCGTCCGGCCGGAATGGTCGGGGCCGATCCTGGCCTCCAACCGCCTGGTCCTGGTCAACTCCGACGGCGATGCCGTGGCGTTCGATCCCAAGACCGGAGCCGAGACCACGACCCTGCGCCTCGGCGCGCCCGCCTATATCGCCCCCGCCGCCTACAACGGCGCGCTCTATGTCCTGACCGACGACGGCGACCTGGTCAGCATTCGCTGACCTTTCGCCCCAAAATACGCTAGAAGGCCGACATGGCACTGAAGCTCGCCATCGTCGGCCGCCCCAATGTGGGCAAGTCGACACTGTTCAACCGCCTGGTCGGCAAGCGCCTCGCGCTCGTCGACGATCGCCCCGGCGTGACCCGCGACCGCCGCTACGCCGAGGGCAATATCGGCGACATGGACCTGACCCTGATCGACACGGCCGGGTACGAGGACGTCAGCGACGACAGCCTGGAAAGCCGGATGCGCGAGCAGACCGAGCTGGCGCTGGAAGACGGCGACCTGATCCTGTTCATGATGGACGCCCGCGAGGGGGTCACCTCGCTGGACGAGATCTTCGCCGAGCGGCTGAGGAAACAGCACAAGCCCGTCATCCTGCTGGCCAACAAGTCCGAGAGCCGCGAATCGGGCGGCGGGGTGGGCGAGGCCTATTCCCTGGGCTTCGGCGAGCCGGTGGCCATCTCGGCCGAGCACGGCGAGGGGATGGCCGACCTGTATGCCGCCATCCGCGACGCCTCGGTCGACATCTTCGTCGAGGAGATCGACGAACCCGACAAGCCGATCCGCATCGCCATCATCGGCCGTCCCAATGCCGGCAAGTCGACCCTGATCAACCACCTGATCGGCGAGGACCGGCTGCTGACCGGGCCCGAGGCCGGGATCACGCGCGACTCGATCTCGGTCGACTGGGAGTACGAGGGCCAGAACATCCGCCTGGTCGACACCGCCGGCATGCGCCGCAAGGCCCGGGTGCAGGAGAAGCTGGAGAAGCTGTCGGTCGCCGACACCATCCGCGCCATCACCTTCGCCGAGGTCGTGGTGCTGGTGATGGACAAGGACAACGCCTTCGACGTCCAGGACCTGCAGCTGGCCGACCTGGTCGAGCGCGAGGGCCGAGCCCTGGTCTATGTCGCCGCCAAATGGGACCTGGAGGAGAACCCCCAGGCCAAGCTGGCCGACCTGACCCGCATGGCCGAGGACAAGCTGCCGCAGCTGAAGGGCTCGCCCTTCGTGGCCCTGTCGGCCCACTCCGGGCGCGGGGTCGACCGGCTGATGCCGGCGGTGCTGAAGGCCCATGCGACGTGGTCGGTCAAGGTCAAGACCAAGGACCTGAACGACTGGCTGGCCCTGGCGACCCAGAGGCATCCGCCCCCCGCCGTGGACGGCAAGCGGATCAAGACCAAATACATGGCCCAGACCAAGGCCCGGCCGCCGACCTTCGTCCTGTTCGCCAGCCGCGCCGCCAACCTGCCCGAACACTATATCCGCTACCTGACCAACAGCCTGCGCGAGAGCTTCGACCTGCCGGGCACGCCGCTGCGGCTGACCATCAAGGGCGGATCGGACAACCCCTATGCGGCGGGCGGGGCCAAGTCCGGACCGGAACGCTACAAGGGCGACGCCAAGACCGCGCCGCGCGCCGTGCGCAAGAAGTCGGAAGAGGAATCCCACCTGCCCGGCAAGGCGCTGGAGCAGAAGAAGGCCCGCGTGGCCAAGCCGCGCATCATCGGGGCGGTGAAGAACAGCGCGTCCAAGAAGGCGGGCTCTTCGGTGGCGGTGCAGAAGGGCGCGCGCGGCGGAGCGCGTCAGGTGTCGCGTTCGGGCCGGGTGCGGACCGGGCAGAAGCACGCGCCGAAGAAATAGGGCGGAGACTCTTCCGGCCAGGGCGTGTCGATTGACACCCTGCGTTCCTGCCCGGAAGAGTTGATTCGGCGCGGCACGCGGGTTGCAGTCCGGTTGCGCTGCTGTCCTGTAATGAGTCGCGTAGTTCGTTGCCGCTTCCTCTCCGCCAGTCACTCACGGCCCTGATCGAGGCCTATGACCAGGGTCTGGGACCCGTCGAGCGCGAAGCTCGCGCACGGCGGGCGGCCGACGCGCCGATGACCGATCGCGAGATCGCGGCGTTCGCGGACACCCGCTATCCGGCCGAGGTCCGAGCCTTCCTCTCGGCGCACGGCCAGCAGGCCCTGATGCGCGAAGATCTGGCGCGGGCCCTGGTGGTCAGCGCCCCGGTCGCGGCCCGCTCGGCGGTCTCGGGCCCCGCGCCGGTGGTCGACCGGGAGCGTTCCGAGCGACGCGCGGCACGAACCGCCAAGGGCCTGAGACTGGCGGTCCTCGCCCTGGCAGTGGCGGCCGGCGGGCTGATCCTCCACGTCGGCCTGCCGAAGATCCAGGCCGAGAGCGCGTCACCCAAACCCGTGCCGACGACGGTCGAGCCTGCGGTCGCGGTCACCCCGCCCGTGCGCCCTCCAGAGGACAGCCCGTGCCGGCAGGCGCTGCGCACCAATGCGGCGGCCTGGTGTGAAGGCGCCCTGACCGGCACGCGGGCGGCAAGCGCGGCGGCCGCGACGTGCGGCGACCGCCTGGGGACCAACAGCGACACGGTCCGCCGGGCGCTGAACGGGCTGCTCGATGACCAGGGGGAGGGGGGGCGCTACGATCCGGCTGAGGCGCGGGCGCGATGCGCGGCGGCGGCGGAGAGCGTGGTCCCCCGCTAGGCCGCGTCTGGCCTGAGCTGGTTTCCGGTCGCCTCCGGGATCACACCTGCCCCATGCCGCCGTCGACGTGCAGTTCGGAGCCTGCGATGAAGCTGGCCTCGTCGCTCAGAAGAAAGACCGCCGCCGCCGCGACCTCTTCGGGACGGGCCATGCGGCCGAGCGGGATCGGGGCGATCAGGCGCGCGCGAACGTCCTCGGGCACGACGGCCATCATGGCGGTGTCCGTCGGCCCTGGAGCCACGACATTGACGCGGATGCCGCGCGGGGCCAGCTCCAGCGTCCAGGTCCGGGCATAGGAGCGCAACGCCGCCTTGGTCGCCGCATAGGTGCCATAGCCCGACACGCCGATCATCCCGGCGACCGATCCGATCAACACCACCGCCCCGCCCTGACGCATGGCGGGCAGCGCCGCCTGAAGGCCGAAGACCGGGCCGCGCACATTGACCGAAAACAGGCCGTCGAAATGATCCGACGTCACGTCGCCGATCGCCCCGGGCTCGGAGATGCCCGCGTTCAGCACCAGGGCTTCGATGCGGCCATGCGCCTGAACGACGGTCTCGACGGCTCGGGCCAGATCGTCTTGCCGGGCCGCGTCGGCGACGAGACCGCGCGCGCCGTGGCCGATCGCGTCCGCGGCGCCCTCGACCTCGGTCCGGCTGCGGCCGGTGAGGAAGACCGTCGCGCCCTCCTGCGCCAGCGCCCGGGCCGTGGCGAGGCCGATCCCCTTGGCGCCTCCGACCACCAAAGCGATCTTGTCTGTCATGCGAGCCATCGTGCTGTCCTTTGTCATCGATGGCGGATCAGATATACTGGCTGTATCTGATATCAATAACGCACCTGGATTAGCCTAGATATGGCCGACGATACCGACCTCGACCTCCTGTGCACCGATGCGTTCACCCACATGGACGTGGTGCGACCCACGCTCGACCGGATCGCGGACAAATGGACCATTCTGATCCTGACGGTCCTCTGCCCCCGTCCGTCGCGCTTCAACGCGATCAAGCGTCGGCTGGACGGCATCACCCACAAGGCGCTGGCCGATGCCCTGAAGCGGCTGGAGCGGAACGGTCTGGTGACACGCACCGTCCTGCCGACCACGCCGATCGGCGTCGAATACGCGATCACGCCGCTGGGCCATTCGCTACGGCAGCCCTTCGAGGCCATCTGCGCCTGGGCGCTGGCAAACGCACAGGCCGTCGAGACGGCGAGCGCAGACTACGACCGGTCGAAAGCGAGCTGATATGCGGCGCGACAGGGGGCGAACCGCAGCCGATGCTGGCGAGCCGCCATCACGACCCGCGCCACGGGTCGACAAGGGCCGTTGGCACGGGGGCGAGACGCGGACGTCGACGCCCGCCGATCGTTGCCGATCTGAAAGCGAACCCTTGTGTGTCGATCGGCGTCGCGCGTGGGTCCGCCTTCCTGGCCGGGCCGTCGGCACCCCGCCATGGCCAGCCCGATCCAACCGGCCTCTTTCCCCTTGAACATCCCGCCCGACTCCGGCATAAGCCCCCGCTCGCAGGCGGCTCATCCGATGGGCCGCCGCATTTCGTTTTCGCGCTGCCGGGTTTCGATCCGTCGCGCCCGACCCTGAGATTGAGACGGACATGGCTGTTCCGAAGCGCAAAGTATCGCCCTCGCGTCGCAATATGCGGCGTTCGCACGATGCCCTGGGCACCAATGCATACACCGAGGACAAGGACACGGGCGAGCTGCGCCGGTCGCACCACATCGACCTGAAGACCGGCACCTATCGCGGCCGTCAGGTCCTGACGCCCAAGGAAGAGTAGGACTGGAGCGCGGACCTTCCGGTCCGCTCTTCTGCGTCTGATCTTGCGGACCTGCAGGTCCGCGCTCCTTCGAAGTTTGCGGCGCACGGTGTCCCCGTGCGCCGTTTTCGTGCGTTGATGAGGCATCTGTTTCCACAGGAGTGCCTTGCATGATCCGATCCCTGACCGCCGTCGCCGCCACCGCCCTGCTGCTCGCCGCCTGCGGAGAGCCGGAGCCTGCCGCCGCACCCGCCATCGAGACACCGGCCATCGTCCCGCCGGCCCCGGCCGCCGCCACGGCCCCGGCCGCGAATGTGCTGACGGCGCAGGGCTATGGCCCCCTGCGAATCGGCATGACCCGGGCCGAGGTCGTCACGGCTCTGGGCGATGACGCGAGCCCCAACACGGCGGGCGGGGCCGAGCCCGAGGTCTGCGACGTCTGGCGACCGGAACAGGCCCCGGAGGGCGTGCTGGTGATGATCCAGGACGGCGTCCTGACCCGGATCTCGGTCGCCAGGACCACGGCGTGGAAGACTGATCGCGGCTTCGGCGTCGGGGATACCGCCGCAGCGATCAAGGCCGCCTACGGCCCGCTGGTCGTGGCTCAGCCGCACAAATATTCCGCCCCGCCGGCCGAGGACCTGTTCGTCTGGCAGACGGGAGGGCCGGCGACGGCCGGCGAATATGTGCAGGACGCGGCGGCGCGCGGTATCCGCTATGAGATCGGCAGCGACGGCAAGGTCAGCATGGTCCATGTCGGCGGACCGGCGATCCAGCTGGTCGAGGGCTGTTCCTGATTCCATGGAGCGTGGACCTGGAGGTCTGCGGTCCGCGCGCCTTGGCGATTCGCGAGGGCCGGGCTAAACCCCGGCCCTGACTTCCCAGCATCCGCGAAGGCTTAGCCATGACCGACATCGCCGACATCGTCGCCCGCCAGATCCTCGATTCGCGCGGCAACCCCACGGTCGAGGTCGACGTCGTCCTGGACGACGGCAGCTTCGGCCGCGCGGCGGTGCCGTCGGGGGCCTCGACCGGCAAGCATGAGGCGGTCGAGCTGCGCGACGGCGACAAGGACCGCTGGGGCGGCAAGGGCGTGCAGAACGCCATCGACGCGGTCAACGGCGAGATCTTCGACGCCCTGTCCGGCATGGACGCCGAGGACCAGCGCCGCATCGACGAGGCGATGATCACCCTGGACGGCACCGAGAACAAGGGGCGCCTGGGGGCCAACGCCATCCTGGGCGTGTCCCTGGCGGTGGCCAAGGCCAGCGCCATCTCGGTCGGCCTGCCGCTGTTCCGCTATGTCGGCGGCATCTCGGCGCGCGTGCTGCCGACCCCGATGATGAACATCATCAACGGCGGGGCCCATGCCGACAATCCGATCGACATCCAGGAGTTCATGATCCTGCCGACCGGGGCCGAGAGCTTCTCCGAAGGCCTGCGGATGGGGTCGGAGATCTTCCACGCCCTGAAGAAGCAGCTGAAGGACGCCGGCCACAACACCAACGTCGGCGACGAGGGCGGCTTCGCCCCCAACCTGGGGTCGGCCGAGGAGGCGCTGAGCTTCATCACCAAGGCGGGTCAGGCGGCCGGCTATCTGGCCGGGGAGGACTTCCACCTGGCCCTCGACGTCGCCGCGACCGAGTTCTTCAAGGACGGGGCCTACAATATGACCGGTGAGGGCAAGATCCTGGGGGCCGAGGGCATGGTCGCCTATCTGGCCGACCTGTGCGAACGCTTCCCCATCGTCTCGATCGAGGACGGCTGTTCGGAGGACGATTTCGACGGCTGGAAGATGCTGACCGACACCCTTGGCGACCGGGTCCAGATCGTCGGCGACGACCTGTTCGTGACCAATCCGGCCCGTCTGGCGGCCGGGATTGGCGAGGGCCTGGCCAACTCCATCCTGGTCAAGGTCAACCAGATCGGCACCCTGTCCGAGACCCTGGACGCCGTCGATATGGCCCACCGCGCGGGCTATACCGCCGTGATGAGCCACCGCTCGGGCGAGACCGAGGATTCGACCATCGCCGACCTGGCCGTGGCCACCAACTGCGGACAGATCAAGACCGGCTCGCTGGCCCGCTCGGACCGGACGGCCAAGTACAACCAGCTGCTGCGCATCGAGGAACTGCTGGGCGACCAGGCGTCCTACTATGGCGACGGCATGCTGCTGAAATAGGGGCGGGGGAGCGCGGACCTTCAGGTCCGCCTCTTTGGCCCGGGGCAGTCAAGAGCGGACCTGGAGGTCCGCGCTCCCTGGGCCTAGCCGATGCGGGTCCAGCCGAGCGGCTTCAGGATCTCCATCGGCCGGAACTGGGCCTTGTAGTCCATCTTGGTCGAGCCCTCGACCCAATAGCCGAGGTAGACATAGGGCAGGCGCACCGTGTGGGCTTGGCGCACGTGGTCCAGGATGGCGAACACGCCCAGGGACCGCTTGGTCAGGGCCGGATCGAAGAAGCTGTAGACCATCGACAGCCCGTCCGAGAGCAGGTCGCACAGGGTGACCGCGACCAGATCGCCGGGGCCTTCGTCGGTCGTTGGCAGGCGGTATTCGATCAGATGGGTGCGCACGGCCGTGTCCTCGACCATGGCGATATAGTCGGGCCAGGTCATGTCGGTCATGCCGCCGCCGGGGTGGCGGGTCTCGAGATAGCGCTTCAGCAGGGCGAACTGCTCCTGCGTCGCCTCGGCCTCGACCAGGTCGCGCGACAGGTCGGCGTTGCGGGACAGGATCTTGCGCTGACCGCGCGAGGGGGCGAACTCGGGCACCGGCAGGCGGACCGAGATACAGGCGTCGCAACCCTCGCAAGCGGGGCGATAGGCGATGTTCTGGCTGCGCCGGAAGCCGGCGTGGGTCAGTTCGTCGTTGACGTGGGCCCCGTCCGAGAAGGGCAGGTTGGCGAACACCTTCCGCTCCGTCATGCCCGGCAGATAGGGGCAGGGGGCGACCGCCGTCATGAAGAAACGTAACTGACGCGTAGGGACATGCTGCGTCACGTCAGAGCGCCCGCATCCGTTTTCGTGACGACAGGGGCAGACGCGTGTTCATGCGCCGATTTGGCGTCATTCCGGTCCGCGCCGCAAGACCCTTCGCGCCGGAGGATGCCCGGCGCGCGCGTCAAAGGCTCGTGTCCGTCGGCAGGACCGGGGCTTCGCGCAGCAGGACGATGGCGATGCGCCGATTCCCGGCCAGTGAGGGGTCGTCCGGGTACAGAGGATCGGACCCCGCCTTGCCGGCGACGGAGTAGACCCGATCGGCATCGACGCCGGCCGCCTGGAGGATCTGGCGCGAGGCGTCGGCGCGCGAGGCCGACAGGGGCCAGTCGGTGGGGGTCGAGGCCCGTCCGGAGCCGGCGACCGCCGAGGTGTGGCCCGAGATCGACACGCGATTGGGCAGGCGGTTGACCACGCTGGCCACGGCGCGCAGCAGCACCTGGGCCCGGGCATTGGGGCGGGCCGAGTTCTGATCGAACATCGAGCGGCCCTCCTGGTCCACCAGCTGGATGCGCAGGCCCTCGGGGGTCTGGTCGATGATCAGCTGTTTGGACAGCTCGGCCAGCTCGGGGAGGCGCTGCATGGCCTGGCGCAAGGATTCTGCGGCCGAGGCGAACTCGGCGGCCTCGCGCGCGGCGATCTCCTGGCGCAGCTCCTCTTCGGACGCCGCGGCCAGGTTGGCGTTGGTGCCGACCTCTTCCGGGGCGTTCTCGGGGGCCTCGGGGGCCAGTTCCTCGAGCACCGACATCGAGCCTTCGGCCTTGGCCCCGTCCTCGCCCAGGGCGGTGCCGCCCAGGATACCGCCGGAGCCGGAGGTCGACTGCGACACGCTGGCCGGGGCGAAATATTCGGCGATGCCGCGCTTCTGTTCGGGATCGGTGGTGTTGATCAGCCACATCAGCAGGAAGAAGGCCATCATGGCGGTCACGAAGTCCGCATAGGCGACCTTCCAGGCGCCGCCGTGGTGACCCCCGCCGACGACCTTCTTGACCTTCTTGATGACGATCGGACGATCATTCATCGACGACATGCTGGCGGGCCCCGGATAACGACGGCCGACCGTGCGCGATCAAGGTTAAGGCCACGTATCTATCTGGGCGGTTGTCGCCGCCGCGACTTGCCCCTAAACCCACCGGCCAGTGCGGATGTGGCGAAACTGGTAGACGCACCAGATTTAGGTTCTGGCATCGCAAGATGTGGAGGTTCGAGTCCTCTCATCCGCACCAAAGCAAAAGCCCGGAGCCACGCTCCGGGCTTTTCCGTTCCAGGATCTCGGAGAGACCTAGTCCTTCTGGTTGTCGACGCCGGTGCCCATGGCCTCGGCGGGGGACGACATCGTGGTTTCCTCGGTGATGTCGATGCCCTTGGCGAGCTTGGAGTTCCAGAAGCCGTAGGCGGCATAGATGATCGCGCCGACGACGGCGTAGCCACCCAGCAGCATCAGGGGCAGGGGGTTGTCCTCGGCCGCGTGCTGGAACATCGGGATCAGGTTCTGGCTGGCCAGGAACAGGCAGGCCAGGATGCCTAGGACCGCCGTGAAGATGCCGCCGGGGACCTTGAAGGGCCGGGGCATTTCCGGGTGCTTGATGCGCAGGAAGATCACGCTCAGGCAGACGATCGAGAAGGCCGTGGCCGTGCCCAGGGACACCAGGTCGCCCAGGATCGAAATCGGCAGGAAGGCCGCCGCGATGGCGATCAGCAGACCCAGCAGGATGGTGCCGATCCAGGGCGTGCGGAACTTGGGATGGATGACGGCGAAGGCGCGCGGCAGCAGGCCGTCGCGCGCCATGGTGTAGAAGATCCGCGTCTGGCCGTAGCAGAGCACCAGCATGACCGAGCTGAGGCCGGTGATGGCCCCGATCTTGATCATGAAGCTGATCAGGTTCAGCGGCTCGCCGCTGGCCAGGATGATCGGCGTATCGGCCCATCCCAGGCTCATCCGGTCGATGGCGACGGCGACGGGGGCCGGGCTGGCCAGCTCCAGATAGGGCACCACGCCGGTCATGACGGCGGCCACGGCCATGTAGATCAGGGTGCAGACGAACAGGGCGCCCAGGATGCCGAAGGGCACGTCCTTGGAGGGGTTCTTGGCCTCGGCCGCGGCGGTCGAGACGGCCTCGAAGCCGACGTAGGCGAAGAAGATGATGGCCGCGCCCCGGAAGATGCCGCCGATGCCGAACTGGCCGGCGACGCCGGTCGGTTCAGGGATGAAGGGCACCCAGTTGTCCGGGTTCACATAGCCGATGCCGACCGCGATGAAGGTCAGCAGGACGATGATCTTGATGATCACGATGGCGTTGTTGATGTTGGCCGACTCGGACACGCCGAGCACCAGCAGGCCGCAGACCGAGGCGATGCCGATGGCCGCGACCAGGTTGAAGGTGCCGGTCAGGGGGAAGGAGGTGGCGCCGGCGCTCTGGACCAGCTGGACCAGGGGGGTGGCCCACTGGGGACCTTCGCCGCCGGCGTACTGGATGACCGGGAAGATCTGCTGGCTGATGCCGAAATCGCTGAGGATCGAAACCACATAGCCGGACCAGCCGACCGCCACGGTCGAGGCCGCGACGCCGTATTCCAGCACCAGCAGCCAGCCCATGATCCAGGCGAAGACCTCGCCCAGGGTGCCGTAGGCATAGGTATAGGCCGAGCCGGACACCGGCATGGTCGAGGCCAGCTCGGCGTAGCACAGGCCCGCCAGGCCGCAGGCGACGCCCGCGACGATGAAGGACAGCATGATGGCCGGGCCGGCGTTGGCGGCGGCGACCTGCCCGGTCAAAACGAAGATGCCGGCCCCGATGATGGCGCCGATCCCCAGACTCATCAGGTTCCATTTGCCGAGCGTGCGCTTCAACTCGCTCTTCGCGGCCTCCTTCTGAATTTGTGCGACGGATTTCTTGAGGAACAGACGGTTCCCCTTGGGCCTGAGGCCAGTTGCGGACATGAAGTCTCGCCCCCTGAATACGCGACGACCCTCCCCGGGCCGCCTTCCAGCGGCGGACGCTAGCGAGGGAAGCTCGCAGGTGCAACGCGGTTTCCGAACGATGAAGGCGGCACGACGCTTTCGTGACCGCCAAAGTGGCGTGGTGGACGCGGTTTCGTGGCGACATCGGACGGATCGGGTTAGGCAGCGGCCATGATCCTGCCGATCCACGCCGTTCTGGACGACCTGAAGGCCGCGATGGCGTCCAGCCCCGCCGTGGTCCTGGCGGCCCCGCCGGGCGCGGGCAAGACGACGGTCGTGCCCCTGGTCCTGCTGGACGCCCCGTGGCGCGGGGACGGGCGGATCCTGGTGCTGGAACCGCGGCGGCTGGCGGCCCGGGCGGCGGCGGAGCGGATGGCGGAGACGCTGGGCCAGGCGACCGGCGACGTCGTGGGCTATCGCACCCGGCTGCAGAGCCGGATCGGGCCGGGGACGCGGATCGAGGTCATCACCGAGGGCGTCTTCACCCGCATGATCCTGGACGATCCGGGGCTGGACGGCGTGGCGGCGGTGCTGTTCGACGAGTTCCACGAGCGCAGTCTGGACGCCGATCTGGGCCTGGCCCTGGCGCGGGACAGCCAGGGCGTGCTGCGCGAGGACCTGAAGCTGCTGGTCATGTCGGCGACGCTGGACATCGCCGGCATCTCCCGCCTGCTGGCGGGGCCCGACGGCGTCGGCGCGCCGGTGATCGAGGCCCAGGGCCGGGCCTTCCCGGTCGAGACCCTTTATCTGGGCCGCAACCCGGTCGAGCGGATCGAGGACGCCATGGCCCGGGCCTGTCTGACGGCGTTGGGCGAGCAGTCGGGCTCGGTCCTCGCCTTTCTGCCGGGGCAGGGCGAGATCCACCGCACGGCTCAGCGGCTGAACGAGCGTTTGCGCGACCCCGCCGTCGATGTCGTGCCGCTGTTCGGGGCGATGGAGAAGGGGGCGCAGGACCGGGCCATCGAGCCGTCGCCGCCCGGGCGTCGCAAGGTGGTGCTGGCGACCTCGGTGGCCGAGACTAGCCTGACCATCGAGGGGGTGCGGGTGGTGATCGACAGCGGCCTGTCGCGCGTGCCCCGGTTCGAACCGTCCAGCGGCCTGACGCGGCTGGCGACGGTGCGGGTCAGCCGCTCCTCGGCCGAGCAGCGGCGCGGCCGGGCCGGGCGGACCCAGCCCGGGGTCTGCTACCGGCTGTGGGACGAGGAGGCCACGCGGGGCCTGGTCCCGCATCAGCGGCCGGAGATGCTGGAGGCCGATCTGACGGGGCTGGCGCTGGATCTGGCGCGGTGGGGGGCACGCACGACCGAAGGTCTGGCCCTGCTGGACGCGCCGCCGAAGGGGGCCATGGCCGAGGCCAGGGCGGTGCTGACGCGGCTGGGGGCGCTGGACGCGGCCGGGGCGCTGACGCCGCATGGACAGCGGCTGACGCGGATGCCGCTGACGCCGCGCCTGGCGCATCTGGTGACGGTGGCGGCGGATGGGGGCGAGGCGAAACTGGGCGCGCGGATCGCGGCGGTGCTGAGCGAGCCCGGCCTGGGTGGAAACGCGGTCGACCTGCGCGACCGGCTGCGGGGCCTGGATCAGGACCGCAGCCCCCGCGCCAGCGACGCGCGCAAGCTGGTTGACCGGTGGGCCAAGGCGGCCGTGAGCGGGGCAGGGCCGAACCGTGACGGCGGGGTCGACGTCGGCACCCTGCTGGCCGAGGCCTTTCCGGAGCGGGTGGCGCGGGCGCGGGGCAAGGCGGGGGAGGTGCTGCTGGCGTCCGGGCGCGGCGCCTTTGTAGACCCGACCGATCCGCTGGCGGCCGAGCCGTGGCTGGCGGTCGGCGATCTGGGTGGCGGCGAGACCCGCGATCGCATCAGATTGGCGGCCCCGCTGGACCCCGCGACGCTGGAAGGGCGGATGACGACCGAGGACCGGCTGGCGCAGGAGCCCTCGGGTCGGCGGGTAGTGCGCCGGGTTCGTCGTCTGGGCGCGATCGTGGTGGACGAGCGGGTGGTCGGGGCCCCGGATCGGGCCATGGTCACCGCCGCCCTGAAGGCTGACATCGAGCGGGACGGGCTTTCGGCCCTACGCTGGGGCGAGCGGGCGACCGGTCTGCGTGCCCGACTGGCCTTCCTGCACGGTCTGGAAGAGGGCTGGCCGGATGTCTCGGACGCCGGGCTGTTGGCCGCGCGGGAGACGTGGCTGTGGCCGCTGCTGGCCCACGTGCAGTCGCTGGAAAGCATCGCAGACGGTCCGCTGGAGGCGGCCCTGCTGACGCTGGTGGCCTGGGACCGGCATCGCGACCTCGACGCCCTGGCCCCGCCGAGACTGGTCACCCCCCTGGGTTCGGCCGCGATCGACTATGCGGCGCACGGCGGTCCGAGGGTCGATATCCGGGTGCAGGAACTGTTCGGCCTGCGCGCGCATCCCACGGTAGGTGGCGGCCGCGTGCCCCTGACCCTGGCTTTGCTGTCCCCCGCGCGGCGGCCGGTGCAGGTGACCAAGGACCTGCCTGGCTTCTGGGCCGGGTCGTGGAAGGCGGTGCGGGCCGATATGCGCGGGCGCTATCCGCGCCACCCCTGGCCCGAGAACCCGGCCGAGGCCCCGCCGACCAACCGGGTCAAGCCACGCGGAACCTGAGCGTCACCGTTGGCGGCTTGACGGCACCGTCCCGGCCCCGCATCCCTTGGCCCCATGACCGACAGCGCGATCGAACCGTCCAGGACGTCCCACAGCCGGGTGCTGTTCGCCAGTCTGATCGGCACGACGATCGAGTTCTTCGACTTCTACATCTATGCGACGGCGGCGGTGCTGGTGTTCCCGACGCTGTTCTTCCCGGGCGGCGACGCGACCACGGCGATGCTGAGCTCGTTCGCCACCTTCGCCATCGCCTTCTTCGCCCGGCCGGTCGGGGCCGTGGTCTTCGGCCATTTCGGGGACCGGGTCGGGCGCAAAGCGACCCTGGTCGTGGCCCTGATGACCATGGGCGTCTCGACGGTCGCCATCGGCCTGTTGCCGACCTATGCCCAGGTCGGGGTCCTGGCCCCCCTGCTGCTGGCCCTGTGCCGATTCGGCCAGGGTCTGGGGCTGGGCGGCGAGTGGGGCGGGGCCGTGCTGCTGGCCACCGAGAACGCGCCCCAGGGCCGCAAGGCCTGGTTCGGCATGTTCCCGCAGCTGGGGGCCCCGATCGGCTTCCTGCTGTCGACCGGCTCCTTCATCCTGCTGACCGCCCTGATGGCGGAGGCTGACTTCCTGGCCTGGGGCTGGCGGATCCCGTTCGTGGCCAGCGCGGTGCTGGTGTTCGTCGGCCTGTGGGTGCGGCTGAAGATCCACGAGACGCCAGAGTTCGCCAGGGTCATCGCCCGGGCCGAGCGCGTGCGGGCCCCGATCCTGACCCTGTTCGCCCGCTACAAGGGCGCCCTGGCCCTGGGGGCCCTGGGCGGGACGACGACCTTCGTGATCTTCTACCTGCTGACGGTCTGGGCCCTGGCCTGGGCGACCAGCGAGATGGGGCTGTCGCGGGCCGACATCCTGCCGATCCAGCTGATCGGGGTGCTGTTCTTCGGGGCCTTCATCCCGATCGCGGCCCTGGCCGCCGACCAGTTCGGGCAGCTGAAGGTGCTGATGCTGGCCTCGATCGGCATCGGCCTGTTCGGCTTCGCCATCGGGCCACTGTTCGGTCTGGGCCTGAACGGGCTGCTGTTCTTCTTCGCCATCGGTTTCGCCCTGATGGGCTGCACCTACGGCCCGCTCAGCGCCGCCATGGCGCGGCCCTTTCCGACGGCGGTGCGCTATACGGGGGCGTCGATGGCCTTCAACCTGTCCGGCATCCTGGGCGCCTCCCTGGCCCCCTATATCGCCACGACCCTGGCGCGGACCCACGGCCTGGGCGCCGTGGGCCTGTATCTGACGGGGGCGGCCGTGCTGACCACGCTCGCCCTGTGGGCCATGACCCGGCTGAGGAACGAGGAAGAGTCCGCCTGAGCTACAGCCCGTCGGTCACGGCATAGGCCATGATCCCGGTGGCGATGGCCAGGTTCAGGCTGTCGGCCCGGCCGCGCATCGGGATCTTCACAGTGACGTCGCAGGCGGCGGCCAGGGCGTCGGTGAGGCCGGCCTGTTCATTGCCCATCAGGATCAGGGTCGGAGCGGTGTAGGGGGCGTCGCGATAGCCGGCGGTGGCGTCCAGCCGGGTGCCGACGACGCGGCCGGGCCAGGTCGCGCGCCAGGCCAGGAAGGCCTCGGCCGTGCAGCGGACCAGGGCGACGGCGAAGACACTGCCCATGGTCGCGCGGACGGCCTCGACCGAGAAGGGATCGACGCAGTCGCCGATCAGGATGACCCCCCCGCAGCCGGCCGCATCGGCGGTGCGGATGATGGTGCCGAGGTTGCCGGGATCGCGCACCTGTTCCAGGGCGATCCAGCAGGGGGCCGAGGCCGGGTCGATCTGGTCCAGGCGTGAATAGGCCTGATCGAACACGCCCAGCACCGTCTGCGGATTCTCGCGGCGGCTGATCTTCTCAAGAATGGGATGGGTGACGGTGACGATCTCGCCGCCGGCCTCCAGCGTCGCCGCGCGGGCGCGGTCCAGCAGCGGATGAGGCCGCGCCTCGATCCCGACCATCAGCAGGCGCGGGGCCCGGCCCTGGTCCAGGGCCTCGCCGATGAATTTCAGCCCCTCGGCCAGGAACTGACCCGTGGCCTCGCGTTCCTTGCGCATGTGCAGGGCGCGGACGGCCTTGACCGTGTCGTTGGTCAGGGAGGTGACGAGGCGCTCGTCGCTCATGACGCGCTCCACCGGGCAAAGAAGGACAGGCCGATGGCGCGCGCGTCCGGGCCGTCCTCCGACAGAGCCAGTTCGCCCCAGTCGACCCGACCGGACCGGTTCGCCGTCGCCTCGAGCATCAGATGGGCCAGGGACAGGCCCGACACCCGGGCGGCATAGGCGTTGAGCAGCAGGAAGTCCGCGTCGTCGGACAACAGGCTGGCGCAGTCTTTCAGCAAGGCGGGCATGTCCTCGAACAGCCGCCAGACCTCGCCCGTCGGGCCGCGACCGTATTTGGGCGGGTCCAGGATGATGCCGTCGTAGCGCGAGCCGCGTCGGACCTCGCGCGCCACCCATTTGCGGGCGTCCTCGACGATCCAGCGGATCGGGTGGTCGGACAGGCCGGAGAGCTCGGCGTTCTCGCGGGCCCAGGCGACGGACTTCTTGGAGGCGTCGACATGGGTGACCTCGGCCCCCGCCGCCGCGCAGGCCAGGCTGGCCACGCCGGTATAGCCGAACAGGTTCAGGATCTTGGGCGGGTTGGAGGCCCGGGCCCGCACGCGGGCATCCAGCCACTCCCAGTTGGCGGCCTGCTCCGGGAAGAAGGCCAGGTGGCGGAAGGGGGTGAACCGGCCCGTGAACCGAACGTCGCGCCAGGCCAGGGGAAAGGTGTCGATGGCCGGCCCCGCGAACCGCCAGCGGCCGTCGTCGTCCTCGTCTTGCGCCTGCGGGTCGAAGACGGCGTCGGGCCGGTCGAAGGCCGCGGCCTCGCGCGGCTGCCAGAAGCACTGGGGCTCCGGCCGGACGACGGTGTGAGGGCCGTACCGTTCCAGCTTCTTGCCCGCGCCGGAGTCCAGCAGAGCGTAGTCGGACCAGCCGCGGGTGAGCAGGGTCTGGGGTTCGGAAGCGAGGACGGCGGGCATGCGACAGGCCTTATGCCGTCAGGCGGCTCGGCGTCCAGCCATAGGGACGACAAGCCGTGGGCGCGCCGCGAGATCGACGGCGTCCGGCGCGTGGCGGGTCTTGTTCCAGGTGAAGGGTTCGTGGATCAGGCGGACCAGGGCGTGGCCGAAGGCCAGGGTCAGCATCGACCAGTAGAGGGGCGACTGGAGCGCATCGGTCAGCCGGTAGTCCAGGCCGGCCCGCCGGGCCCCGACCCAGGCATTGACCCATGCGGCCGCGATGCCGAGGCCGAGCACGCCCAGGGCTGCCACGGGCGCGCGGGGCGCCAGCCCGGCCGCCCCGGCGATCAGCACCAAAGCGGCCAGCCAGGCCAGGGACACCGCATGAAGGGCGGCCGCGATGACCGGGGCGGCGACCGTCATCATCAGGGCGATCAGACCCCGCCATCCCAGGCACCGGAGCGCGCGGGTGTGGACGCCGCAGGTCTGCATATAGCCCTTCAACCAGCGCGTCCGCTGCGGCAGCCAGGCCTCCAGACCGCCCGGCGGCGGCTCGTGCGTCGGGCAGGTCAGCACCCCCAGGGTCCCCCCGGCGCGCCACAGGCGGAAGCCGAGATCGGCGTCCTCGGTGACGTTGTGGGCGTCCCAGCCGCCGACGGTCCGCAGGCGCTCGGTCCGGAAGTGGTTGCTGGTGCCGCCCAGCGGAAAGGGGAGCCCCAGCCGCGCCATGGCGGGCAGGGTGACTTCAAACAGACCGGCGTATTCGAGCGCGAACTGCCGGTCCAGGAAGGGGGTCCGCGTCCGATCCGAAAGCCGGATGCGCAACGGGGCCTGCAGGGTCGCCAGGGTCGAGGCGCGATCGGCGGCGAAGCGCGCGGCCGCTTCGCGAAGCTGCAGCGGATGCGGATCGTCCTCGGCGTCGTAGACGGTGATCAGGTCTCCCGTCGCGCGGGCCAGGCCGACGTTCAGGGCTCGGGGCTTGGTGCGGGGCTCGCCGGGCGGCACCAGGACGATCGAGAGCCAGTCCGGGCGGTCGGCGTGCCAGGCCGCGTCGATCGTCTCGCGATCATGCGCCTCCAGCAGGAGAAAGGCCTCCAGCCGGTCCGGCGGATAGTCGATGGCGGCGAGGCGGCTGACGATCTGGTCGACGATCGCCGCCTCGTCGAGGAGGGCGACTAGGATGGTATAGCGCGGAAGGGCGGCGATGTCGGCGAGGGGGCCAGCATCCACCGGGAGCGCCACCATCATCACGATCCGCCAGGTGGCGACGGCGACGAAGATCGATTGGAGTGTCCCGATCAGGACCGCACCGGTCGTGATCGGCGCAGACCCGAGGCCTACCGCCGCGGCGACGACCATGGCGATCGCCGCCGCGGCCTGCGCGCGGGTCAGGCTGCGGCGCTTCGCCCACTCGTCGAATGGTCGGATCAACGGATCACGGCCCCCCAACCGCACGTCATCGTCATTCGTAGGTGGCCGGTGGCCTGCGGGCAAGACGTTGGCGTGGTCCGGAGATGGCGCTATGCAAACCGGCGGCGCCGCGCCGCGAAGGAGTCGTCTGCGTGTCGGAACAGCCAGCGAGCCCTGCCGTCGCTCCGGTCCGGGGCGGGCGCAAGCCCAAGGGCGAGGGTCATGCCCGGCGCGCCGAGATCCTAGAGGCGGCCGAGCGAGTCTTCGTCGAGGTCGGCTACGACGGGGCCACGATCCGGCGGATCGCGGACGAGGTCGGCCTGTCCTCGACCGCGCTCTACATGCACTTTTCGGAGAAGTCCGAGATCCTCCACGAGATCTGTCGCTGCACCTTCGCCCGGCTGCAGGCGCTGAACGAGTCGGTCATGGCGGAGCCGGGGTGTCCGCAGGAGCGGCTTCGCCGACTGATGGAGGCCTATGTCGCCTTCGGCTTCGACAACCCCAACGCCTATCGACTGACGTATCTGACGCGCCCGATCGAGGCGCGGGACGGGGCCCAGACGGCGGCCCAGAGCCTGGGCGGCGACCTGTTCCGGGCCTTCGAATCGGTGGTGGCCGACGTCGCGGCCGAGGGCCACCTCAGGGGCGACGCGAAGACGGCGGCCCAGACCCTGTGGGCCGGGATCCACGGCGTCGTCTCGCTGATGATCACCAAGCCCTATTTCGACTGGGTCGGCCGCGAGGCCCTGACCAAGTCGATGATCGACACCCTGATCGCCGGCCTGCTCCGACCATGAGAGGCGGGGCGCTGGTTCTGGCCGCGAGCCTGCTGGCCGCGACGGCCGCCCAGGCCCGGCCCCTGCGGGTCCTGTCGCTGGATCAGTGCGCTGACCAGTATGTGTTGGCGATCGCGCCGGATGCGGACCTGTTCCTGTCGCCGCGCGCCGACGATCCGGACTCGCGCCTGGCCTGGGCGGCGCTCGCCTATCCGCAAGTCCGCCCGACGCTCGAGACGGCCGTCGGCGTGCGCCCCGACGTGGTGGTCCGCACCTGGGGCGGCGAGCCGCGCCTGCTGGCGGCGCTGGCGCGACGCGGCGCGCGGATCGTCGATGTTCCGGACGCGACGGAGATGGCCGAGATTCGGACCAATATCCGCTCGGTGGCGGCGGCCCTGGACCGGGATGCGGCCGGGGCGCGGATCGTGGCGCGGATGGATGCGCGACTGGCGCAGGCCGCCCATCCCCCCGCGCCTGGCCGGACGGCGCTGTATCTGACCTCCGGCGGCTTCACCGCAGGCCAGGGCACGCTGATCGACTCCATCCTGCGCGCGGCCGGCTTCGCCAATCTGGCCGGGCTGACCGGGTTCGGGGCGGTCAGCGTGGAGCGGATCGCGTTGGAGCCGCCGCGACGCTTCCTGCTCGGCTTCTTCGATCAGGTGCGGGCCGACTGGCGCGGAGTCGGGCGTCATCCGGTGATCCAGACCGCCACCCGGGGGCGGGTCGCGGCGGCCCTGCCGGCCTCGGTCCTGACCTGCCCGGCCTGGTTCGCGGCGGATGCGGCGGTGATGCTGTCGCGGGGGCAGGGAGCGTCGTGAGCGGTGCCCGCGACACGCGGCTGATCGCAGGGCTGGCGATCGGCATTGCGCTGGCGCTGGCGCTGGCGGTGACCTTCGGCGAGACCGCATTCAGCGCCGGGCAGTATGTGGCCGGTCTGACGCGCTGGACCTCCGACGAGGCGCTGGTGCTGTGGCAGGTTCGGGCCCCGCGCGCGGTCTGCGCCGTGATCGTGGGGGCGGCGCTGGGACTGGCCGGGGCCGTGCTGCAGGGCCTGCTGCGCAATCCCCTGGCCGACCCGGGCGTGCTCGGCGTGTCGGCCACTTCGGCCTTGGCGGCGGCGACCGCGATCGTCCTGGGCCTGGCGGCCGTCCCCGGCGCGGTCGAGGTCGCGGCCCTGGCCGGGGCGGGGCTGGCGGCCCTGCTGCTGCTGGTCGTGGCCAGCCGTCTGACCTCGCCCGAGGGTCTGATCCTGTTCGGCGTGGCCCTGTCCAGTCTGGCGGGGGCCCTGACGGCCCTGATCTTCAACCTGTCGCCCTCGCCGATCGCCCAGGCCGAGGTGATGGCCTGGCTGCTGGGCTCGGTGCAGAACCGCAGCTGGATCGACGTCGGCTGGGTCGCGCCGCCGGTGCTGGTCGCGGGCGGGCTGGCCCTTGCGGCCTCGGGGGGCCTGCGCATGCTGTCGCTGGGCGAGGAGGCCGCCGCGACCTCGGGCCTGGCCATGGGGCGGATGAAGATCCTGGCCCTGATCGCCGCCGCCGTGGCGGCCGGGGCCGCCGTGGCCGTGGCCGGGATCATCGGCTTCGTCGGCCTGGCCGCGCCGCATCTGGTCCGGGCAGCCGTGCGGGGCGATCCGGCGCGACTGCTGCTGCCCTCGGCCCTGGCCGGTGGACTGATGTTGGTGGTGGCCGACCTGTTGGCGCGGATCATCCCGACCGATCAGGAGCTGAAGCTGGGCGTCTTCACCGCCCTCGTCGGCGCGCCCCTGTTCGCCCTGATCGCCTGGCGCGCGGCGCGGGAGTGGCGGTCGTGATCGGGTTGAAGGACGTCTCCGCGCGCCTCGACCGCCATCCGGTGTTGCAGGACGTTTCGCTGTCGGTGGCCCCGGGCGAACTCGTGGCCCTGGTCGGCCCGAACGGGGCGGGCAAGACCAGCGTGCTCAAGGCGATGCTCGGCCTGTTGCCGCCGAGCGCGGGCACCGTGGCGATCGGTGGACGTCCGCTGGCCGAGCTAGACCCACGCGCGCGGGCCGAGGCCATGGCCTATCTGCCGCAGGACCGGCGCATCGCATGGAACATGCCGGCGGTCGAGATCACGGCCCTGGGGCTGCCGTTCCTGTCCGGCGCAGAGGCCCGGACCCGGGCGCGTGAGGCCCTGGTCGAGGTCCAGGCGGGCGATCTGGCCGAGCGCGGCGTGGCGGAGATGTCGGGGGGCGAGCGGGCCCGGGTGCTGATCGCGCGGGTGCTGGCGACCGGGGCGAAGGCCCTGCTGCTGGACGAGCCGGTGGCCGGGCTGGATCCGGATGCGCAGTTCCTGCTGATGGACCGGCTGCGCGCCCGCGCGACGGCGGGGCAGGCGGTGGTCGTCAGCCTGCACGACCTGTCTATGGCGGCGCGCTACGCGGATCGGGTGGTCGTCATGGCCGGGGGGCGGGTCGTGGCCGATGCGCCGCCCGTCGAAGCCCTGTCGGCCCCTGTACTGGCCGAGGTCTTCGGCCTTCAGGCCGAGTGGCTGTCGACCCCGGACGGCCCCCTGCTCTCGGCCCGCCGCAACGCCCCCTACTGATAGGGGCGCGGGCCGTTGGCGCCGGCCGCGATGTCCTGCGACAGGGTCAGGGGGGCCGAGCCTCCGTTCAGTCGGGCCTTATAGACCGACATGTTCTCCATCACCCGCATCATGTAGTTGCGGGTCTCGGTGAAGGGCGCGCATTCGATGAAATCGATCGGATCGATCCCGCCGCCCGCCGCGCCGCCGCGGGGATCGCCGCAGCGGGCGGTCCACTGGGGCACGCGACCGGGGCCGGCGTTGTAGCCGACGGTGGTCAGCAGCATGGAGCCCGAGAACTGGCTCGTCAGCTCGCCCAGGTGATAGCTGCCCAGCGTCATGTTGTAGTCGGGATCCCACAGGCGGTCGGGCGAATAGGCCATGCCCAGGCGGCGCGCGACGCCAGACGCCGTCGCGGGGAGGAACTGCATCATCCCGCGCGCGTCGGCGGCCGATCGCGCGCGCGGATCGAAGCTGGATTCCTGGCGGGTGATGGCCAGGGTGAAGGCCAGGGGCGCGGCCCCGGCCACGGTCGGCGGGATGCGGATGGGGTATTGCCGTTCCGGCATCAGGAAGCCGCGCTGGCTGGCGGCTCGACCGACCATCATGGCCCCGAACCCGTCCCCATAGCCGCGCGCCATGTCCATCAACTGGGCCAGGTCAGCGGGGCCGGGCAGGGTGTCGTCCAGGGCATAGGCGAAGACGCGAAACAGGCTCATCTCGCCGGTCTCGCCCAGGATCCGGGTCGCGCGGACCAGTTCATTGGCCCCGAAACTGGCGACGTCGGCCTGGGTGATGACCGGGTCGGCGGGCAGGGTCAGGGTGGTGATCCCGGCCTTTTCGGCCGACAGCTGGCCATAGAAGGTCTGGATGTGGCGGCTGCCCTGCAGATACCAGGTCTGGGCCGCTGCCGTGTCGCCCCGCGCCTCGGCCGCGCGACCCAGCCAGTACAGGGCGCGCCCCTGGGTGATCGGGGTCAGCGACGACTGGCGCAGGGCCTCGAAATGCCGTGCGGCGTTGGTCGGATCGTTGAGCTTGGTCAGGGCGACCCAGCCGGCGAAGAATTCGGCATCGACCTTGCGTTCGCCCGCTGGAAAACCGTGGCCGGCCATGGCCGCATAGGCGGCGGCCCATTCGCGGCGCTCCAGGGCGTCGAGGAAATAGTTGCGGCGCTCGCTCCACAGCGTGCTCTGGGCCTCGCCGTTCAGGGGCGCGGGGGGCAGGGCGGCCAGCAGGGGGAAGCCCTCGGTCTGGCGATCGGCCGCGCGCAGGATCCGCACCCGCTCCAGCACCACGTTCGGATCCATGGCCTGGTTCGGCGACAGGCCGGCCACGACCGAATCGCCGCCGTAGGCGCTGCGCAGCGACAGAACCGCATTGGCGATGGTCTGGCGCTCGGGCGAGACCAGGGACACCATGGCCCGCGTCGCCGGGCCGTGCGGTCCGATCAGCAGCATATTCAGCCGCGCCTCGTGATCGCGCTGGGTCAGGGTCGAACCCCAGCGGGCCAGGATGCGGGCCTGGTTGGTCTCGTCGAAGGACTGGGTCTGCCACCACTCCTGGATCAGCAGCCGGGCCTCGTCCCGCCGGCCGCGCTGGTCCAGCGCCTCGGCCAGGGCGATGGCCCCCTCGACCGTGGTCGGCCGGTCGGCGCCGAAATAGGCCAGGGCGGCGTCCGGCCCCATGCCGGCCCGGTCCAGGGCCTTCTCGCCGGCCGCGACGCGGCTGTCGGCGCGGGGCCAGCCGGTCAGGGCGGCCTTGTCCTGCGCCAGTTCGGTGAAGGACAGCTGGTCGCCCGAGGTATCGACCAGGGCCCATTCGACCAGTTTGCGCGCGGTCGGATCGCTGATGCCGGAGATGGCGTTGCGGGTCCCGATGACATCGCGGGCGCGGGCGGCGGCCAATCCCTGACGGAACAGGGCGGTGTCGTTCTCGCTGAGCGTCCCCGTCTGATACGTGCCGCCGGAGACGTAGGGGGTCGACTGCCGGTTCAGGTCGGCGGTTTGCGGAATTGGGGCGAGCACGGCCAGAACGGCCGCCAGACTGGTCGCGATCATGATCTGTCCGATCCCCATTCATCCTGGTTGCGGCTTCGACCCCGGCAACCTACCCTCTCGCGTCTCGTTTCAGGCGCCCGTCGCCCATCCCCCACGCAAGGTATTCTTGTTTCAATGACCGCCCCCTTGTTCAAGGGTGTGATCACCGCCCTGATCACACCACTTCGTGACGGAAACGTGGACGAAGCCGCTTTCGAGACCCTGCTGGAACGCCAGATCGCCGCCGGCGTCCACGGCGTCGTGCCGATGGGCACCACCGGCGAAAGCGCCAGCCTGACCTCGGACGAACACCGGCGCGTGGTGGAGCTGTGCGTGCGTCTGTCGTCCGGCCGCGTGCGGGTCATCGCCGGGGCCGGTTCGTCGTCCACGGACAAGGCGATCGCCCTGGTGCGCCATGCCAAGACCGTCGGGGCCGACGGTGCCCTGGTCGTCACCCCCTATTACAACCGGCCGTCCCAGGCCGGGCTGAAGGCCCATTTCGAGGCGATCGCGGAGGCGGTCCAGCTGCCGCTGCTGCTCTACAATGTGCCGGGCCGGACCGGGGTCGATCTCGCGGATACGACCGTGGCCGAACTGGCCGACCATCCGAACATCGTCGGGCTGAAGGACGCGACCGGGGACCTGGGCCGGATCAGCTGGATGCGGGCCCATATCACCGGCCAGTTCGATCTGATCTCCGGCGATGACGCCAGCTTTCTGGGCTATGCGGCGCATGGGGGCGTGGGGGTCATCTCGGTGGTGTCGAACGTCGCGCCCGAGGCCATGGTGGCGCTGTACGACGCGCTGCAGACCGGCGACCTCGCGGCCGCCCGGTCGTGGCAGGACCGGCTGATCGGCCTGCATCAGGCCCTGTTCGCCGACGCCTCGCCGTCCCCGACAAAGTACGCCTTGGCGCGGCTCGGCCTGTGCGGGGAAGAGGTGCGATTGCCGCTGGTGCCGACGTCTGCAGAGGCGCGCACGCGGGTCGATGCCGCTCTGTCGATGGCGGGGATCGTCTGATGGCCACGACAAAGGAAAAGGCCGCCGCCGCCACCAAGGCCCCGATCACCAAGGCCAAGCTGATCGCCGAGAACCGCCGCGCGCGGTTCGACTATTTCCTCGAGGACAATCTCGAGGCCGGGATCATGCTGCTGGGCACCGAGATCAAGGCCCTGCGCATGGGGCGGGCCAATATCGCCGAGAGCTATGCGGCGGTGGAGGGGCGCGAGATCGTGCTGATCAACGCCGACATCCCGCCCTATGCCCAGGCCAACCGGTTCAACCACGAGCCGCGCCGCCCGCGGAAGCTGCTGCTGCACAGGAAGCAGATCGACCGGCTGATTGGGGCGGTCCAGAAGGATGGCCAGACCATCATCCCGCTGCGCCTCTATCTGAACGACGACGGCAAGGCCAAGCTGGAGATCGCCCTCGCCAAGGGCAAGAAGCTGCACGACAAGCGCGAGGCCTCGGCCGACCGCGACTGGGCCCGAGACAAGGCCCGGCTGATGCGGGACAAGGGCTAGGGCGCGCCGGGGCTAGAACGTGGCGGCGCGGCCCAGGGGCTGGGCGTCCACGACGCCCGGCATCTGCACGGCCTGGGCGCCGGATCCGTAGATGCCCAGCGGCGGCGAAAAGGCGCCTTCCGCGACGATCAGCGTCAGCGTCAGCGCGGCGGCGGCCAGCAGCGCCAACAGGCCGATTCGGCGCTCGCGGGCGGTGAAAAGCGAAGAACGGGTACGCATGAGCTGCCCCTCCCAAGGCGGCATTTCAACGCCGGCGGCACGGGGCTGTTCCGGCTTCAGGAGGGTACACCCGACGGGCTCTGATTCCTGTGTCTGGCGCACCACACTCGCCTTTTGGGCGAGGTGAATCAGGCCTTAGCGATGATCGCCCGGGCCCGCTCGAAGACGGCCTGGAACATCTCAGGCGTCAGCCGCCCCGTGTTCGTGTTCAGCCGCGAGCAGTGATAGCTGTTGAGCAGGACATAGCCGCCGACCTCGGCCTCCACGCCGTGGCCCGAGGCCATGGCCGAACCGGGCAGACCCAAGGCCTTCAGCACGCTGCGGCGCGAGACGTCGCCCAGGGTGACGATGACCTTCAGCCGGGGGAGGGCGGCGAGCCGGGCCTGCAGGAACGGGCGGCAGGTCGCCTCCTCGACCGGCAGGGGCTTGTTCAGCGGCGGGGCGCAGCGGACGGCGTTGGTGATCATGCAGTCCACCAGGGTCAGACCGTCGTCGGGCCGCGCGTCATAGGTGCCGGTGGCGAAGCCGGTCTTCAGCAGGGTCTGGTACAGGATCACGCCGGCGCCATCGCCGGTGAAGGGTCGCCCGGTCCGGTTCGCCCCCGTCCGACCGGGGGCCAGGCCGGCCACCAGGAGCCGCGCGTCGGGGTCGCCGAACGAGGGGGCCGGGCCGTTCCACCAGTCGGGGTTCTGACGCCGGTTCTCGGCGCGATAGGCGACCAGGCGCGGGCACAGCGGACAGTCGCGCGGCGGTTCGGGATCCGGTCGATCTGTCATGCCGGGAGCCCATTCGCGCGGATCGACGAGGCCTCTTCGCCCCCGATCACCGCCGTGTCATACTCGATCAGGTTCGATGGCCGGCGAAGGCGGCCGTCGTTCGGACAGGACGTCATGGGAATCACTCCGGAAACATCGACCTCGGACACCCAGGCGGGCCTCGTCAACATTGACGGCCCTCAGGGTCTGGACGAGGCCGTCTTCGTCGCGCTGGGGTGCAATGACAAGGGGGTCTGGGCCGACTGCCGCGAGGCGCTCGAGGCGGTCCTGGCACGATTCCGGTCGGAGGGGATCGATGTGGTCGCCCGGTCGTCCTGGTGGGCGTCCCAGGCCTGGCCCAACCCGAACGATCCGCCCTTCCTGAACGGCGTGGTTCTGGTCCGCACCGCCCACGACCCCCATGCCTTGATGGCGGCCCTGGGCCGGATCGAGGAGGCGTTCGGGCGCCGCCGCACGGCGCTCAATGCCCCCCGGACCTTGGACCTGGACCTGATCGCCTATGGGCGGGAACAGGGGGACTGCGGCGGCCTGATTCTGCCGCACCCGCGCGCGGCGGAGCGGCGCTTCGTCATGGGGCCGCTGGCGGAGATCGCGCCGGATTGGGTGCATCCTGTCGCCGGCCAGACGGCCACAGCCCTGCTGAGCGCGGCACAGGTGGGTCGGGATGCGCGCCCATTGGCCTGAAAACCCTATTCCGGCCCCTCTGGCGTTGCACAAACGGCTCTCCATCTGTATGCAACGCGGTTCTCCCCGCCGCCCGAGGATTCTGAATGGCTCGCGTCACTGTCGAAGATTGCATCCAGAAGGTGCCGAACCGGTTCGGTCTGGTCCTGCTGGCCGGAAACCGCGCCCGCGCGATCGCCAACGGCGCGGCCCTGACCCTGGATCGCGACAACGACAAGAACCCCGTCGTCGCCCTGCGCGAGATCGCCGACGAGACGGTGGTCCCCGCCGAGCTGCTGGAAACGGTCATCGTCGCCCTGCAGCGCGTCGACGAGCGCACCGAAGCCGAAGACGAGGCGGAGATCGTCGGTCTGCTGGCCGAGCCGCAACACATGAACATGGCCGAGGCCGAACTGATCCGCGCGCTGCAGAGCGACCGGGACGGCGGTCAGGAGGAGCGGTACTGACGGCTCAACCCGCCAACGGTATCACCATCCTCCCGGCGCGGTCCGGTCCGACCCCGCCGCCGACCCCCATTGCCAATGACGTCGTATCGCCGCCCGCATCCGTGCCGGCGGCGAAACGCATTCCGGTCTTGCGCCAGTTCGAGCTGATCGAGGCGGTCAAGGCCTATGATCCCACCGCCGACGAGGCCCTGCTGAACCGGGCCTATGTCTATGCGATGAAGATGCACGGCTCGCAGCTGCGGGCCTCGGGCGACCCCTATTTCGCCCATCCGATCCAGGTGGCGGGCATCCTGACCGACTACCGGCTGGACACGGCCACCATCGTCACCGCCCTGCTGCACGACGTGGTCGAGGACACCTCGGCCACGCGCGACGACATCGCCCGCATGTTCGGCGAGGAGGTCGCCGTCTTGGTCGAGGGCGTGACCAAGCTGTCGCGCCTTGAGCTGCAGGCCGAGCACACCCGCCAGGCCGAGAACCTGCGCAAATTCATCCTGGCCATCAGCCGCGACGTGCGGGTCCTGTTGGTCAAGCTGGCCGACCGTCTGCACAACATGCGGACGCTGAAATACGTCAAGCCCGAGAAGCGCGAGCGGATCAGCCGCGAGACGCTGGAGGTCTATGCGCCGCTGGGCCGGTCGATCGGCATCCATTCGATCGCGTCGGAGCTGGAAGAGCTGGCGTTCGAGCATCTGAACCCCACGGCCCGCACCGCCATCGAGCGGCGGCTGGAGGCGCTGAAGCTCGAGCACGGCCACGCCACAGAGGGTGTCGCCGCCGAGATCCAGCAGGTGCTGAGCGAGGCCGGGATCAAGGCCCGAGTCTATGGCCGGCAGAAGACGCCCTATTCGATCTGGAGGAAGCTGCAGCGCAAGTCGGTGGGCTTTTCCTCCCTGTCCGACATCTACGGCTTCCGCGTGCTGCTGGAGGTCGAGGACGACTGCTACCGCGCGCTGGGCGTCATCCACCGGTCGTGGCCGATGGTGCCCGAGCGGTTCAAGGATTTCATCTCCACGCCCAAGTCGAACAACTATCGCTCGCTGCACACCACGGTGGTCGGCCCCGGCGGCCTGCGCATCGAGATGCAGATCCGCACCGAGGCCATGGACCGGGTGGCCGAGGACGGCGTCGCCGCCCACTGGGCCTACAAGAACCAGTCCTATGGCTTCGACCAGGAGGCGATGGAGAAGGACGGCGGCCGCGACCCCCTGCAGAACCTGCGCCACCTCGTCCAGGTGATCGAGCACGGGGAGGGGGGCGAGGACTGGGTCGAGCACGCCAAGCTGGAGATGTACCTGGATCAGGTCTTCGTCTTCACGCCCAAGGGCCGGCTGATCACCCTGCCGCGCGGCGGCATGGCGCTGGACTTCGCCTATTCGGTCCACACCGAGGTCGGGGAC
This sequence comes from Brevundimonas sp. LM2, assembly GCF_002002865.1. Classification (NCBI taxonomy): domain Bacteria; kingdom Pseudomonadati; phylum Pseudomonadota; class Alphaproteobacteria; order Caulobacterales; family Caulobacteraceae; genus Brevundimonas; species Brevundimonas sp. LM2. Next base: position 2,280,141 of record NZ_CP019508.1, on the reverse strand, counting down.
ACGGCCGTGGGCGTCAAGATCAATGGCGAGCTGAAGCCGATGCGCACCGCGCTGCAGAACGGCGACGTGGTCGAGATCATCCGCGGCAAGAAGCGCGAGGCCCCGGCCGACTGGCGCAGCCTGACCGTCACCGGCCGGGCCCGTTCGGCCATCCGCCGCCACATCCGCTCCTCCGAACGCGAGGAGTTCTACAAACTGGGCAAGACGACGCTGGAGCAGGCCCTGATCCGGGTCGGCAAGGCCCTGGCCGACGTGTCGCTGAAGTCCGTGGTCGAGACCCTGGCCACCGGCACCCAGGAAGACCTGTTCGACGCCATCGGCCGCGGTCGCCTGCCGGCCAACAAGGTCGTGGAGATGCTGTTCCCGGCCCTGAAGGGCACGCTGAACCTGGGCCAGGAACGCAAGAAGATCGCCGACGACAAGGCCCGTCTGTTCGTGCGCGGCGGCGGCCTGACCCCCGGCGTCAGCATCCATTTCGGGGCCTGCTGCACCCCCGTGCCCGGCGACCGCATCGTCGGCATCCTGGAGCCGGAAAAGGGCCTGACCGTCCACGTCATCGACTGCCAGCGCCTGGCCGATTTCGCCGACGACGATAGCGTCTGGCAGGATCTGCAGTGGACGCCCCAGGCCGAACAGGGAGCGGTGGGCATGGCGCGGCTGCGGGCCACGATGAAGAACGCCCCCGGCGTCCTGGGTCAGGTCGCCACCGTCATCGGCGAGGCCGGCGGCAATATCCTGAACCTGCGGATGGCGCACCGCCAGTCCGACTTCTTCGACCTGGACCTGGACGTCGAGGTGGCCGACGCCAAACACGCCACCAGCATCATGGCGGCGCTCCGAGCCAACCCGTCGGTCGACACGGTGGAGCGGTCGCGGGGGTAGTTCACCCCCGCGCGCGACGCCCTATTTCTTGCCGGGCGGCTGGGTGAAGGGCGAGGTCCCCACCGACACGGCCGGCTTGGGCTTCTCGGCCTTGGGTTTGCGGGTTTCCTTGTTCGACTTCACTTGACCCTTGGCCATGGCCGATACTCCAGACAGGCGCCGCCGGAAGGGCGATGCGCAGGGGTCGATCCTAGACATTTGCACAGCCGCCGTCGCCTCACATTCACAGGCTGTTGACGAGAACAAAAAGCCAACATAGAACAATGCCGGAACACGCAATCTGGGGATAAGCCGATGACACGGGTGGTTCGAGAGGGTCTGTCGCTTGCATCGTGCAGCGGCATTGTCTGGATGGTGTGGCAGGTCGCCCTGTTGGCGAGATGAGTCGCCTCCGGCCTGACATCGAGGTTCAGGCCATCACCGACGCCCCCGTCCAGACCGGTTTCGTCCACCTGAGGGTCCGCTCGGCCTATTCGCTGCTGGAAGGCGCGATCAAGGCGGGCAAGGTCGGCAAACTGGCGGCGGACGCGGGCATGCCGGCGGTCGGGGTGGCGGACCGGGTCAATCTGTTCGGGGCGCTGGAGTTCTCGGAAGCGGCCAAGGCCGTGGGCGTTCAACCCCTGATCGCCTGTGCCTTGCCGGTGACCGGGATCGGCGGCAGGCGGTCCGAGCGCTGGGCCAAGGTGCCGACCGTGGTGCTGATCTGTCAGGACGAGGCCGGCTGGCGCAACCTGTGCGCCCTGTCGTCGTCGGCCTATCTGGACGCCGGCGACGAGGAGCCGAACGTGGCCTGGAGCCAGGTGGTGGCGCGGTCCGAGGGGCTGATCCTGCTGTCCGGCGGTCCGGACGGCCCGGTTGACCCCCTGTTCGCCCACAACAACCCTATCGAGGGGGCCAGGGCCCTGGCGGCCATGGCGGAGGCCTTCGGCGACCGCTTCTATGTCGAGCTGCAGCGCCACGGCCTGCCGGACGAGGCGGCGGCCGAGCGGGGCCTGGTCGACTGGGCCTACGCCCACGACGCGCCGCTGGTAGCCACCAACGACGTCCACTACGCCCGGCGCGAGCAGGCCCGGTCGCACGACGCCCTGCTGTGCATCGCCGACGGGGCCTTCACCGGCCAGGAAGACCGCCGCCGCATCACCGACCAGCATTTCTTCCGCAGCGCCGCCGAGATGCGGACCCTGTTCGTGGACCTGCCCGAGGCCTGCGACAGCACGATCGAGATCGCCCGCCGCTGCGCCTTCCTGGTCAAGACCCACCCGCCGATTCTGCCCCGGTTCGACACCGGCGACGGCCGCACCGAGCCCGACGAGCTCATGCACCAGGCCCGCGAGGGTCTGAAGGCGCGGCTGAGGCTGGTGACGCCCTCGGCGCCGGAGTCCGAATACTGGACCCGGCTGGAGTGGGAGGTCGGGATCATCACCCAGATGGGCTTCCCCGGCTATTTCCTGATCGTGGCCGACTTCATCAAATGGGCCAAGTCGCACGGCATTCCCGTGGGACCGGGCCGGGGGTCGGGGGCGGGGTCTCTGGTGGCCTGGGCCCTGACCATCACCGATCTGGATCCCCTGCGGTTCGGCCTGCTGTTCGAGCGGTTCCTGAACCCCGAACGGGTCTCCATGCCCGACTTCGACATCGACTTCTGCCAGGAGCGGCGGGAGGAGGTGATCACCTATGTTCAGGAGCGCTACGGCAAGGACCGGGTGGCCCAGATCATCACCTTCGGTACCCTGCAGGCGCGGGCCGTGCTGCGCGACGTCGGCCGGGTGCTGCAGATGCCGCTGGGCCAGGTCGATCGTCTGGCCAAGATGATCCCCAACAACCCGGCCGCCCCGACCACCCTGGCCCAGGCGATCGAGATCGAGCCGCGCCTGCGCGAGGCGCGCGACACCGATCGGGCGGTGGCGACCCTGCTGGCGACGGCGCTGGAGCTGGAGGGGCTGTACCGTAACGCCTCGACCCACGCCGCCGGCATCGTCATCGGCGACCGGCCCCTGGTCGAGCTGACGCCGCTGTACCAGGACCCGCGCTCGGACATCCCCGCCACCCAGTTCAACATGAAATGGGTCGAGCCCGCCGGCCTGGTGAAGTTCGACTTCCTGGGGCTGAAGACCCTGACCGTGCTGGACCGGGCCCACGGCTATCTGTCGCGGCGCGGGGCGGCCCAGGACTTCAACCTGCTGCCGCTGGACGACACCCGGACCTATGAGCTGATGGCCTCGGGCCAGACGGTCGGGGTGTTCCAGCTGGAATCCCAGGGCATGCGCGACACCCTGCGCAAGATGCGCTGCGGCTCCATCGAGGAGATCACCGCCCTGATCTCCCTGTACCGGCCCGGGCCGATGGAGATGATCGACACCTATATCGACCGGAAATTCGGCCGGGCCGAGGTCGATTACCTGCACCCGACCCTGAAGGAGACGCTGTCAGAGACCTACGGCGTCATCATCTACCAGGAACAGGTGATGAAGATCGCCCAGGTCCTGGCCGGCTACAGCCTGGGCGAGGCCGACCTGCTGCGCCGGGCCATGGGCAAGAAGAAGAAGGAGGAGATGGATTTCCAGAAGGCGCGCTTCATCAAGGGCGCGTCCGAGAAGTCCGTGCCGGAGGCGCAGTCCGACTCCATCTTCGAACTGGTGGCCAAGTTCGCCGGCTACGGCTTCAACAAGTCCCACGCCGCCGCCTATGCGCTGATTTCGTACCAAACCGGCTGGCTGAAGGCCAACCACCCGGTCGAGTTCTTCGCCGCCTCGATGAGCCTGGATCTGTCGAACACCGACAAGCTGGCGGTCTTCTACCAGGACGCGCGCAAGTTCGGCGTGCCGGTGCGCGCGCCCGATGTGAACGCCTCCTCGGCCGATTTCGACGTCGCCTGGCGCGAAGGGGAGGGGGCCGTGCTGTACGCCCTGGGGGCGATCCGCAATGTGGGCCTGGAGGCCATGAAACACGTGGTCGAGGTGCGCGAGACCGGCGGGCGGTTCGCCGACATCTTCGACTTCCTCGAGCGGGTCGATCCGCGCGCCGTGAACAAGCGGGCGCTGGAGGGACTGGCCAAGGCCGGGGCCTTCGATTCCATCCACCCGAACCGGCGTCAGCTGTTCGAACAGGCCGACACCCTGATGGCCTATTGCCAGAGCGTGGCGGCCGACCGGTCCTCGTCCCAGGTCAGTCTGTTCGGGGCCGATCAGGCGGGGGCGGCCCGGCCCCGGCTCAAGAGCGTCGAACCCTGGGTCGGGCCCGAGCGGCTGGATCAGGAGCTGTCGGCCGTGGGCTTCTACCTGTCGGGCCACCCGCTGGAGGACATGGAGGGGGCGCTGCGCAGGAAGCGCATCACCTTCGTCGCCGAGGCGGTGCAGCGGGCCGAACAGGGCCACGACGCCTTCATGATGGCCGGGGTGGTGCGCCGCCGTCAGGAGCGGGCCAGCGCCAAGAACGGCGAGAAATTCGCCTTCGTCACCTTCTCGGACCCGACCGGCGAATTCGAATGCCTGTTCCCGCCGGAACAGCTGCGCAAATGCCGCGACCTGCTGGAGGTCGGCTCGGCCCTGATGGTACGGGTCCGGGCCAAGTCGTCGGACGGGGAGGTGCGGTTCTTCGGCGACGACTGTTCGAAGCTGGAGACCCTGGTGGACGACTCGACGGTCGGCCTTCGCGTTCACGTCTCGGCCCGCACCACCGATCCCGCCGCCATCCAGGCCCGGCTGGCGCGGGCGGTGGCCGCCGGGAAGGGCGGCGAGATCACCCTGATCGCCTCCCTGGACGGGCGGCGCGAGGTCGAGATGCGTCTGCCTGGACGCTATCGTCTGGACGGGGCGCTGCGCGGGGCGCTGAAGTCCGCGCCCGGCGTGCTGATGCTCGAGGAGGCGTGACGGCGAGCCGACACAGGAACCCCCGGAGGCGGTGACGGTTACGGTCGCAGAACCTCTGGAGGAATTCTCTCATGATCCGTCTGCTTCTCGCCGGCACCGCCACCCTTGCCCTTCTGGGCGCCTGCAGCCCATCCAACGAACCCGCCGACGACGCCGGCGCGGCCGTCAATGCGACCCAGGACGCGGCCTCCGTGCCGGTCGGCCAGGTCTCGGCCGCCACCCTGGGGGCCAATACGGCGGGCGGCTTCGTCACCGCGCTTGCCGTCTCGGACATGTACGAGCTGCAGTCCGCCGACATCGCCGCCGCCAAGTCCAGCACGGCCGGGATCGATGAACTGGCCGGCATGATCAAGACCGACCACACCGCCTCGACCGCGAAGCTGAAGGCCTTGGCCCCGACGGAAGCCGCCGACACCCCCCTGCCGACCACCCTCGACGAACGCCGCCAGGGTCTGATCGACAATCTCAACACGGCGACGCCGGCCGACTTCGACCGCGTCTACCTGACCCAGCAGGTCGCGGCCCACAACGAGGCCCTGACCCTGCTGAACGGCTTCAAGGACCACAGCGAGACCCCGGGCCTCGCCGCTCTGGCGACCGAGATCATCCCCAAGGTCACGATGCACCGCGACCACGCCCAGGAAATGCTCGACGCGATGTAACCGCGAGGGTCAACACGCGATGGATCAGGCGGCCCTCAAGGGTCGCCTTTTTCATGGGGCCTTGGTTCCGGTCCTGGATCAGGCCGTCGCGTTCAGCAGCTTCTGATAGGAGTCTTCCAGGCTGGTGTATGTCGGGACGAAGATGACGGCCGACGATCCGTTCGCGGTGACCGGAGCCTTGATCTCGAAATGCAGGTGGATGGTCGTCGCCGAGCCGCCGAACGCATCCGAGACCTTGCCGATCGGCTGGCCCCGGGTCACCCGCTGACCCTCGGTCAGAATGGTCTGCACATGGGCGGGGTCCATGTGCAGATAGCGATAGATCCGCCCGGAATCGCCCCGGATGAAGACCGAATAGCTCCCGATCGAGGTGACGACGCCCGCTTCGGCCGCGACGACGCCATGAACCTTTTTCACGCAGGTGGACGGGCGGATGTCCTGGCCCTGGTGCCCCTTGCCGGTGGGGCACATGGTGTTGGTCCAGCCGCGCGTCTCGCAGAAGTTGTCGCGCCATGGGTAGGCGTAGTTCCGCGCGTCGCACTGCCCCCCGGGGCCGGGGCCGGGAGCCGCGAAGCCGCCGTAGCCGTAGACCTGAGAGTTGGCATAGGCCGGGGCTGCCTCCATCGGGAAGCGCATGCCCGGAGCCCAGATGGTCGGGTCGGTCGCGCCGGTGCCAGAGCCGGGGACCAGGGCCCCGGCGGGTTCGTGCGGCCAGGTGACCGGTGTCGTCTCGGGTGCCGGCGGCTCCGGCACCGGCTCGGGGACCGGGTCACCGGCGGGGGCCACGGGATCGTCGTTCTTGGGCGTGGGTTCGGGACCGCCCGACGCGCATCCGTTCGGCGAACAGGCCGTCAGCAGCAGGGCAAGGGCGAGGCCGAGCTTGCGCATCACTGTCCTCCGCCGATCAGTTCGAGCTGCGAGGCGAACTGCACGGCCGCCGCGTTGGAGCATTCCAGACTGGTCTGATCGTCGCAGACAAAGGTCACGCTGTAGAGGGCGCCGAAGCGAACGAAACTGACGTCGACGCCGTATTCGGTCCGCTCGGTGCGGATGTCGGACAGGCCACGGCTTTCGCCCTGGGCGACGGCGGCGGCCAGGGGCGTCTGACGCGTGATACGCGCGGCTGCGGCGCGTCCATTGGCTTCCGGCGGCGGCAGCCGTGTTCCCTCGGGCGGCTGCAGGGCGCGGGTCGAGCCAAGGATTTCAACAATCTGGCCCGGGGGGCGCACGACCAGGGTGTACTGTCGATCCCCGGGATAGAACCGCGCCGTCTGCACCAGGCCGGGGTTGGGAGGCACCAGCACCGGAACGGCAGACCGCTGGGCCTGTCCCAGGATGCGCTCATAGTTCGGGTCATTGGCGAGGGCGATGCGCAGTCGATTGGCCAGAGGGTTCTGTCGCGCCGCGGCCAGGGTGGCCGCATCGACACGGCTCGGCTGCAGCGTCGTCTCGGTCGGTCCCCTGCCGGCCGCCTGATTGACCTGAGCGAGCGCCGTCGCCGCCACCACGGCCATGAGGGTAGCGAACGCCAGGATCGTCCACTTTTCACGCTGCATATCACGTCCCCCGACAGTGCCCTTTGTCTATAACGCCGATATGTGAGATTGGCGAGGGGGACCAGCGCGCGCCTGGGTCGGTCCACGCTTGCCTTTTGCGCGCCGTCCTCCTAAAAGCCCGCTCACTTCACACGCAGGCGTGGCGTGTTCGGGGAGACATCCCGGACGCGCCGTTCCGAGGGATCAGCCGATCCTTTCACCGTCTGCGGCGGATCAATCGGAAAAAGGACTTCCAATCATGGCTTTGCCAGACTTCTCCATGCGCACCCTGCTCGAAGCCGGTGCTCACTTCGGCCACCAGACGCACCGGTGGAACCCGAAGATGGAACGCTACATCTTCGGCTCGCGCTCCAACATCCACATCATCGACCTGTCGCAGACGATGCCGCTGTTCCACCAGGCTCTGGTGGCCGTGCGCGAAGTCGCCGCCAAGGGCGGCCGCGTCCTGTTCGTCGGCACCAAGCGCCAGGCCGCCGAGCCCGTCGCCGAGGCCGCCAAGCGCTGCGCCCAGTACTACATGAACAACCGCTGGCTCGGCGGCACCCTGACCAACTGGCGCACCGTGTCGGGCTCCATCGCCCGCCTGCGCGAGCTGGAAGGCCTGCTGGAGCGCGGTGGCGAGGGCCGGGTCAAGAAGGAACTGCTGAACCTCGAGCGCGAGAAGGAAAAGCTGGAGCTGTCCCTGGGCGGCATCAAGGACATGGGCTCCATCCCCGACATCATGTTCGTGATCGACACCAACAAGGAAGCGATCGCGATCCTCGAGGCCCGCAAGCTGAACATCCCGATCATCGCCATCCTGGACACCAACTCGGATCCCGACGGCATCACCTATCCGATCCCGGGCAACGATGACGCCGCCCGCGCCATCCAGACCTATTGCGACCTGATCGCCGACGCCGTCCTGGACGGCCTGGCCGCCGGCGCCGCCAACTCGGGCGTCGACCTGGGCGCGATGGAGAACCCCGTCGAGCCGATGCTGGCCGAGGCCTCGGCCCCGGTCGAGGCCGATGCGGCTCCGGAAGGCGCCGAAGCGGTCGCCGAGGAAATGCTGGCCGCCTCGGGCGAGGACTCGCCGGTCGAGACCGCCGCCGAGCGCACCGAGACCGAAGAAGCCAACGCCTGATCTTCTCCCTCCCCCGCGGGGGAGGGCAGGCGCGCAGCGCCGGGTGGGGGCGGCGAGGCGATGCACAGGCAATCTGAGTCTGACTTGCCTTGCCCTTCCCACCCGGTCTCCGCTTCGCTCCGACCACCCTCCCCCAAGGGGGAGGGAGATCAGCGGAAATGATCTGTCGACAAACTGACATCAGGCCGGGCTAACCCCCGGCCTCAATCGCATCGAATACCTCAGGAGACCAGAAATGGCCGAGATCACCGCCGCCCTCGTCATGGAACTTCGCGCCAAGTCCGGCGTCGGCATGATGGACTGCAAGAAGGCGCTTCAGGAAACCGACGGCGACATCAGCGCCGCGATCGACTGGCTGCGCGCCAAGGGCCTGTCCAAGGCCGCCAAGAAGGCCGACCGCGTCGCCGCCGAGGGCCTGGTCGCCGTCGCGTCGAAGGAAGACGGCAAAGGCGAGATCGGCGCCGCGATCGAGTTCAATTCGGAAACCGACTTCGTCGCCCGCAACGAGCTGTTCCAGAACGCCGCCAAGTCGTTCGCCGAGAAGGGCCTGGAGCACCACAGCGTCGAGGCCCTGCACGGCGCCGAGCTGGAAAACGGCAACACCATCCAGGCCGAGGTCACCAACATGATCGCGACCATCGGCGAGAACATGCAGCTGCGCCGCGCCGCCCGCCTGTCGGTCGATGAGGGCGTCGTCGCCTCCTACGTCCACAACGCCGTGGCTCCGGGCCTCGGCCGCATCGGCGTGCTGGTCGCCCTGCACGGCGGCGGCGACAAGGTCGCCCTGCGCGAACTGGGCCGCAAGATCGCCATGCACGTCGCGGCGACCGCGCCCCTGTCGCTGAACACCGACGACCTGGACCCGGCCGCGATCGAGAAGGAACGCTCGGTCCTGACCGAAAAGGCCAAGGAAGAGGGCCGTCCGGAAAACATGATCGCCAAGATCGTGGAAGGTCAGATCAACAAGTTCCAGAAGGACGTGGTGCTGACCAAGCAGCCGTTCGTCATGAACCCGGACGTGACCATCGAACAGCTGGTCGCCGACACGGGCAAGGAACTGGGCGCGCCCGGCCTGCACCTGGCCGGCTTCGTCCGCCTGGCCCTGGGCGAGGGCGTGGAGAAGGTCGAAGGACCGGACTTCGCCTCCGAGGTCGCCTCGATGATCGCGCCGCAGGACTGAGTTTAAGACAATCGTGACGATCCGGGCGCGTTCGGCTTTGAAGCCGGACGCGCCCTTCGTCTATAAGACCCCTACGAATCCCGTGAAAAGAGATCCCCATGCCCGCTGACAGCGCCCCGCTGCGATACAAGAAGGTGTTGCTCAAGGTGTCGGGCGAAGTCCTGATGGGCGAGCAGGGCTATGGCATCGACATGAACACCGTCGACGGCGTGGCCCAGGCCATCGCCAAGGTGGCCAAGGGCGGCACCCAGATCTGTCTGGTCATCGGGGGCGGCAACATCTTCCGCGGCCTGTCGACGGCGGCGGCCGGGATGGAGCGCGCCAGCGCCGACTACATGGGCATGCTGGCGACCGTCATGAACGCCCTGGCCATGCAGAACGCCCTGGAGAAGATCGGCGTCCAGACCCGGGTCCAGAGCGCCATCCCCATGGCCGCGATCGCCGAGCCCTACATCCGCCGCCGCGCCGTGCGGCACATGGAGAAGGGCCGCGTGGTGATCTTCGCCGCCGGCACGGGCAACCCCTATTTCACCACCGACACCGCCGCGGCCCTGCGCGCCGCCGAGATGGGCTGCGACGCCCTGCTGAAGGGCACCTCGGTCGACGGGGTCTATTCGGCCGATCCCAAGAAGGATCCCACCGCGACCCGCTATGATCACCTGACCTATCAGGACGTGCTGAGTCAGAACCTGAAGGTCATGGACGCCGCCGCCATCGCCCTGATGCGCGAAAGCGGTATTCCCATTGTCGTGTTCTCGATCCGCGAGGAAGAGTCGCTGCGCAAGGTGCTGAAAGGCAAGGGGACGTTCACCGTCATCAGCGATGCTGAACCCAAAGCCGCCAAAGAGAAGAAGACGCAGGAGACCTGAATGGCCAAGCCCGATCTGAAGACCTATCGCGACCGTATGGACAAGGCCGTGTCCTCCCTGAAAGAGGAATTCCAGGGCCTGCGCACCGGCCGGGCCAACGCCGGCCTGCTGGATCCGGTCCAGGTCCAGGCCTATGGCTCGACCTCGCCGCTGAACGCCGTGGCCGCCATCAGCGTGCCCGAGCCGCGCATGATCTCGGTCAGCGTCTGGGACAAGTCGATGGTGGGTCCGGTCGAGAAGGCCATCCGCGCCGCCGGTCTGGGGCTGAACCCGATCGTCGACGGCCAGACCCTGCGCATTCCCGTTCCACCCCTGACCGAAGAGCGCCGCAAGGACCTGGCCAAGCTGGCCGGTAAATACGCCGAGCAGCAGAAGATCGCCGTCCGCAACGTGCGCCGCGACGCCAACGACGATCTGAAGAAGGCCGAAAAAGCCGCCGACATCAGCCAGGACGAACAGAAGAAAATGGAGGCCGAGGTCCAAAAGGACACCGACGCCGCCATCAAGCGTATCGACGAGACCTTGAAGACCAAGGAAGTTGAGATCATGCAGGTTTGAGCGATCGCTCGGACCTCTGACAGAATGGATATCGGATGACGGCCCACCCCGCCGGTCTGCCCGGCCCGGATGCGGGCCCTCGGCATGTGGCCCTGATCATGGACGGCAACGGCCGCTGGGCGCAGGCCCGCGGCCTGCCCCGGACCATGGGCCATCGCGAGGGCGTCCAGGCCCTGAAGCGGACCGTTCAGGCGGCGCCGGAGCTGGGGATCGAATGCCTGACGGTGTTCGGCTTCTCGACCGAGAACTGGCGCCGGCCGGCCGAGGAGGTCTCGGACCTGATGGGTCTGGTCCGGGCCTATGTCACCAGCGACCTGAACCGACTGGCGCGCGAAGGCGTGCGGGTGCGCATCCTGGGGCGTCGCACGGGCCTGCCCAGCGACATCGACGCCATCGTCGAGCGGGCCGAGCGCACGACCGCCCACAATGACCGTTTCCTGCTGCAGGTGGCCTTCAACTATGGCGGGCGGGCCGACATCGTCGATGCGGCGCAGGCCCATATGGACCGGGTGCTGGCCGGGGAGGCGACCGGCCCGATCACCGAAGACGTGCTCGAAGCCGGGCTGTCCACCGCCGGGTCGCCGCCGCTGGATCTGATCGTCCGCACCTCGGGCGAGCAACGCCTGTCGAACTTCCTGCTGTGGGAAGCGGCCTATGCCGAACTGATCTATCAGGACATCCTGTGGCCCGACTATGGGGCCGAGGCCCTGGCCGACGCCGTACGTCAGTACCGGGCGCGCGATCGTCGTTTCGGTGCCGTCGCGGTCGCCCCAGCGCTCGCGGCCGGCTAATGGCGATGAGGGCGCGTGACATCGGCCTGCGCGCGGCCTCCGCCATCGTGCTGGCCCCGGCAGCGGGTCTGGCCACCTGGGCCGGCGGACCCTGGTTCTTGGCGCTGCTGATCGCCGCGGCGGCCCTCCTGTCCGCCGAATGGGCGATGATGAGCGCCCCCAAGGCCTGGCGCGCGACGGGCGCTTCGGTCTTTCTGGCCCTGCTGCTGGCCATTCTCGCCGTTCATGTCCAACAGCTGTCGCTGTCGCTGGTGCTGCTGGTGTTCGGCGCCGTCGCCGCGGCCCTCTATGCCCGGGCCCGGGGGCAGGAGCCGGTGGATGCCGCCTACGGCGTGCTCTATCTCGGCTGGCCGGCCGTCCTGGTGATCTGGCTGCGCAACGGCCAGGCGGACGATGCGTCCGGCCTGCACTGGACGGTGTTCGTGCTGGCGGTCACCTGGGCCTCCGACATCGCCGCCTATATCTTCGGCAGCCTGATCGGCGGACCCAAGCTGTGGCCGCGCTATTCCCCCAACAAGACCTGGTCCGGTTTCCTCGGCGGTCTGGCGGCGGGGGTGGCGGCGGGCGCGGCGATCGCCGGCTGGCTGGCGATGGACCCGCTGACGGTCGTCTGGGGCGGCGTGCTCGGGCTGGCCGGCGCGCTGGCGACCATGGCCGGCGATCTGTGGGAATCCGCCCTGAAGCGGCGCTTCGGCGTCAAGGACGCGGGCAAGCTGATCCCCGGGCACGGCGGCCTGCTGGACCGGGTGGACGGGCTGATGTTCGCCATCGTCGTCGTGGCGGCGGGACGGTTGGTCGTGCTGTTGTTGGAGCGGGCGGCATGATCCGGCGGCGCGTGACGGTTCTGGGCTCGACCGGTTCGGTCGGGACCTCGACCCTGGACCTGATGGAGCACGGCGAGGCCGCGGGCACGGCCGCCTTCCAGGTCGTGGCCCTGACCGGAGGGGCCAATATCGAACGGCTGGCCGAGCAGGCGCGGCGCTGGCGGCCCGAGATCGCCGTCACCGCCGATCCCGCGCGGCTGGACGATCTGCGCGCGGCGCTCGACGGCAGCGGCATCGCGGTCGCGGCCGGCGAACAGGCGGTGATCGAGGCGGCCACGCGTCCGACCGATCTGGTCATGGCCTCCATCGTCGGGGCGGCCGGGCTGAAATCCGCCTGGGCGGCGGCGGCGACCGGGGCGACCCTGGCCCTGGCCAACAAGGAAAGCCTGGTCTGCTGCGGCGCGGCCCTGATCGAGCGGGTCCAGTTCCACGGGGGGCGGTTGATCCCGGTCGATTCGGAGCATTCGGCGATCTTCCAGGTGTTTCCCGCCGAGACCCCGCACCATGTCGCCCGCCTGATCCTGACCGCCTCGGGCGGGCCGTTCCGCACCACGTCGCGCGAGGCCATGGCGTCCATGACGCCCGAACAGGCCGTGGCCCATCCCAACTGGAGCATGGGAGCCAAGATCTCGGTCGACAGCGCCACCATGGCCAACAAGGGTCTCGAGATGATCGAGGCGGCCTATCTGTTCGGCATGCCGGCCGCCCAGATCGACGTCGTCGTCCATCCCGAGTCGATCATCCATAGTCTGGTCGAGTTCGTCGACGGGTCGACCCTGGCCCAGATGGGCCCGCCGGACATGCGCACCCCGATCGCCTGCGCCCTGGCCTGGCCCGAGCGGCTGGCCTGGCCGGCCCCCCGGCTGGACCTGGCGGCCCTGGGGCGACTGACGTTCGAGGCCCCCGATCCGGAGCGCTTCCCGGCCCTGCGTCTGGCGCGCGCGGCGCTGGAGGCGGGGGGCGGGGCCCCGACCATCTTCAACGCGGCCAATGAGGTCGCCGCTCTGGCCTTTCTTGACCGGCGTCTGGCCTTTCTCAATATTGCCGCAGTCATCGCCGAAACGCTTGAGCGGATGACGAAGGCGGGGCCGATTGCCGGATATGACGATGCGTGCGCGGGGGCCCTGGCCCTGGACGCGGCCGCCCGTCGCCTGGCCGTCGACATCGTCAAGGATCTCGCGATCGCCGCCTGAGGCCTTCGCGCGCGGCAAGGTGGAGACGACAAGCGAATGCTGAACGCCCTGGCGCAGGCCCTGATCTATATCGTGCCCTTCCTGCTGGTGCTGACGGTCATCGTCACCATCCACGAGATGGGCCATTTCCTGGTGGCCCGCGCCTTCGGGGTGAAGGTCGACCGCTTCGCCATCGGCTTCGGCAAGGCGGTCTTCAGCCGGACGGACCGCCACGGCATCGAATGGCGCGTCGGTTGGATGCCCCTGGGCGGTTACGTCAAGTTCTCCGGGGACCTGGACGCCTCCAGCGTGCCCGACAACCGGGGGCTGGACGCCCTGCGTCGCGAGATCGTGGCCGAACAGGGCGTCGGGGCCGAGCGGGCCTATTTCCACTTCAAGCCGATCTGGCAGCGGATGCTGATCGTGGCGGCGGGGCCGGTCGCCAACTTCATCCTGGCCATCACCATCTTCACCGTCCTGTTCTCGCTGGTCGGGGTCGAGCTGCGTCCGGCCCGCGTCGCTCAGGTCGTGCCGGGCTCCCCCGCCGCGGCGGCGGGGTTCCAGAGCGGCGACCTGATCTCGTCCATGAACGGCCGGCCGGTGGAAGACGCCGGCGAAGTGGTGCGCAAGGTCAATCTGTCCAGCGGCGACCCGATCCGGTTCACCGTCGAGCGGGCCGGACAACCCGTTCAGATCTTGGCCACGCCCGCCCGGGTCACCAAGGAAGATCCCATCGCCGGGCGGGTCACCGTCGGGACCATCGGCCTGACGCTGGCCTCCTCCTCCGCCGAAAGCCGGCATGTGCGCTACAATCCGATCGAGGCGGTCGGGCAGGGGGTGCGCGAGACGGGCGACGTGCTGGGCACGACCCTGACCTATCTGGGCCGCATCTTCACGGGCCGCGAAAGCGGCGACCAGCTCAGCGGACCGCTGGGTATCGCCAAGGCCTCGGGGGCGCTGACGAACGCGGCGGTGGCGGCCAATCCGGATCCCACGGCCATGGCCATCAACCTGCTTCTGACGATGACAAGCTTCGCCGCCATACTTTCGATCGGAATCGGCTTTCTAAACCTGTTGCCCATCCCGGTTCTGGACGGCGGTCATCTGGTTTTCTACGCCTACGAGGCTGTGGCGAGAAAACCCGTGGCGGCCGGCGTTCAAGAGGCGGGGTATCGGGTCGGTCTTGCTTTGCTGGCGGGTTTGATGTTGTTCGCCACCTGGAACGACCTGCAGAAGTTGAACCTGTTCAAATTCCTGGGCGGGCTCGTCTCGTGAGCCGACGCCAGCCCTTAATGGTTTCCCGAATGATCCTGAACGAACGCCGCGCCGCTGATCTCCTGGGCGACCGAACCCTGCGCGGCGGCTTTGTGGCCACCGCCAGCCTGATCGCCCTGATGGCGGCTAGTCCGACCCTGGCTCAGACGGCGCCGCCGGCCCCGAATGTGCAGCCCGGTCAGCTCCAGGCTCCCGCCCAGGCCCCGACCGTTGCGCCGGCCGAGACCGGCGTGGTCAATCGGATCCTGGTGCAGGGCCAGCAGCGGATCGACCAGACCACGGTCCTGTCCTACCTGCCGATCCAGCCCGGCGACACGATCGATCCGGTGATCCTGGACGTCGCCATCCGCACCCTGACCCGGACCCAGCTGTTCGCCGACGTGCAGATCGGTCTGCAGAACAACGGCGACCTGGTGGTCCGCATCGTCGAGAACCCCATCATCAATCAGGTGGTGTTCGAGGGAAACAGCGCGATCAATGAGGAAAAGCTCAACGAGGAAGTGACGATCGCCCCGCGGGGCATCTACACGCGCGCCCGCGTCCAGGAGGACGTCGGCAAGATCATCGAGCTCTACCGCCTGTCGGGCCGAATCTCAGCGACGGTGACGCCCAAGCTGGTCCAGCTGGAGCAGAACCGCGTCGACGTGATCTTCGAGATCGACGAGGGCCCCGAGACCGGGGTCCAGGCCATCACCTTCCTCGGCAACACCGCCTACTCGGACTCCGAGTTGCGCGAGGTCATGGTGACCAAGGAGTCGGCCTGGTTCCGGCTGTTCACCAAGAACGACAACTACGACCCCGGCCGTCTCGACTACGACCGCGAACAGCTGCGGAAATTCTACACCAACCGCGGCTATTACGATTTCCGGATCACGTCGGCGGTGGCCGAGCTGGCACCCGACGACAGCGCCTTCGGGATGACACTGACGGTGGACGAGGGCGATCGCTACAATTTCGGGACCATCGACGTGGTCACCGAGAACGACCGTCTGAACGCCGACTTCCTGAAGCTGCTGCTGCCGATCCGCTCGGGCGATCTGTATGAGAGCGACAAGATCGAGACCTCGGTCGACGCCCTGACCTTCGCCGCCGGCTCGGCCGGCTATGCCTTCGTCGACATCAATCCGACCTATCGCGCCAATCCCGAGACCGACACGGTCGACGTGACCTTCAACGTGTCGGAAGGCCAGCGGGTCTATGTCGATCGCATCAACATCATCGGCAACACCCGCACGATCGATCCGGTCATCCGCCGCGAACTGCTGCTGACCGAAGGCGACGCCTTCAACCGCACCCTGGTGGAACGCTCGCGCAACAATCTGCGCGGCCTGGGCTTCTTCAAGGAAGTGACGATCGACGAGACGCGCGGGTCGGCCCCCGACCGGTCGATCGTCAACGTCAACGTCCAGGAGCAGCCGACGGGCGAGCTGTCGGTCGGTGCCGGGTTCAGCTCGGTCGACAGTTTCGTGGTCAACCTCGGCATTTCCGAGCGCAACTTCCGCGGCCGTGGCCAGAACGTCGTCGCCCGCACGGAATGGGGCTCGCTGCGTCAGCAGATCGATTTCCGCTTCACCGAGCCGCGCTTCCTGGGCCGGGACATCGGGGCCGGCTTCGACCTGTTCCACTCGCGCTACGACTTCCAGGAGGAGTCGTCGTTCGACTACCGCTCGACCGGGGCGGGCCTGCGCCTGACCTATCCGCTGAACGGCTACAGCCGCCTGTCGACGCGCTACTTCATCAAGGACGATGAGATCATCGTCCCGACCGGCTATTGCGGCGTCAACGGCAGCGGGTCGTCGGCCCTGTGCGACCAGGTCGGGTCGTCGCTGAACTCCTCGGTCGGCTATACGCTGCTGGTCGATCGTCGGAACGATCCGATCCGCGCGACGCGGGGCTGGACCGGCTCGCTGCGCCAGGACTTCGCCGGCATCGGCGGGGACGTGAACTATGTGAAGACCGAGGTCGACGCCTCGACCTACTACGGCATCACGCCGAACTGGATCGTCTCGGTCACGGGCTCGGCCGGCTATGTCGCGGGCTGGGCGGGCGATGCGATCCGCATCAACGACCGCTTCTTCCGGGGCGGCAACACGTTCCGCGGTTTCGAGAATGCCGGGATGGGTCCGCGCGACCTGAGAACCAACGACGCCCTGGGCGGCAATTTCTACGCCGTCGCCAGCGCCGAGCTGACCCTGCCCAACGGCCTGCCGGAACAGTATGGCATCAAGACCTCGCTGTTCGCGGACGTGGGGACCCTGGGCGTGCTCGACGATCGCTACACCCTGAATGCGTCGGGCCTGTCTAGCGCCTGCCCGGCCGACGCCGAGATCGGCGACTCCTGCGTCGCCGACGATCTGTCGCTGCGGGCCTCGGTCGGTCTCAGCGTGCACTGGAAGGCCCCGGTCGGACCCATCCGGTTCGATTTCAGCCAGATCCTGAGCTCCGAAGAGTACGACCGCACCGAAACCTTCCGCTTCTCCACCTCCACCCAGTTCTAAGCCGGGCCGTTCTGGCCTCCAAAGGTTCCTCCATGAAACTTCTCGCTCTCGGGGCTTTCGCCCTCGCCACGCTGACCGCCGGCGCCGCGACGGCCCAGACCGCAGGTCCGCAAAACCCCGGCCCGGCCATCCCGGGCGTCTGCGTCTATTTCAACCAGCGCCTGCTGGCCCAGTCGACCGTCGGCCAGGCCGTTCAGACGCGGATGGAGCAGCTGGCCACCGAAACCCAGGGTGAGCTCGCCCCCTATGGCTCGGCCATCCAGACCGAGATCACCGCCCTGCAGCAGGGAGGCCAGGCCGCCGATCCGGACGGCGCCCGCCGCACCGCCCTGCAGCAGCGCATCCAGGAAGCGCAGCAGTTGGAACAGACCCGTCAGGAAGAGCTGCGCTACACGCTGTCCGAACAGCGCCGCCTGATCTCGGCCGCCGTCGAGCCGATCCTGGTCGCCGTCTATCAGGAGCGCGGCTGCGGCATCCTGGTGGACCGTGAGAGCGTCTTCATCGTCAATCCGGCCATGGACGTGACCGACACGGTGATCGGTCGTCTGAACACGGCCCTGCCGACGCTCAGCTTCAACCGCCTGCCGGTGCCTGCACAACAAGCCCAGTAGGCCACTCATGTCGCCCGACGTCCGGTTCTTCACCCCGTCGGCCCCGATCGCACTGGACGACCTCGTGGCCCTGACGGGTGGCGAGGTCGTTCGTCGTTTCGAGGTCGTCATCGCCCGCGTGGCCACGCTGGCCGAGGCGGATGCCGAAGCGGTCGCCTTCATGGCCGATCGCAAATTCGCCGTCGCCCTGGCCGCCTCGCGCGCAGGGGTGGTCCTTGTGCCGCCCTCCGCCGTCGATCTGGCGCCCGCGGCGGCGGTCGTCATCGTGTCGCGTGAACCCCAGGCCGCCTGGGCCCGCGTCGCGGCGCACCTGCATCCCGAGGTCGTTCTGACGCCCGCCTCGGCGGACGCGGTTTGCGAGGACGAAACCGTCGTGCTGGAGCCGGGCGTGGTCGTGGGGCAGGGCGCGCGGATCGGTCGCGGCACCCGGGTGGGCGCCAATACGGTCATCGGTCCGGGCGTGCAGATCGGACGGGATTGCCGGATCGCCACCGGAGTCAGCATCAGCTTCGCCCTGATCGGCGACCGGGTGAAGCTCTATGCCGGGGCCCGGATCGGCGAGGCCGGCTTCGGCGCGGCGGGCACGGCGGGGGGGCCGGTGGACGTGCCGCAACTGGGGCGCGTCATCCTGCAGGACGGGGTCACGGTCGGGGCCAACAGCTGTATCGACCGCGGAGCCTATGGCGACACCGTCGTGGGCGAGAACACCAAGATCGATAATCTGGTCCAGATCGGCCACAACTGCATCATCGGGCGCAACTGCCTGCTCGCCGCGCATACCGGCATTTCCGGCTCCGTCACCGTGGGCGACAACGTCATGTTCGGCGGCAAGGCCGGCGTCGGCGATCACCTGACCATCGGGGACGGCGCCCGCGTGGCCGGGGGCGCGGGTCTGCTGGCCGACATTCCGCCGGGCGAGACCTGGTCCGGTTATCCCGCCAAGCCGATCCGACAGTTCTTGCGCGAGAGCGTCTGGCTTGCCAGACAGGTCAACCGCAAGAAGGACTAAGGCGTGACCGACCCGACGACGACGACTGACGACATCCGCATCGACTATGCTGAGGTGATGCGGCGCCTGCCGCACCGCTACCCCTTCCTTCTGGTCGATAAGGCCGAGGCCTTCGTGCCCGCCACCTCGATCGTCGGCATCAAGAACGTCAGCCACAACGAGCCCTTCTTCCAGGGCCATTTCCCGATCGACCCGGTCATGCCGGGCGTCCTGATCGTCGAGGCCATGGCCCAGACCGGGGCGTTGCTGATGTCCAAGACCCTGGACGTCGCCGTGGCCGACAAGGTCATCATGTTCATGTCGATCGATGGCGTCCGGTTCCGCAAGCCCGCCCGGCCGGGCGATCAGCTGCGCATGGAGGTCAAGGTCACCCGCGCGCGCGGCGACGCCTACAAATTCCGGGGCGAGACCTTCATCGACGGCAAGCTGGCCGCCGAGGCCGAGTTCATGGCCATGGTGGTCAAGGTCGACCAGCCCGCGACATGATCCATCCCAGCGCCATCGTCGATCCCTCCGCCGCCCTGGCCGACGACGTCGTCATCGGGCCCTGGTGCACGGTCGGGCCGGGCGTGGCGCTGGAGACGGGCGTCCACCTGGTCAGCCATGTCGTAGTGCAGCAGGACACCACCGTCGGGGCGCGCACCGTCATCCATCCCTTCGCCGTCATTGGCGGCGACCCGCAGCACAACGGCTATCGTGGCGAGCCCGTGCGGTTGGAGATCGGCAGCGACAACAGCATCCGCGAACACTGCACCTTCAACCGGGGCACGCCCCAGGGGACGGGCGTCACGCGCGTCGGGTCGCACGGCCTGTTCATGACCGGGGCCCACGTCGGCCACGACGCCGTCGTCGGCGATCATGTGGTCATGGCCAACAGCGCGACGCTGGGCGGCCATGCCCGGATCGGCGACAAGGTCTTCCTGGGCGGCCTATGCGCCGTGCACCAGAACGGCCGGGTGGGGCAGGGGGCGATCGTCGGTGGTCTGGCCGCCGTGACCCGCGACGTCATCCCCTATGGTTCGGCCTGGGGCAATCACGCGCGACTGCACGGGTTGAACCTGATCGGGCTGAAGCGGAAGGGCTATGGCAAGGACGCCGTGCGCCGCCTGCTGGCGGCCTATCGCGACCTGTTCGAAGGCCAGGAAGTCTTCGCCGACCGTCTGGACCGGGTCGAGGCCGCCTATGCCGACCTGCCCGAGATCATGGAGATCGTCGCCTTCATCCGCACCGACGCCAAACGCCCCCTGTGTCTGCCGGGCGAATGAGCGCCACGCCCGGCACGCTGGGCCTGATCGCCGGGGGCGGCGCGCTGCCCCATGCCATCGCCCGCCGCTGCGAGGCCGAGGGCCGGGCTTTGTTCGTGGTGCGACTCGACGGCTTCGCCGATCATCATCTGGACCGCTGGCCCGGCGCCACCTTCGGCATGGCCGAGATCGGCGGCATCCTGAAGGCACTGAAGCGCGAGGGCTGTACGGCGGTCTGCCTGGCCGGGACCGTGAGTCGACCCGATTTCAAACGGTTGAAGCCGGATCTGAAGGGCGCGTCAGTGCTGCCGGGCATCATCGCGGCGGCGACGAAGGGCGACGACGCCCTGCTGCGCAAGATCCTGTCGGTGTTCGAGGCGGAGGGCTATGCCGTCGAGGGGGCCGACGACATTCTCGGCGGCGATACGCTTCCGGCCGGGACGCTGGGAACGATCACCCCCTTGACCGACCAGCTTGCCGATCTCAGGAAAGCTCTGCATGTCGCGGAAAAGGCGGGTGAACTGGACATCGGCCAGGGGGCGGTCGTCTGCGACGGCCTGGTCCTCGCGGTGGAAGCTCAGGAGGGCACCGACGCCATGCTGAGCCGCGTCGCCGGCCTGCCGGCCGACCTGCGCGGCTCGGCGGCCAGCCGCAAGGGCGCGCTCGGCAAGGCCCCCAAGCCGATCCAGGACCTGCGCGTCGACATGCCGGTGATCGGCACCCGCACCGTCGAACTCGCGGCCGCCGCCGGTCTGGCGGGTATCGGCGGGGTTGCCGGACGGCTGATCCTGATCGACCGGGATGCGATCGTCGAGACGGCGGACCGGCTGGGCCTCTACGTCTGGGGCGAGCCTTTGCCGGAGACCGCGCCATGAAGATCATGCTGGTCGCGGCCGAGGCCTCGGGCGACGCCCTGGGGGCCGGTCTGGCCGCCGCCCTGAAGGCACGCGGCCCGGACATCGCCCTGATCGGCATCGGCGGCCCGCGCATGGCCGAGCAGGGCATCGTCAGCCCGTTCGACATCGCCGAACTGTCGGTCCTGGGCTGGCTGGAGGGCCTGCGGGCCTATGGCCGGGTCAAGGCGCGGGTCGCCGACACGGTCGCCATGGCGGTGCGCGAACGGCCGGACGCCGTGGTCCTGATCGACAGCTGGGGCTTCACCATCCGCGTCGCCAAGGCCCTCCGCGCGGCCCTGCCCGGGGTGAAACTGATCAAATACGTCGGGCCCCAGGTCTGGGCCTCGCGCCCGGGCCGCGCCAAGACCCTGGCCGCCGCCGTCGATCACCTGCTGGCCCTCTACGCCTTCGACGCGCCCTGGTTCGAAGCCGAGGGCCTGCCCACCACCGTGGTCGGGTCCCAGGCCCTGCACATCGACATGACGGGGGCCGATCCCGTCGCCTTCCGGTCCGCGCGCGGCATCGCCCCTGACGCCCCTCTGCTGCTGATCCTGCCCGGCAGCCGGCCCGGCGAAATCCGTCTGATGACCCCCGTCTATGAGGCGGCCGCCGCGCGGCTGAAGGCCGAGCGGCCCGATCTGCAGATCGCCGTCGTCGCCGCGGGCACCGTCGCCGCCGACGTCACCGCCCGCGTCGCCGCCTGGCCCTTCCGCGCCCATCTGGTGACCGAGGCCGACAAATACGCGGCGATGAAGGCCGCCACCGTGGCCCTGGCGACCAGCGGCACGGTCTCGACCGAACTGGCCCTGGCCGGGGTCCCCATGGTCATCGGCTACCGGTTCGCGCCGGTCAGCTATGCGATCATGAAGCCCTTCTTCACCGGCAAATACGCCACCCTGTTCAACCACGCCGCCGATCAGGAGATCGCCAAGGAGCTGATCCAGACCGAGGCGACGCCCGACCGGTTCGTGGCCGAACTGACCCGGCTGCTGGACGACCCCGCCGCCCGCGCCGACCAGTCCGCCCGCCAGACCGCTGCTCTCGACAGGATGGGCCGGGAAGGGCGGGATCCGTCGGAGATCGCGGCCGAAACTGTGCTAGGTCTGCTGCCGGTCGCTTGAACCGACCGACCACCCGCCCAGGCGAGGCCGCGATGCGTCAAATGCTTATCGGCGTGATGGGTCTTCTCCTGATGGGAGCAGCCGCGCCGGATCCGGAGCCGACCGAAGCCAGTCTGCGGGCGGCGGACGCCGAGCAAATGCGGATCATCGTCGAGGAAGACGCGGCCGCCCAACAGGCCTTCATGCACCCCAACTATATGATAAATGCCCCGGCCAATGCGGTGAAGCGCAAGGCCGAGGTGGTCGCCATGCTGGGACGCGGCGATATCGCTAGCGAAACCTTCGAGCGCTCGATCGAGGCCGTCGCCCTGACCGGTAATGTCGGCATCGTCATGGGACGAGAGGCGGTCACTCCGGCGCCGGCCAGCAATCTGGGGCGTCTCCATCCGGGCGAGACGCTGCAGCGTCGTTTCACCAATGTCTTCCTCTGGGAGGGTGGCCGCTGGATGTTCCTGGCCCGGCAGGCGTCGATCGTCGCGCCGTGATTTGCTTCACTGCCTGGGCCAGTCCGCGCACTGGTTTCTGAACCAGGTCAGCTGCCGCTTGGCGTAGTTCCGGGTCGCCTGCTGCAGGGCCGCGACGGCCTCCGCCAGCGTCGTGTCTCCGGCCAGATGGGCCGACAGCTCACGCACCCCGACGGCCTTCATCGCCGGCAGGGCCGGGTCCAGGTTTCGGGCAACCAGGGCTCGAACCTCGTCCAGCGCGCCGTCCCCCATCATCCGCACCACCCGCGCATCGCAGGCGGCGTAGAGGGCATGCCGGTCCGGCTCGATCACCTGCCGGTCGTAGGTCCCGGGCTCCAGCAGGGGTCGGGTCGAGGCGCGCCAGTCGCTGAGCGACCGCCCCGTGGCTCGGGCGACGGCATAGGCCCGGGTCAGCCGCTGGCGATCGCCCGCCTCGATGGCGGCCTCGGCGGGCGGATCGAAGGTCGTCAGGCGCAGGCGGAAGGCGGCCTCGCCCTCGGTATCGTACAGGGCCATGGCCTCTTCGCGAGCGGCCAGGGGCACGTCGGGGATGTCGGCCAGACCCTTGGTCAGGGCGCTGAAATACAGGCCCGTTCCCCCGACGATCAGCACCGGCCGACCCTCGGCCCGCAGCTCGGCCAGCAGCGGCATCACCGCCCGGGTCCACCGGCCGACCGACCAGGCCTCGGCCGCGTCGACCGTGCCGTACAGGTGGTGCGGAGCCTGGGCCTCTTCCTCGGCGGAGGGACGGGCGGTCAGGATCCGCAGGTCGGCGTACAGCTGCTGGCTGTCGGCATTGACGATGGCGGCGCCGGTCCGCGCGGCCATCTCCAGCGCCAGGCGCGACTTGCCCGAGGCGGTCGGTCCGGCGATCAGGGTGAGGGACGGTCGGGGCACGGGGCGCTCGCTTGCGGCAAGGGATGGCGATAGAACGCGCGTCCCGCCCTCGCAACCACGCCCAGAGTCTGCCTTGATCGATCGCGCCGCCGTCGAAGCCGTCCTCAACGCCATCCCGGACCCGGCCACCGGCCGGGGCCTGGTCGATGCCGGCGTGCCGAAAGGCCTGACCGTGTCCGAGGACCGCGCCGGCTTCGTCATCGAGGTGCCCGCCGACCGCACCGCCGCCTATGCCCCCGTGCGCGACGCGGCCGAGGCGGCGCTGAAGGCCATGCCCGGCATGGCCCGCGTCTCCGTCATCCTGACCGCCGAGACCGCCCCCGCCGCGCGCAAGGCCTCCCTGTCGCCCGCCGCCGTCGAACAGACCCGGGCCAGGGCTCCCGTGCCGACCGACCGCCCGGCCCATGTCCGCCGCGTCCTGGCCATCGCCAGCGGCAAGGGGGGAGTCGGCAAGTCGACCGTCTCGGTGAACCTGGCCGCCGCCCTCGCGCGCCGGGGCCTCCGCGTCGGCATCCTCGACGCCGACGTCCACGGCCCCAGCCTGCCGACCATGCTCGGCCTGTCGGGCAAGCCGGACTATGTCGACGGGGCCATGGTGCCGCACACGGCCCACGGGCTGAAGGCCATGTCGGTCGGCCTGCTGACCCAGGCCTCCGACGCCATGGTCTGGCGCGGGCCGATGGCGTCGCAGGCCCTGACCCAGATGCTGACCCAGACCCGCTGGGGCACGGAAGCCGAGCCGCTGGACATCCTCGTCGTCGACCTGCCGCCCGGCACGGGCGACGTGCAACTGACCCTGATCCAGAAGACCCCGCTGGACGGGGCCGTCATCGTCTCGACCCCGCAGGAGGTGGCCCTGGCCGATGCCCGTCGCGCCCACGCCCTGTTCGCGAAGGTGAACGTCCCGACCCTCGGCCTGATCGAGAACATGTCCGGCGACGTCTTCGGCCGCGGCGGCGGCGAGGCCGAGGCCGGCCGCCTGTCCATCCCCTACCTCGGCGACCTGCCCCTGGACGCCGCCCTGCGCCAGGGCGGGGACGCGGGCGTGCCGGTCGTGGTCGGCGATCCAGACGGGGAGATCGCGGCGCGGTTCGCGCGGTTCGCCGAGCGGGTCGCGGCGGTACTGCTGCCGACGGGCTGAAGGTCCGGAGCCGGCACCTGTGCGTGGGCCTGCGCCCAACTCTTATCGGACGTTGGAGAGTTCGCTACTGTGCCGCTCAGATCTGGAAAGCAAAGATTATGTTCGGATGGTTCAAGTCGAAGGGGAAATCGACGCCGAAACCCCTTTACCCTGAAAGCCGCTGGGTTGTCGCGGTGGACGATGCGGACATCCGTGTTCGTGACGACAAAGGTCAGGAAAAGTCTGTTCCTAAGGCGGCTCTTAGCTCAGTGATTATTGAAACGAACGATAGCGGGCCATGGGGCGCGGACGTTTGGTGGCTGTTGTTCGCAGACGATTACGCATTGGCGTGCTCATATCCCCAAGGTGCGACAGGTGAAGACGCTGCGCTTGGCTTCCTGTCCAGCCTTGCGGACTTTGATCATGGCCTGATGATCAAAGCGATGTCTTCAACCGGAAACGCCGCCTTCCCGGTCTGGCGAAGGCCCGTCTAGCGCTTGCTATCCGGCCTGATGCTTTTAGCCGGTCTTGACCCGTTGCAGACCCTGGTCGCTTCGGCCGGTCGGAAGTTAACACAGGGAGGCGCTTTAGGTTTTGGAGTCTGGAGTGGGGTTCAGTGGCCAGACCTCGACGACGCCTTGGGCCACGGCGCAGGGGCTGTTTGCCGCGATTTCGATGGCGGCTGACATATCGCTGGCTTCGATGAGAGCAAATCCCGCAATAGGTAAACCAGCCGATAGAAACGCACCGTCCGTGATTTCCACCCTAGTGCCGTTGTGATTACGCACTTGGACGGGCTTACCTGCGATACCCATCTGATCGCCTCGTCGAACTCGCTCCGCATCAGCTGCATGCGCGGCGTCGCGCACCGACTTATCTGTCCCGTCGTAGCCGACCTGATTGCCATAGCCGATCGTTATGAACTGGGGCATGACAGCCTAAGCCACTGGTCATTCTATCGTTCCGACGAGGTCTGCTACCCACCCCGAACGGATCATCGGCACGTCCGCTTTCAGCGCCGGTGGCCCAGACGGCCGGTGCAGCCCACAAATATCCCCCTTTTAGGGTTTTCAAACGCAACCCTGACCGCCACCTTGTCGGTTCCCGTCATCTTGCGAGCCGCCCATGTCCGTCGACACCCTGTTCCGACCCTTCACGATCAAGGGCCTGACCCTGCCCAACCGCATCGTCATGGCCCCGATGACGCGGTCGTTCAGCCCGGGCGGCATCCCCACCGACGACGTCGCCGCCTATTATCGCCGCCGCGCCGAGGGCCAGGTCGGGCTGATCATCACCGAGGGCACGGTCGTGGAACGCCCGGCCGCCCGCAACGACGCCGCCGTCCCCGTCTTTCACGGCGAGGCCCTGCCCGAGTGGCAGAAGGTGGTCGATGAGGTGCACGCCGCCGGAGGCCTGATCGCGCCGCAGATCTGGCACGTCGGGGCCGCGCGCGGGCAGGGCGCGGAGTGGCAGCCCCTCGGCCAGGTCGACAGCCCGTCCGGCCTGGTCGCCCCCGGCAAGCAGAAATACGAGCCGATGACCGAGGAGGACATCGCCGACACCATCGCCGCCTTCGGTCGCTCGGCCCGCGCCTCGCGCGACCTCGGCTTCGACGCCGCCGAGATCCACGCCGCCCACGGCTATCTGATCGACCAGTTCTACTGGTCCGGCGTCAACACGCGCGGTGACCGCTGGGGTGGCCCGACGATCAAGGAGCGCGCCCGCTTCGGGGTCGAGGTCGTCAAGGCGGTGCGCGAGGGCCTGGGCCCCGACATCCCCCTGATCATCCGCCTGTCGCAGTGGAAACAGCAGGATTTCACCGCCCGCATCGCCAATACGCCCGACGAGATGGCCGACTGGCTGCTGCCCCTGTCCGACGCCGGGGTCGATGTCTTCCACTGCTCGCAGCGTCGCTTCTGGGAGCCGGAGTTCGAGGGTTCGGACCTGAACTTCGCCGGCTGGGCCAAGAAGATCACCGGCAAACCCACCATCAGCGTCGGCTCGGTCGGGCTGGACGGCGAATTCATCGCCGCCTTCGGGGGCGAGGGCTCCAGGCCCGCCTCGCTGGATGGGCTGATCGCCCGGATGGAGCGCGAGGAGTTCGACCTGATCGCCGTCGGCCGCGCCCTGCTGGCGGACCCCCACTGGGTGCTGAAGATCAAGGACGGCCGCCAGGACGAACTCTCGGCGTTCGAGCGCGGGCATATGGCGGTGCTTCACTAGGGACAGTGGTTGTCGAGGTGATTAGTGGCTAGTGACTGGTGGCTAACGCGAACCAGCCACCAGCCACCAGCCACCCATCTCAATGACCCTCACCGCCGTCGCCCTTTCCACCCTGTGGCTCAGCCTGATCATCGGCGCGCGCTACCTGCTGGTCGCGGGCGGGGTGTGGTGGCTGACCTGGGGCCGGCCGCAGGGCATCGGCCAGCGGCTGAACCGCGAAACGCCTTCGCGCCGGTTGATCCTGCACGAGATCAAATACTCGCTACTGTCCACCCCGATCTATGCCTTCCCGGCCGCCATCGCCCTGGAGGCCTGGAAGGCGGGTGGCACCAGGCTGTACGTCGATCCGGGGGCCTATCCGCTGTGGTGGTTGCCTTTGAGCTTCATCCTGCTGCTGGTGGTGCAGGACACCCACTACTACTGGACCCACCGGCTGCTGCACGACCGGCGCATCTTCAGATGGGCCCATGCTGGTCACCATCGCGCCCGCGACCCCAGCCCGTTCGCCAGCTTCGCCTTCGACCCGTCCGAGGCGGCGATGACCGCCTGGCTGCTGCCGCTGCTGGCCTTTTTGGTCCCGCTCAACATCTGGATGCTGGCGGTGATGCTGACGGTGATGACCGCCACGGCGGTGATGAACCACTGCGGCTGGGAGATGTGGCCCGACCGCTGGGTGCGCGGCCGCGTCGGCTCGCACCTGATCACCGCTACCCACCACAGCCGCCACCACACCCATATGAAGACGAATTTCGGCCTGTATTTCCGTCTCTGGGACCGCTGGTGCGGGACCGATGCGATGCCGGAGGTGAGGGATTAGGTCTTAGGTCTTAGGTCTTAGGTCTTAGGTCTTAGTTCTTAGGACGAGCGCGTTTGCTTCTAAGCCCTAAGACCTACTCACTAAGCCCTCACTTCCTCAACCACCACCGCCGTCCCATAGGCCAGCACCTCGGTGATCCCGGGCATGATCTCATTGGACTCGTAGCGCATCGCCAGGACGGCATTGGCCCCGGCCGCCTCGGCGTGTTCGATCAGCTGTTCGAAGGCCTCCTGGCGCGACACCTCGGCCAGTTTCACATAGGCCCCGACCCGTCCGCCCAGGATCGACTGGATGCCGCCCAGGGCGTCCGACACGACGTTGCGCGACCGCACCGTGATGCCGCGCACCACGCCGATGTGGCGCACGATCCGGTGGCCGGCGATGTCATTGGTGGTCGAGGTCAGCATGGCGGCGATCTCCCCTTCAGATGCGATCCAGAATGCGGAAGACGAACGGATGGTCGTCCTTCTCGCCCGCATCATGCCGTTCGTTCAGCGTCTCGCGAAAGAGGCTTTCGTCGAAGGCCGGGAACAGGGCATCGCCCTCCGGCTCGGCCTCGACCTCGGTGATGTAGAGCCGCCTGGCGCGGGGCAGGGCGGCCTCAAACAGGGCCGTGCCGCCGATCACGCAGACCTCCTCGATCCCGTCGTCCTCAGCCGTTTCCCGCGCGATATCCAGGGCGTCGGCCAGATTGGAACAGACCACCGCCCCCTTCGCCTTGCCGCGCTCTTCATAGGACAGGTCGCGCGACAGGATCAGGTTTAGTCGGCCGGGCAGGGGTCGCAGCGGCAGGCTCTCCCACGTCGAGCGGCCCATGATGCAGGGCTTGCCCAGGGTGATCTCCTTGAACCGCTGCAGGTCGCTGCGCAGTTTCCACGCCAGGTCGCCGTCCCGGCCGATGACGCCGTTCCTGGCCCGAGCGACGACGAGGGCGATGTGGGGGATGGTCAATTTTTCGACTTAAGCGCTCAGACGGTAAATCAGCGCATCTTCAAGGTAGACGCCATTAATCCGATTATTGCTGAACCGCACACGGCTGTTTCCGTCCACGGCAATTATCCCCCTCAGCGCGGTGAAGATTGAGCGGTCGGGGTCAACGATGTCTACCCTGGAGAGGTCGAGCAGCCCTCCATTTTGTGATTTGGAGGTCGCCTTGGCCACGTCGAGATAGAACGAGGTGACATCTTTCCGCGCCTCGTGAAACGCAATCACGAAACGCCAACGCTCGGCGTCGCTGTCATAAAGCCAAAGCGCCCCTCTGACTTTGAGCCCGTGGTCGTCGAGAAAGGAGACTAGCCGCCCCGCTGCATCTATGTCTTCGTTTACCAGTGTGTTCTCAACCACTTAATCACTCCGGAATCTGAATCGCCGACGGCCGTCAACATCCGGTTGGCGGAGAAGGGATCGATTGTCTCATATCGCGAGGTTTCCTTCCATCCTGCCGCAAACGCCCAGTTTGCCTCAAGAGCCGGGTCACTTCGTCCGGCACCGTCCAGATCGTGTTTGAGCCCCGCTAGAGTGAGAAGAGAAACGAGATCGTGGGTGTGGACGGCGCTAACGAGTTTTGGCGACGGAATGACCGTGGCGCGAAATGACAACGCGATAATGGACTTCAAACCGCACTCGACTGAATAGCCGGCCAGATAGTAGGCCGCGCTGTGTCGCCCCGCTTCGAGCAGGACCACCGCATCAGCAAGTCGCATTTCGGCGAGCTTCTTGAGGTGATCTGCGCTTGGATCGGCCATAGCTTAAATCGCGACGGCCGCCTTGATGTGCGGATGAGCCTCATAGCCTGACAGGACGAAATCCCCCGGCTCGAACGCGAACAGGTCCCGCTTCGGCGCGATCGTCATGGTCGGCAGGGCCAGGGGCTGGCGGGTCAGCTGAAGTTCCCCCTGCTCGATGTGGTTCGCATACAGGTGGGCGTCGCCGAAGGTGTGGACGAAGTCGCCGGGCTCCAGCCCGACCACCTGGGCTACCATCATGGTCAGCAGGGCATAGGAGGCGATGTTGAACGGCACGCCCAGGAAGACGTCGGCCGAGCGCTGATACAGCTGGCAGCTCAGCTTGCCGTCGGCGACGAAAAACTGGAACAGACAGTGACAGGGCGGCAGGGCCATGTCCTCGATGTCGGCCGGGTTCCAGGCGCTGACGATGTGGCGGCGGCTGTTGGGGTTGGTCTTCAGCCCCTCGATCAGCCGGGCGATCTGGTCGATGCTCTGGCCGTTCGGCGCGGCCCAGGAGCGCCACTGCTTGCCGTAGACCGGCCCCAGCTCGCCGCTTTCGTCGGCCCATTCGTTCCAGATCGAACAGCCGTTGTCCTTGAGCCAGGCGATGTTGGTCTCGCCGCGCAGGAACCACAGCAGCTCGACGATGATCGAGCGCAGGTGCAGCTTCTTGGTCGTCAGCAGGGGAAACCCCTTCGACAGGTCGAACCGCATCTGCCGGCCGAACACGCCCAAGGTGCCGGTGCCCGTCCGATCGTCGCGCCGCACCCCGGTATCGAGGATGTCGCGCAGCAGGTTCAGATACTGCCATTCCGGATGGTCGGCGGGCGCGGCCCCTGCGGTTGAGGCCAGGCGGTCGATCGAGGGAGCGGTGGCGGTCATGGTGCGCAGTCTGGCCGATTCGCGGCCTTCCGTCAGAGGCCGCGAATCACTTGCCCACAATCTTGCGGTTCAGTCACCGGTCAGGCCAGCTTTTGGCCGATCAGCAGGGGCCCCAGCTTGCTCGAGGCGCCGTCAAAGAAACCGGCCTCCTTCGGTGCCTTCGGCGGGTTGTTCCAGGTGGCGAACACCATGTCGACCACGGGCAGGTCGCAGTAGTTGGAGCGATGGACGCCGCGCTCATGGTGCGCCGCGTGCATCTCGGGACGGGCGATGATCCAGCCGAGCCAGCGTGGCGTGCGGACGTTCGCGTGGGTGAACATGGCCATGAAGCTGTTGAACAGCACGATCGGGATGACCGCCTCGACCGACAGGCCGACGATCCACACCAGGGTCAGGCTGCCCTGGAGCGTCCAGGCGATCATGTCCAGCGGGTGGAACCAGAAGGCGCCCCAGACGTCGACGCGCTCGGCCGAATGATGGGTCTGGTGCAGGTGTTGCCACAGGAAGTCGACGCCATGCAGCATCCGGTGCCACAGGTACATCGTCAGCTGGAACGTCACGAGCCCGACGCCCAGCTGAAGCCAGAGCGGCGCGGACGTCAGGTCGATCAGCCGGTGCTCCGCGAGAAAGGCGTCCCACAGCAACGGGGCGAACAGGGCCACGGTCATGTAGAGGGCGAAGGCGGCCAGACCCTTCAATCGCCACCCGGGGGTCGAAGGGTAGTCGCGGGGCCGCCAGACGGTGTCGAGCAGGATGAAGCCGGCGAACATCGCCGTGATGGATAGGGTCACAACATTGAACATCTTTAACCTCCGTGGGGGACGATCTGGGGAGGCCGAAGTGATAAAAGACGACGCTGCGCACGGTTAGCCGTCGCATGGTCCAGTAATCGACGGGGCGTATTTCCCACTATCTTTCAACTCTGTATGAACGATAGCGGCGTCTTTGGCCGCCCGCTCATGTGGTCGAAATGAGGAAAACCGCACTCATGGTGCAGTCTCTACTCACGGAAAGACCCAGACTCCGCGTCTCTCGCGGCGATCAGACCCGAGACCGGATCCTGGACGTGGCCGAGGCCTCGGTCCTGGCCAAGGGCTTCGCGGCGACGTCGATCGACGAAATCCTGTTCGAGGCCGCGATCACCAAGAGCGGGTTCTTCTATCATTTCCGCGACCGGAACGATCTGGCGCTGGGCCTCATCGAGCGGTTCAGGTCGCAGAACCTGTCGATCTTCGAGGACATCTTCGATCGTGCGGCCGAGCTGAACGAAGATCCCCTGCACGCCTTTCTGGTCGGGCTGAAGCTGCTGGCCGAGACCCTGATCGATGTGCAGGCGACCCGCCCGGGCTGCCTCGTCGCCAGCTTCGTCTATCAGGACCAGCAGTATGACGCCCGGGTGCGCGCCGTGATCGTCGACCTTACCCTGGTCTGGCGGGCGCAGTTCGTCGCCCGCCTGGAGACCATCGCCGCCGTCTATCCGCCGCGCGTCGACATCGACCTGCGCGACCTGGCCGACATGCTGACCGTCATCATCGACGGCGGCATCATCCTGTCGAAGACCCTGCGCGAACCGCAGATCATGGCGCGCCAGCTGCTCGCGTACCGCGCCTTCGTCCGCACGGTCTTCCTGGGGGCCTGATCGGCGCTCAGCCGCTGAACCCGCCCTGATCCAGGAACGCCTGCTCCTCCACCGTCGTCTCGCGCCCCAGCGCCCGGTTGCGGTGCGGGAAGCGGCCAAAGCGGACGATGATGTCGCGATGGATCTTGGCGTATCTCGCCACCTCCGGCATGTCGTCGCCCAGCAGCGGGATCAGGGCGTCGTGGTCGTCCAGATCCTCGGAATGCTCGAACGGCGTCATGAAGAACTGGCGCAGGTCCGGATCGAAGGTGGCGGGATGGCCGAGGGCGAAGGCTCGCCGGGCGAACATCAATCCCAGGGGATCGGTCGCGAACTGATGCCCCGTGCCGCGGAAGCTGTTCCGGGGATACTGGTCGAGCAGGATCATCAGCGCCAGCGCGCCCTCGGCCGTCTCGATCCAGTCGTCCAACTCGCGTCGCGCCGCCGCCCAGTGCAGGGCATGCCCCGCCTCGCGGAAGGCGCGGTCGAAGGCCTCGTCCTTGGCATACCACCTGGCCTTTCCCGCCTCTTTCCAGAAGGCGACGACGGACGAAGGCGTTATGAGGGGCGTCATGACCCAGACCCTAGCCGCTCCCTTGCCCGTCTTCCATGATCGCGACTGCGACCTGTCGATCATTCGGGGAAAGCGCGTGGCCATAATCGGCTACGGCAGCCAGGGGCGCACCCATGCCCTGAACCTGCGCGACTCGGGCGTGACCGATATCGTCGTCGGGCTGAAGGCCGGCTCGGCCACGCGGGCGAAGGCTGAAGCGGACGGCTTTCCGGTGCAAACGGCGGGCAAGGCCACGGCCGGGGCCGACGTCGTGGCCGTGATGGTCTCGGACGAGGCCCACCGCGACCTGTACCGCGACGAGATCGAACCGAACATCCGGCCCGGAGCCGCGCTGATCTTCGCCCATGGCCTGTCGGTGCGATTCGGGCTGGTCGCGCCACGCGCCGATCTGGACGTCATCCTCGATTCGCCCAAGGGCATCGGCCCGCGCATTCGCGACCTGTACGAGGCCGGGGAGGGGGTGTTCTGCCTGTTCGGCGTGCACCAGGACGCCACCGGCACCGCCCACGCCCTGGGCCTGTCCTATGCGGCGGCGCTCGGCTGCGGCCGCAAGGGTATCCTGGAGACCACCTTCGCGGCCGAATGCGAGAGCGATCTGTTCGGCGAGCAGGTCGTGCTGTGCGGCGGGGTCGGCGAACTGATCGACGCGGCCTTCATCAAACTGGTCGAGGCCGGCTATCCGCCCGAGGTCGCCTGGTTCGAATGCTTCTACGAGGTCAAGCTGGTCACCGACCTGATGTACGAGCGCGGCATCGCCGGGGCCTTCGCCAAGATCTCCAACACCGCCGAATACGGCGCCTATCTGACCGGGCCTCGCGTGATCGGCGAGGCCTCGCGCACGGCCATGGACGCGGTGCTGGGCGAGGTCCGGGACGGGTCGTTCGTCAAACGCCTGATGGCCGACTACGACGCCGGCTCGCCCGAACTGCTGGCCCGGCGCAAGGCGCTCGGCGAGCGCACCATAGAGGCTGTGGGGGCCCGCCTGGCGGCCGTGGCCGGGTCGGCGACCGACCGACGATCCTAGCGGGGCAGGCGGCCGGTGCGCGCCCCGGCCGAGACCTCGACCACAGCGGCGACCGACAACAGGATGCTGCTGACCAGACCGGCGATGGCCAGAAGGCCGGCGGGTGTCACTTCGATCCGGCCGGCGACGGCGAATCGCTTGCCCTTGATTCGAAGGTTGGCGCGGTTTCTGGGGGGTGTCTGTTCCATCGGCGAACCAATGGCCGCGACGGCGGCCGGTTCCGGGAACCGGGAAAGATGGTCGGAGTGGCAGGATTCGAACCTGCGACCCCTGCGTCCCGAACGCAGTGCTCTACCAGACTGAGCCACACTCCGACTTGAGGACGGGGCTTATAGCGACGGGGTCGGGGGCCCGCAAGCACCGTTCATTCCGGACGCGAAATAGTCCGGAAAGCGGGTGTTGCATCGCCGTCGGGCTTGGCGTATTCGACCGCCTCCCCAAGGCCAAGGCCTCGGGGCGCACCGGGCCTGCTGGGGAATGGTGTAATGGTAACACTCCGGTTTTTGGTACCGTCATTCTAGGTTCGAGTCCTAGTTCCCCAGCCACCCCGCCCCGCCGCAGCTGACCGCAAAGCCGTCCGCGCCCTGACCGCTCAGTGGGTCGTGGTGCCCGGGATGGGCAGGCGGACGCGAATGCCGACCCCGGCCGCCGGGGCCGTCTCGATGGCGAACGTTCCACCCAGGTGCTCGACCAGGCCCTGCACCAGGGCCAGACCGTCGCCCGGTGCGATCCGCGGGGCCCCGACTCCCGTGTCGCGGATGATCAGGCTGATGCCGTCCGAGGCCCGGGCATAGGCCACGGCGATCGAGCCGCGCCGATCGTCGGGAAAGCCGTGGCGTACGGCATTCGACATCACCTCGTGCACGATGATGGCCAGGGGCAGGGCGTGGGTCTCGGGCAACAGGATTTCTACCGCACGGACGCTGATTTGGATCTCGCGCGTCTCGGCGACGCGCCGCCAGAAGCCGATCGCATCGTCCAGATAGGCGGCGAAATCGACGGGACCGTCCTCGCTGATCCGTCGGTTCAACAGGCCCATGGCCGCGACGACGTCGCTGAGCCAGGTCAGGTGGCGACGGCTTTCGGGATCCGTGACGCTGCGCAGACGTATTCCCACCAGCGCCTGCAGCAGACTGTAACTACCGGACAGGCGGCGCTCCAGCGCCGCGATCCGGACTTCCGCGCTTGCGGTCATTCGCCCCCCGGGCATCATAGACTGACGCTTTTCTTAGAGGGGGTGAACCCTTTATCCAAGCGCGCGTTTCCCGTGTGCGGTAACCGACACAGTAGCGGGTAAGGGCGGCGGCCGGCTTTGGGGTACGTGGGTGAATCAAGCTTCTGACCTTCGGGTCATGATCGTGGAAGACCAGGCCATTCTCGCGATGGAGCTGGAGCTCGTGCTCGGCGACGCCGGATGCGACGTGGTCGGCTGCGCCATGGATCGGGAGGGCGCGTTCCAGATCGCGGAGCGGGAGCGCCCGACGCTGGCCCTGGTCGACGTCAACCTCCTGGACGGCATGACCGGTCCTCAGATCGCCCACCGGCTGGTGACCGAGTACGGCACCGCCGTCGTCTTCCTGACCGCCAACCCCGAACAGATCCCCGACGGGTTCGCCGGGGCCCTGGGCGCGGTGTGCAAACCGTTCGACGAGCAGACCATCCGCGCGGTCGTCGCCTTCGCCGGCCAGTTCATCCTGAACCGTACCGTCGGGGACCCGCCCCGCAAGTTCCGTCTGGCGCCCTGGCTGTCCACGCCGCCGGCGACGATCGCGCCGCACTGAGCGACTAGTCGATCTTCAACCGCATGAAGATCATCCCGCCGTCTGGATCGCCCGCGTAGTCCGGCTCGAGATCATTCGGTACGAAGTTGCTGGCGTAGAGCGCGCCCAGCCCGAACGTTACGTGTTCGGCCACGCGCCAGTCTCGGATTGCGCCGATCGAGACCTTGCCGACAGTATAGACCGGGCCGTGGGCCCCGCCGGGCAGCTCTAGCAACTCGTCCGTTTCCGTCCGTTCGGCTCGTGCGAACACAGTCCAACGCGCGTTGGGGCTGAAGGCAGACTCAAACGCCAGCGCATTGGTCGCATCGTCGCCGCCGTGGGCCTTGGTGCCCCAGGCGAGCGTCGTGGACCACCAGCCCTCGGTCCCGATCCGGCGGGTATGGATGGCGCTGGCGGACCATTTCGTGTCGTCATCGTCGGGCGACAACTGCTCGGGCGATGTCACGTCGGCATAGGAGGCCTGCAGCGACCATTCTGGGGATGGGTTCCAGGAGGCGCGCACCGACCAGCTGTCGAACTCCGGCCGTTCGATATCGTAGCGATGCTGGTTCGGCTCGCGCCCTTTGAAGGTCGAGGCCTCCAGCTTGAAGGCATCGTGCACCCAGCCCAGGGTCGCCACGCCGAACACGATATGGGTCGAATCCAACCAGTGATGGGTGATGGGCGCTTCGGGCGAATCCATCGTGCTCATGCGGTGCATAAAGGCGGGTGGCCCGAAAGCCGGCTCGCCCGGCAGGCCGATGTAGCCGAAGACGCTGTCGGTGTCGGAAAGACGGCGCGCATAGCTGGCCGAAAGCTCCATGAACAGGTCGTGCGGGTGCTGGCGATCAACCAGCGTTTGAATCCCGTCGGCGGTTTCGCCGGCGGCGAGCAGCAGGGGATAGCCGCGCTTGCCCATAAGGGGATCGGGGCTGACCATGGCCCGAAGGTTCATCGTCGATCCGTCGTCGAAAGCGCGCCGCGCCGATGTCATGAGCATGCCGGAAACGAAGGTCTGCTTGTCGCCTCGGGGACCATTCTGGCCGTCATAGGTCAGGTTCAGCAAGGCATGGGTCATGAAGGACCAGTCGCCCCGCATCGTATGGATGCCGGCGTGCTCCGATACGTCCGGCTGCCAGCTGGTGCCCGAGGCATCCCGGCTCAAGGGCCATGGACCGAGGGCGCTGGTCATGGGCTGGTCGCCGTGATTCATCCCCTCCATGGACGACATGTCCTGCATCGAATGGTCCATGCCGGGCACATCGGGCTTCGGGCTAAGCGGCTGCGGCGCGGTCTGTGGGGTGGGTGCCGGCATCATGGCGTGATCGGCGTGTGGATCAGCCGGGGTCGGCGTTGTGTGCCCGGCATGGGCTTGCGCGAACGCAGGCTGGGCGAGAGCGAGCAGCGAAGCGCCGGCGCTGAGCGCGGCGAGAGATTGGGCAGCCATCAAGGGCTCCTTGCAAAGAGAGTTCGGGGTGGCGAGCGGCTCGCCGACGAATCTGTTCGGAAGGTTCAGCCCTTGGGCGGTCCGGTCTCGGGCGTTGTGAGCAGGCCATTGGGCAGGGCGCGGTCGAGCGCCACCGGACGCGCGCGAGGCAGCGCGACGGCCGACCGCAGGGGTGGAGGCACGCCCAGGGTGGCGATACAGGCGACACAGCAGGCCATGCTCTTCATGGGCCGTTCGGGCGTGGAAGTCGGCGTGCCGTGATCCATGCCGACCATGCCCGCCATCTCGTGGCAGGGCGGCGGGCCGGTTTCGGCCATGACCGGCGACGTTGCACCCAGCAGCAGGACACCCAGAGCGCCGAGCAGCATCAACAGGGTCCGAAATGTCGCCATGACCCTATCTAGGCGCGATGCAGGCTCGCCTCAAGCCAACCCGCCGCCGAGGTTCAGACCCGGCCCGGTCGGGGGGGACCCCTCGGGGGCGAGGTCCAGCTGCATCAGGTGGACGTCCAGCCAGCGGTCGAACTTCCATCCCACCTGGACATAGGCACCCACGCGCCGGAAGCCCAGGCGCTCGTGCAGGGCGATGGAGGCCTCGCTGGTGGCGCTGTCGCTGATGGCTCCGATGACGTGGCGCAGGCCGAGGGCGCGGGCTCGCTCGATCAGGCCGGTCAGAAGCGCGCGCCCGACGCCCCGACCTCGCGCCGCTTCCTCGACATAGATCGAGCCCTCGACCCCGTAGCGATAGGCCGGGCGCGGCCGGAACGGCGAGGCATAGGCATAGCCGGCGAACCTTCCATCGACCTCGGCCGCCAGCCAGGGCAGGCCCTTGCTTCGCACGGCCTCGAACCGGGCCGTCATCTCGGCCAGCGAGGGCGGCTCCAGCTCGAAGGTCGCCGTGCCGGTCAGGACCTCGCGGCCATACAGGGCCGTGATGGCCGGCAGGTCGGTCGCGGTCGCCTCGCGGATCACGCCGTCTCCCAGCCTCGCTCGATGGCCCAGACTGCGAAGGCATAGTCGTGGGCGACCTCCTTGAGATAGTCGAAGCGGCCCGAGGCTCCGCCGTGCCCGGCCTCCATATTGATCTTGAGCAGGACCGGATTGCCCGAGGTGGTCGCCGGCCGCAGCTTGGCGACCCATTTCTGAGGTTCCCAATAGGTGACGCGCGGATCGGACAGACCCCCCGTCGCCAGGATGGCCGGATAGGCCTTGGCCTCGACCTGATCATAGGGGCTGTAGCTCATCATATAGTCGTAGGCTTCGGGATCCTCGATCGGATTGCCCCACTCGGGCCACTCCGGCGGGGTCAGGGGCAGGCTGACGTCCGACATCGTGTTGATCACGTCGACGAAGGGCACCTGGCCGATGATGCCGGCCCACAGGTCGGGCCGCATATTGGTGACCGCGCCCATCAGCAGCCCGCCCGCCGATCCGCCCTGGGCCACGATCTTGCCCGCGCTGGCATAGCGGTTGGCGATCAGATGCTCGGCCGAGGCGATGAAGTCGGTGAAGGTGTTCTTCTTGGTCATCTTCCGGGCCTCGAGGAACCAGCCCCAGCCCTTGTCCGACCCGCCCCGGATGTGGGCGATGGCATAGATCCAGCCGCGATCGACCAGCGACAGCCGCCCGGTCGAAAAGCCGGCGGGCATCGGAATGCCGTAGGAGCCGTAGCCGTACAGCAGCAGCGGGGCCGAGCCGTCGACTGGCGTGGACTTGCGCCGCACGACCGTCACCGGGACCATCTGGCCGTCGGGGGCGGGCGCGTTCAGCCGCTCGACCACATAGTCGGCCGGATCGTGACCGGAGGGGATCTCCTGCACCTTCATCAGGGTGCGGGCCCGGCTGGCCATGTCGTAGTCGTAGGTCGAGGTGGGCGTGGACGGCGAGTTGTAACCGTAGCGGGTGACCGTGGTGTCGAACTCGGACGACCCGGCCAGCGACAGGGCGTAGGCCGGCTCGTCGGCGGCAATCTCGTGCTCGTCGCCGGCCTTGTCGCGGATCACGATCCGGGTGTTGGCCTCGGCCCGCTCCTGCCAGGCCAGATGGGCGGACGTCAGGTCGAAGCCCTCGATGAACCGGCCGGGCCGATAGGGGACCAGATCGCGCCAGGCCGCGCGCTCGGGCCGATCCGTCGGGGACGTCATCAGCTTGAAGTCGATCGCGTCGTCGTCGTTGGTGCGGAACACCCAGCCGTCGGGCCAGTGGTCGGCGTCGTAGCGGACCCCGACCCGACGGGCGGCCAGGACCGTCGGCGGGGCTTCGGGCGTGGCAGCCGGGATCGCCCAGGCCTCCGACGTCTCCTGGTTCTGGACGGTGATCAGGACGAAGGCGTCGTCCGCCGACCGTCCAACCCCCAGGAACATGCCGTCGTCGGCCTCGTCATAGACCAGCACCGTCTCGCCGCCCCGCGCGGGCCGGCGATAGATCTTGTCCGGCCGGCCGTTGTCGTCGCGGTTGGTCCAGAAGATGTGGGCGCTGTCGGGCGAGAAGGTGAAGTTGCCGGTCGCCGACGGGATCGGGTCGGGCAGCAGCTCGCCGCTGGCAAGGTCGCGGATGTAGATCTGGTGGACCTCCGAGCCCTGGGCGTCCTCGGCATAGGCGAACAGGCCGTGGTCGGGGCTGTGCTCGACCGCCGACACCTCCGAATAGGCCTTGCCCTCGGCCAGGGCGTTGGCGTCCAGCAGGATCGTCTCCGCCCCGCCGCCGCGCGGCCGGCGGCAGAACAGCGGATGCTGCATCCCAGTGTCGAAGCGGCTGTAGTACTCCCACGGTCCGTCCGCCGCCGGCACGGACGAATCGTCTTCCTTGATCCGCCCCTTCATCTCCTCGAACATCTGAGTCTGCAGCGGCAGGGTCGAGGCCAGCATGGCCTCGCGGTAGGCGTTCTCGGCGATCAGGTGCTCCTTGACGTCGGCCTTGATCAGGGTCGGGTCGCGCAGCACGGCCTGCCAGTTGTCGTCCTTCATCCACTGATAGTCGTCGGTCCGGGTCCGGCCCAGCTGTTCGATGGTCACCGGGATCTTCTTGGCGACGGGCGGGGTGGGCAGGGTCATCGGAACTCCGAACGGGCGGGCGAAAACGGGCGAGGCGGCGGCGACCAGCGCGGACGCAGCGGTGGTGGCGACGAACTGGCGGCGGTTCATGGCGGGGCCTTCCCTGTAGGACAGACCGACAGCTTGTGCGACGGGGCAGGCCTGCGTCAAATGCCGTGACCGGAGATCGAACGATGTTCCAAACCCCGCCCGTTCAGGAGGCCCCGCCGCCGGTCGCGCCGCCCGTCTGGGATCTGACGGTCGGCCTGATCGACGCGACGGTCCAACTGGACCAGCCGTCCGGGCCCGGCACCCGGACCGTCGGCACCGGCTTCCTGATCCAGGCCCCCCGGCCGGACGGGACGCCGCGCGTGGTTCTGGTGACGGCCGCCCATGTGCTGGAACAAATGCCGGAGCCTCAGGCGCGGATCGGCTGGCGCATCGCCCTGGCTGAGGGGGCCTGGCGGTTCGATCCGCAGCCGCTGTCGATCCGCGATGACGCCGGCGCCGCCCTATGGACACGGCATCCGGATCAGGACGTGGCGGTCATGGAGATCGTGGCCCCCGAACCCTTCGCCCGAGCGGCCATTCCCCTGGCCTGGCTGGCCGACCGGACGACGTTCGAGGCCCTGCAGGTCGGGCCGGGCGATGAGTTGCTGTCGCTCGGCTTTCCGCGCGGCCTGTCCGCCAACCGGGCCGGATTTCCGATCCTGCGGGTCGGGCGGATCGCCTCCTGGCCGCTGTCGCCCGTCGACGCCTTCCCGACCTTCCTGCTGGACTTCGCCGTCTTCCCCGGGAACTCCGGCGGTCCGGTCTTCTGGACGCCCAGCGCCCGCAAACGGCCCGGCACCATCGCGCCGGACACGGCCTTCATCGCTGGCCTGCTGAGCGAAGAGGTGTGGGTGAGGGACGAGGCGCTGGACATCGGCGTGGTCACCCATGCGGCCTACGTGCGCGAGGCGATCGCCCTGCTGGACGCCCCGGGGTCTAGGCCGGGGCCCTGAGCCCGTCCAGCCGGGCCAGTTCGCGCGCGCCATAGAAGCGGGGTTCGAACCCCTGGGTCCAGAACAGCTTGCCCAGGCCCCGCGCCGCGCGGTCCAACATCGTGGCGCGGGCCGGGTGGGCGACGACGGTCAGGGCGATCGCCGCCACGCCCCAGACCCCGGCCTGGGCGGCGCCGATCAGCATCCAGCGGGCCACGCCCGGCCAGTTTCCGGCCTTGGCCGCCGTCTGGCTCGGGCCTTGGCCATAGGCGAAGGCGCGCGACAGGGCATAGCGCATCGTTGCGCGGTGCGGCGGGGCGAACTCCTCGACCCGGGCCTCGGCGGCCCAGCCGAAACGCCCGCCGCGCGCGGCCAGGGCCGCGAACAGCACGTCGTCCTCGCCGCCGCTCTGGTCGGCGCGCGCATCGAGGGGGGCCGGGCCGGGCAGGGCGGTGGCGCGCACCAGCAGGGAGTTTCCACAGCCGTAGCTGTGGTTGATCAACCCTGTGGACGTCGGACACTCGCGGCCGAAGAACCGCTCGAGGTGGGGGGTGGCCCAGCCGGTGCCCTCGGGCACGCGACCGGTGATCGGTCCGAAGACGGCATCGGCCCCGGTCAGCGTCTGGGCGTCCAGCAGAGCCTTCAGCCACCCGGGCGAGGCCGCCTCGTCATCGTCCAGGAAGGCGATCAGGGGGGCCTCGGTGGCCGCCAGACCGGCGTTGCGGGCGGTGGCCACGCCGGGCTGCGGCGCGTGCCGATAGATCAGGGGGCAGGGACTGTCCGGCGCCAGACGCGCGACGCCTGAGGCTGCCGTGCCCGCGGGATCGTTGTCGACCACGACGATCGAGGTCAGCCGGTCGGCGACGCCGCTCTGCGCGAACAGCGACCGCAGCGCCCGTTCCAGACTATCCGGCCGGCGCATGGTCGGCACGATCACCGAGACGTCGCCCATCACACCGTCTCCGCGTAGAGGGCGGCGCGGTACAGGCGCAGCGAGAAGGCCCGCGCCCCGCTCGGCAGCCAGCCCGCGACGGCGGCGCGCCTGATCCACGGCCGGACCGACGCCAGGGCTGGGACGCGCTTCAGCAGTTTGGCCGCCTTGTAGCTGGGATAGCCGCTGACGATGTCGGGATGCCGGGCGACGACACGGGCGAAATTGACGGCCGACTGCTCGTATTTGCCG
The DNA here is from genome assembly GCF_002002865.1 of Brevundimonas sp. LM2. NCBI lineage: Bacteria > Pseudomonadati > Pseudomonadota > Alphaproteobacteria > Caulobacterales > Caulobacteraceae > Brevundimonas > Brevundimonas sp. LM2. The sequence goes on along the minus strand of NZ_CP019508.1, from coordinate 2,238,248 downwards.
GCCAGGGCCTCGACGGTGTCCAACCCCATGTGGGTGGCCGGGTTGTCGACATGGACCACGGCGAAGCGGCGCGCGACCCGCATGGCCCACTCCACATCCTCCCAGCCCCAGCCGGTGAATTCGGCGTCGAAGGCCTCGGTCTCGAACACGTCGCGCCGGACCAGGAGATTGGAGGTGTAGACGTATTTCTCCGGCGTCTTGGCCCGCTCCTGGTAGGGCACGCACTCGCTGCGCGCGGCCATGGCCCGGTGGACCGCGAACCGGGCGTCGGTCGGGGCCTGCAGCAGCGAGAAGCCGCCGAAGGCCACGGCCGGGTTCTCGCGCGCCACCAGATCGGCCCAGGTCGACAGGAACCGGCCATGGTCGGGCCGCATGTCGCTGTCGAGGAACAGCAGACTGCCGCCCCGCGCGGCCTTGGCCAGGCGGTTGCGGCCCTTCGACCGGCCTTCGTTCATGGTCAGGGTGATCAGGCGGACCGGCAGGGCCATCGCCCGGATCGTCGCCTGCAGCCGTTCGGTCAGGACGGTGTCGCCCGTGCCGTCGTCCAGCAGCACGATCTCGACCGAACCGCCCAGTGCCCCGGCTTCCGCGTCCAGCAGACCCAGCAGGTCGGTCGGGTCGTCGCGCAGGAAGGGGATCAGCACCGAGACGGCGGGCGTGGCGGATGCCCGCGAGGCATTGTCGGTGACCAGGGGAAGGATCATGCGGCCGGCCTCGGCTCGGCGCGGGCGGCGATCAGCCGGGCCGCCAGATCCCGGACGCCCGCGGCGTTCAGGCTCCACGCCGCGGCCGCATAGACGAGCGCCCCGCCGCCGGCCTTGAGCCCCAGTTCCAGGATCCCGCCGGGGGCGGGCAACAGCAGCACCGCCGCGGCCATCAGGCCGGACGCCAGGCCGCAGCGCGACAGGGTGGTCCAGGGGATGGGCATGGCGACGATCCCGCGCCCCATGGTGATGGAGGCCAGGGCGCCGATGCCGAAGCTGGTGGTGGTGGCCACGGCCGCCCCCATCACCCCCATCCGCGGCACCAGGATCAGGTTCAGGATCACATTGGACAAAGCGGGAATGCACAGGGTCAGCAACAGCCGGTCGGTGCGCCGACCCAGCACGAAGGCCTGGCTGAGATAGTAGGACGTCAGGCCCGACAGCAGGGCCGACAGGGCGATCCAGGGCGTGACGGAAGCGGCCACGCCGCGCAGGTCTTCGCCGATCATGAAGTCGGCCAGGGGCCGGGCGACCAGGGCGACGCCCACGGCGGCGGGCAGGCCGATCAAAAGGAAGGTCGAGGCCTGTTCGCGGGCGGCGGTCATGAAGGCCTCGCGGCTGCCGCGCTCCCAGGCCCCTATCAGGGCCGGGGTCCCGGCCGCCCCCAGCCAGATGAACAGCACGTCCAGCGTCCGGCTCGAGAGGCTGTAGCCGGCGTGATAGGCTCCGACGGCGGCGGGCCCCATGAAGATCTCCAGCAGAAACCGGTCGGTGGAGGCCATGATCAGCGACAGGCCCAGCCCCGCCGCGATCGGATAGCCGTAGCGGGCATAGCCGAACAGCCGATCGCGGTGGTGGACCCCGCCGCGCGCCCGCCTCAGCTCGCCCGGCAGGACGAAGGGCAGGGCCAGCAGGGGGGCGACGGCCAGGCCGACCAGGGGCGAGGCGGCCCCGACGCCCAGCAGCGCGCAGCCGGCCCCGATCAGAAAGCCGGTCAGGGTGACGCCGATGTCCATGGTCGCCGACTTGCCGACCTCGCCGGCCGCGCGGAACCGTTCCTGCGCCAGCTTGGCCAGGGCCCGGATCGGGATACCGGCCAGTCCGATCCCGATGGCCAGCTTCAGCCCCTCGCCGATCGGGGCCAACCACAACCCGAGGGCCGCGAGCGGCAGGATCGCCGCCGTCATCAGGGCGGTGGCGCGATACAGGGTGGCGAAATGGTCGGCCAGGCCCTGGTCCTGCTCCGCCGCCCAGAAGCGCGCCATCGACGCCTCCAGCCAGCTGAAGGTTCCGACATGGACCAGGGTCATGACCGAAAAGGCGATGGCATAGCGGCCGAAATCCTCGGCGCTGAGCAGTCGGGTGAAGACGACGATGGCCCCGAACCCGACCAGCCCCTGGACGATATTCGCGGGCAGATAACCCCAGACGCCGCGCCAGAACATCAGCGACGCCCGATCATCGGACGGCCACCCGGTCGCCCAGCAGGACGGGCAGGGTCTTGGCCATGATATACAGGTCCAGCCACAGCGACTGGCGTTCGATGTAGTCGACGTCCAGCTGCACCCGCCGGCGCACGTCCTGGGCGCTGTGCAGCGGGCCGCGCGAGCCGTGGATGGCGGCCCAACCGGTCATGCCCGGTTTCATCCGGTGCCGATGGGCGTATTCGGCGACCAGACGCGCGCTCTCGACCGCGCCGGTCTTCATGCCGATGGCGTGGGGGCGGGGACCGACCAGCGACATCTCGCCCTTCAGCACGTTGAACAGCTGCGGCAGCTCGTCCAGGCTGGTGGAGCGGAGCAGACGGCCCAGGCGCGTGACCCGGTCGTCGTCGCACGTGACCTGCCGGCTGGCGGTGGCGTCGGCGACCTCGGGCCGCATCGAGCGGAATTTCCAGACCACGATCTCCTCGTGGTTGAAGCCGTGGCGACGCTGGCGAAAGAACACCGGCCCCGGGCTGTCCAGCGTGATCGCCAGGGCCGTCAGCAGGATGATCGGCGACAACAACACGACGGCGAGCAGCCCGATGACCAGATCCTGCATCCGCTTGTTGAAGGCGCGGCGGTCGTCGTCGACCGGGCCGTCCAGCGAGGCCAGGGGGGCGCGCGCCAGCCGGTCCAGCGCCGCGCTGCGTTCGCCCGCATCGACCGGGTCGATCAGCAGGGTGACCTCGTTCGGCAGGGCCGACAGGCGGGCGGTCAGTTCGCGGACCCGCTTCTCCGCCTTCGGGTCGATGGCCAGGACGATGCGGTCGACATAGGGCGTCATCCGGTGGGTCATCAGCGCCTCGGCGTCGCCCAGCACCGGCACCCCCTCGATACTGTCGGGCGAGCGCGCCAGACGGTCGTCGAACACGCCCAGCACGTTGATGTCGCGGCGCTGGAGGGCGTCGCGGATCAGCTGCTCGGCATGGCGCGTGGCCCCGACCAGGACGATGCTGGGGGTCAGGGCCCCGCTGCTTCGCCAGTCCAGAACCATGCGGCTCCAGCCCATGTGCAGGCCGTACAGCGCGATCATGAGCGCAGCCGTCCATGCCCCATAGTCGCCCAGCGCCGGGCCGGCGCCGGTCAGGGCGACCTCGAGCAGCATGGCGCACAGGCCGCCGCCCACGGCCACGCCGCACACCGCCGCCAGATGGGCG